>CAXBNA010000029.1:0-37119 GCA_963976915.1 uncultured Verrucomicrobiales bacterium
CCGTTCCACCCGTCTGCTCGAAGTGCGAGGTGCTGTCGGCATTAGGTGTGTTGCCGATGATCAGATCGCCAGTGGCGCGGTCCCCCACATTGAGGGTGCCGCCAGAAATGCGGTAGGTCATGTCCGTGGTGGAGGAACTGCCATTCTCCATATCGAGCGTCGTGCCCACATTCATGGTCCCACCGTTCTGGTCGACCAGCCCAACCCCGTTGTTCATGCGGAGCTGGTTTTCCAAATCGATCAAGCCATCATTGAGGATAAAGGTCGCGTTCGACCCCGCTCCCTGACCGACGATCAGATTGTTCGTAGTCTGATTCAAGGTGCCGCTGTTCCAGGTCACGACACCCGTGCCGACATCGGCCGTTTCGAAGTTGCCGCCGCTGTTGTTGATGATCGGCGCGGATGTGCCGTTTCCGACCACCATCGTTCCACTTCCACCGCCACCGTCCGCCAGATTGATGCCTCCGGTCGCGTTGATCGTGCCACTGAGGATCGTCAAGGCCCCTGTGCCACTCACTGCCACGTCGATGTTTGACGCATTTACCACCGGGGTATCCGTGCCGTCGCCGATATTGAGTGTGCCATCACTAGCTGTGGATTCGCCGATCTGGATCGACACCGAGGCCGCATCTCCAAGGGTGGTCGTGCCCAGCAGATTCAGGGTGCCGGTGCCGGACTCCGCCACATAGAGCGTTCCTGAGTTATTCACCGTCTTGTCGGTCAAGGTGAGCGACCCGGTCCTGCCCGCCGCATTGCCTACTCGAAGGCTCTGGGTGCTCAGATTGCTTCCCACGAGATTCAAGGTCCCGCCGTCCACATGAAGTTGGGCATCAGTCACGGTGCTGTCCAAGCCACCGCCGACACTTCCTTCCACAATGTCGCCATGCACCATCAGCAGGCCGCCGAACAGGTCGTAGGTGCCGCCGAAAGAGGAGGCACCCGTGCCAAACACCAGATTGCCGTCGATGTGCACCGCCCCGCCGTTCTGGGTTGCCGTGCCAATCGCCGTCGCGCTGCCCAGTACAAGGTTCGGCCCGGAACCGTCCAGCACCCCATCCGAGACGTTGAGCGTGACATCCGCATTCACGGTCATGGCAGAGGCCGCGTTGCCCAGAACCGGCGCGATCTGCAGATCGGTGCTGCGAGTGATCGTGATCGCGCCGCCGTTGTCGCTCAGCACGGCGTGGAGCGGAAGGCTATCCACATCCGCACCTGTGTAAACCAAATCGCCCTTGGTGACGTCAGTGGTTGGATCGAAACTCCAATCAGGAGTCAACACGGTGGGTGTTCCTGCGACTCCACCAAAGAATGGGTCGTTGGGAACGCTGATCGCGGTGATTCGGCTCCCGGAGGTGAGGAATCCTGCTCCATCTGGATTCAGCATGAACCCGCCGGCACTGATCCACTCGGTGTCTGTCGCGGTCCACGCGCCGCTGCCTGAGCTCCAAGTCGTGAGCGCATCGGCGCTGGCTACCGGATCACTCAGGAGGGAGGTGTCGACATTGATGTCGCCATTGACCGTGACCGACGCTGTTGAACTGGTGGCGACAATGGGACTCAACCCGCTGCCATCAAGGGCGAAGGTCAGAGTTTGGCCCGCGTCGACTGTGATGGCACCGCCCACGGTGATGGTGGAGGACGCGCCCTCGACGCGGAAGGTGCCGGTGCCGGCGTTGAGGAGCAGGTCACCGCCAATGGCCAGCGTGCCACCCTGTACGTCGAAGTTGGTGGTCCCGGAACGGAAGTCGAGATTGCGACCCACGTTGATGGTGGCCGTGTCGTCCAAAAGGACGTTCAGGCGGTGGCCGGCAGTGGTGTTGTTGTGCAGGCTGAAATCGCGGGCGATGTCCAACAGTCCCTGCTCGGTGACTCGAATATCGTTGGTGCTGCCGGAGTTGACCAAGAGGTCTGCGTTCCCAGAGGCGGCGTTTTGAATGTTGCCATTGTTGGAGACCCGCACGATGCCGGTGCCACTGACGAGCAGTTCGGGACCTGAGTTGGCACCGGCATTGTTGCCGAAGGTGAGGCCGCCGCCAAAGGTGCCGCCGATGCCAGCGGTGACGTTTAGCCTGGAGTTGTTAGCATTACCTCCCCCAATGGTCATGTTGGCCGCCTGTAGCACGGAAGTGGCGTCGGTGACATTGATGATGCCCGCCGAATTTCTCCCGATCTGAGTTGTGCCGGTGGAAGTCACGGTCTGGCCCGGCTTGATGTTCAAGGTGCTGTTTTGGCTGGTGCCGTCCGCCAAATCGAGGCGCTGCACCGTAATGTCCCCCGCCACATCCAGCGTGCCTCCACGGATGTAGAACTGGGCGCTGTTGGTGCTGGCATCCCGTTCCTCAATGCTGCCGGTGACGGTCAGACTTTCTCCCGCCCCGAGATTCCATGTGCCGCCGTTGTCACCCCCTGCCGGATTCTGACCGAAGTAGAGGTTGCCGTTGATCGTCATGCTGCCGTTCTGATCGACGGTTCCGTTGGAGGCACCGCCCACGTAGACATTGGCATTCACCGTGGGCGTTCCCACCGTCAGGGTGGCGTTGTCCATGATCTCAAGATGAGCGGCATCCGTGGCACCGATGAACCCGGCGGCGTTGTTGTTGGAAATGATCAGATCCGTGGCGCGCACCACGTTGGCATCGGCGGCGGCCGTTCCACGCAGAACGGCGCGCGTGGCGCCCGCGTTAATCTGGGCGTCGTTTTTGACGATCAAGGTTCCAGTGGTCGTTCCGTCATCCACCAGCGTCCAGCCCGCCGTGATAAGGTTGACCGACCCGATGATCGGGCTTGCGGAATTCACCACGGTCATCTGCGTATCCGAATTGATGGTGTAGCCCGACGGCAGACCCCGGGACCACTGCGTCGCGGTGCCGTCCCACTCGGTGCTGCCGCCCACCCAAATCGTCTCGAAATTCTGACTGTTGCTGGCCGCGCTGGTGATCAGGCTGTTGTCGATGGTCAGTGTGCCGTCGGTCAGATTCGCCGCCGCTGTGTCGATCGGGTTGACGTTGAAGAGGTTGGGACGTGCGCTCAGCGTGCCGTTGGCACCGACATTCAGGCTGCTGATCTGAGAACTGACGTCGACGAGAGGATTGACGCCCTCAATGAACAACTGGCCCGCTGTTCCCATACTGCCCACATTCAGGGTGCTGGTGCCTCCTCCGCCCGCGATGCCACGACGGACCTCAAGGAAGCCGTTGTTGACGTTGATCGTGGCGTCGATACCGGGACTGCTGATGTTGAGGCCGCGATAGACGATGACCGTGTCCGCTTCCACTCCATTCAGTCCGGAACTCAGCCCTGTCCCCACGATGTTCATGGTCACCGCTCCACCAGCCGCCGCCGTTCCCACGTTCATGGTGGTGGTGGAAAGATCCCCGCCTCCGATCTGCATCTGTGTGCCGTTGTAGTTGAGCGTGCTCAAGCCGTTGCGGTCAACGATGTCGCCCGAAGTCGTGATCAGTCCGCCATTGAAATTGGAGACAGAAGGAGTGCCTTCCAGCGAGGACTGGTTGAAATTGCGCAAACCGAGCACCGACCCGGAGTTCAGCGTAAAGAACGAGGTGCCGCTGTTCATGTTGATGTCGCCGGTGGCATTGATGTTGATGGTGCCTCCATCGACGATGACATGACCGTTGGAGCTGCCCGTCTGGCCGATCACGAGATTGTTCGAGTTGATGTTCACAACACCGTCCGAATTGACGGTCATCGTGCCATTTCCATCGTTGCCGACTTCGAGGTTGCCGCCCTGGGTGTTGAGGATCGCATCCGCCGTGCCTGTGCCATCTCCAATCGTGACCGTGCCAGTTGAGCCGGTGCCGTCGGCCACGTAGAACGCCCTATTGGCATTGATGGTGCCATTGTCGAGAAGGAGGATGCCGTCGGAACCGTTGTTTTGACCGATGTAGATTTCGCCATCGGCACCCGCATTGTTGGAAGTCAGCGTGCCACCATTGATGATTCGCAGGGTGCCTTTGAAAGCTCCCGATCCAATGGTCACGTCCGCCCCTGTTCCCCCGCCGTCTGCGATGGTCAATACGCCGCCATCAATGATGATGGTGCCCTCTCCATCCGTGCTGTTGCCAGCTGTGCCCACCCGCAGGGCATTAATGGTGCCCACATCCGTGGTGATGTTCACTGTCAGTCTGTTGTTCACGTTTCCGCGATCAGCGGTTCCGGGTTGGCCGTTGGTCCAATCCAACGCGGTGGTCCAGTCGCCATTCGCTCCGGTGTAGTAGGTGTCAGCCCCTACTGAGACGGGCGTGTGGCTGAACAGGGTGATCAGGGCAATGACAGAGGTCAGGAAGAGTCGTGAAGAGGTCGGCGTTTTCATAGACAGTCTCCTGTGATGCTGTCAAAAATTCAACGGCGCTTCAATGCTAAAATTCTCTTCATCACCAACGATCTCCGTCCTCTCCACGCCTCCAGGCGTTGGGATCGAAGGCTCGCCCCCGGCGTGTCGACGATGTCACACCGAGGATTCTCGGAATGGTTATCGGCTCGACCCGAACGCCGTGACTTCGTTTTTGTTCGCGCAAAGGCGGGTCAGGCGAAAATCGGCACACAAAGGCAGGGCAGCGGCGGTGAGATCCCTGAGAAGGGGATAGTCGTCCGTCCCCTTGAATTTGAGGGTGACCACAAAGTGACGCATCAAGCCCTCGGCGAGCCATTCGACGAGAAGCTCCATGCTGCGTTGAGGCGCAGCGATGACGTCGCAGATGAGCCAGTCCACCGTGCCGTCGCTCGGCTTGAATTTGAACGCATCGGCCTGTGCGAACGTCAGGTTGGGATTCCCCATGAGATCGTCTCGCAACGGCGAGCGGTCAACGGCAGTGACCTTGGCCCCACGGTTCAGGGCGACGTAGGACCAGCTGCCGGGTGACGCCCCTAGATCGACGACGGTGTCTCCAGAAGCGATGAATCGACCGAGTCGGCGCTCAGCCTCGACGAGCTTTGCAAAGGCGCGTGAAGGGGCGGCCTTGTCCTCAGCGATGGGGACATCCCCGGCGATGAATGGGGAGATGAGGGCCCGGAGGTCGAAAGGAAGCGGCGCTTGCGCAATCGAAAGCCATCCGTGGTCAGGGCTGAGGAGTGCTGTCTGCACCAGCGCTTCATCGGGTGAGAATGGGGATTCGACATCACGGAGATTTTTCAACAGATGTCGGCGGCGCTTTTTGAGCCTCTCAATCACTGCGCGGCGGATGAGCTCCACTCGATTCCGGCCTGCAGTGCCTTCTCCGTAAGATGACCAGAGATGCCATCGCCAAGGGGGATCATTGGGGAGCGCTGCCAGCAACTCGTCGACCAGGAAATTGGCCCATCCGTTGATGGAGGTGGCTTCGACCGGTCTTGCGTCAGGCAAGAGTTGGCGTGCGAAGCCGAGTCGTGTCTCTGGAGACAGTCGGAGCTCAGATTGAACCCAGGACGATTCCGCTGATGGCTCTGCCGAGAGCTCCGCAGCCAGATTGTCGGTCCATCCTTGATCGGAGAGAAAGAGGTTCATGGATCAATCAGGGAGACGGCGGACTTGGCTCGTCGGATTTGTGCCGAGTCTTGAGGAGTGTTTCGATTCGCTCAAGTCGTTCGTGCAGGTGTCGCACTTCGGCAGTCAGCTCATTGAGGTCTGCGGCCTCCTGATCCTGCTTCGGTTCGGTGAACAGGCTGGCGACAAAGCCCGTGAAAGTTCCGAACAGCCCCACCCCCGCGACCATGAGGATCATGGCGACAATGCGACCTTCGGGAGTCACTGGAAAACGGTCGCCATATCCCACCGTCGTGACGGTAACGATGCTCCACCAAAGGGCGTCGAGAGGACTCTGAATATTGGAGTCTTCACCGGTTTCCAAATTGAGCACGGCGATGGCGGCAAAGATGATCAGGAGAATCGTGATCGTCGAAACCAGCGCGAAGGTGTTGTGTCCGCGTCGGCTCCAGGTGAAGGCGATGAGGTGCCTTGTGGACCGAAATGCACGAATGATTCGGAAGACACGGAAGGCTCTTCCCCATCGGAGAAAATCGACTTGGGGGATGCTGGAGAGCAAATCGATCCACCCCCAACGCATGAACTGGAGTTTGTTGGGTGCCCTGTTGAGACGAAGAAAAAAGTCGGTCAGGAAGAGAATGCAGATGAGGGTGTCAATGGTCCGCAGCAGTTCGTGCGTTCCGGCTGAGACCACAAAGATCGTCTCATAGAGCAGTGCTCCCAGCACGTAGATGGACAGCACCAGCAAGAGGGCTTGCCAAGAGCCTGGTGGCTTGGGGTCCATGGGTTGGGTCGGATTCATCGCGGGATCATATCCGCAAAACTGCAGCATGGCATCGAGATCGTGCGGGAGATGGCCGTGTTTCTCGGATCTGCAATGGCATCGTTTCTCCCTGAATTCAGAAGGGTCTCGGGCACTTCAAAAAGGCTCTCATTGTGGCCCTGAATGCGCCTGAAAATAAGCCAATAACTCGTTAAAGTATAAGCGGATAACGTATTAAAAAACAAGGAGAAAAGTATTGCCAAAAAAATGCGAGGCTTAAATAATGCGAGCCTTAAATGTAGTTTAATGAAAGCGTTAGGCTTCATTTGAGGTTCGAGATCCAACCTATTGAGCACCATGATCCATTCCAACCTGACCTTCATTCGTCGCCTTCTACTGCTGAGCAGTGGTGCGGCGCTGTTTGCTTCGCTTCCATCCTCTGCCGCAACGGTGTGGGACGCGGCTAGTGGATCGGATTTCCTTTGGAGTAACGCGGCCAACTGGGGTGGTGTGGAGCCTGGAAGTGGAGATGACGTCGAACTTCCGAAGCCCGTTCCCAATCCAGGTGTGCTCGCCGATCCAAATATCATCGTGCTTTCGACGGGAGAACTCGCAAACGCACTCTCCTTCTTCGCTCCTTACACATTGACTGGCGGGACATTGGAACTTACGACGGGTCAGATCGCGGTGACGATCGGCAATGCTTCAACGATTGAGTCGCAGCTGACGGGCTCAGGCGGGTTGCTCAAGCTCAATGACGGTGCGCTGAAGCTCACCAATGCGCTCAACAACTACACCGGAACCACACAGATTGATGCGGGGTCGGTGATCATTACGGATCAGGCGGCACTCGGGACGGATGGGTCTGCGATCATCGTGACGGGCAATTCGACCCGTGCGGTGGGTGGTGGTTCGCTGGTGATCGGCAGTGGAAATAACAATTTGGACGGGCTCACCTTCACTCGCGATCTTAGTTTGACGGGTGGTGGTGCTTCGGGTGACGGTGCTGCTCTCAACAGTGTGGGCAACAACGTGTTTAGTGGAACGATCCTCACTGGAGGCAATCCACTGGGTCTGAATCCGGTCGGTGGAACTCCCATCATTGCATCCGCAACCCGTCTGGCTTCAACGTTCGGCACAGCGACTGTCGATGGCGTCTTGACCGTTGGTCCCTCGGGACAATCGACGGAGTTCACGGGCAACGGGAACTGGGTAATCAATTCGGACATTGATGGTGCGGGCAACGTCATCAAGAGCGGCAACGGCTTGATGATTCTCGAGGGCAACAACACGTTTGGCGGTGTGCTTCAATTGAGTGGAGGCTACGCACGGGTCTCGTCGATGGCCAACCTTGGGACGAACGCGGGAAACAACGGGATATACCTGACCAATGGCGGCAGGCTTGAGATTCGAACCGATTCGCCGGACTTCACCACTGCCAAACGGGTTCAAATCAACTCCGGCACGACGACAGGCACCATGTTCCTTGATCGCGAAATCGGCGGCACGGGACTGAACCAGACGGTGACTCTGGGTTTGTTTACGCTGCAGGCAAGCACCAGTGCGCGGACACTGGTCGTTGACGGTCGCAACGGCTACAACCTCTCCTTCAGCGGCAACATGGCGAGCGGAAGCTCGGGTAATCTCACGATCACGAACAACGGCAACGGCCTGTTCACCAACGTGGGCAACTTTTACAACACGACCAACACCACCCAGCGCACGCTGGCCTTTGGTGGCAATGGCGACTTTTTGATCACGGGCGGCATTCTCGCATCGGGGAATTCCCACATTGTCACCAAGACTGGTACCGGCACCCTGACCTTGAATGGAACCAACTCCACCTTCAGCGGCAACTTGAACGTCAATGGCGGCACGGTGGCCATCAATGACTTTCGTGCCATCACCAACAACACGTCGGTGATCGACATTGGCACCGGGGGCACCACGGCGACCTTGAGTGTCATTGGCAACAACCTTAGCGGGGCCAATGTGACCACCAGTAAAGTGGTCAATCTGGGTGGAACGACCGGCGGGGCGATCATTCTCGCCAATCAGACCGGCACCAGCCCCGGTCTGCGCTTCAATGCTGATTTCACGGCGACCACTGGAAGTGGCACGCAAAACAAGACCGTTCAATTGGGCGGATCGAATGCCCAAGACAACACGATCTTTGGAGCCATTCCGAACAACGCATCGGGAGGACTTGTCAATCTGACCAAGATCGATTCTGGTACTTGGGTGCTTGCTGGTGCCAATACCTACACGGGTACCACGACGATCACGGCCGGTATTCTCAAATTGGAAGCCAACGGAGCGGTCTCGACCATTCTGCCGTCCACCAACAACGTCACTTTCGGCAACAGCAATGTAAATGCCGGAGGCACGCTCGAACTGGTCGGCCAGGCCGGTGTAAACAACGTGCAGACACTTGGAACCCTGAACTACGGCAGTGGTGCCAACACAATTCGGCTCACACCCGGACTGCTGGGGACGGCCTCCCTCGTGTTTGACAATATTGCAACGGGGGCTGCGGGCTCGGTCAATTTTGTCGGGGGTGACTTCACCAGCAACACCTTCACCATCAACAACATCAATGCGGCAGCAGGTGGCAATGGCATCATCACCCGCAGTGTGTATTGGAATGGGGCTGACTTCGCTTACCGCGATGGTGGTGTGTTGCGCGCTCCTGTCTATGGCGTCGATGGTGGGACTGCCACCTCTGACACGGCATTGACCGGCGGCACCAACAACGAAATCACAGGCAGCCTTAGCACCGACACGGTCTCGGTGAGCACCCTGAAGATCAATGGCGGGCACACTCTCACACTGAATGGAGGGCAAACCTTGACACTTTCGGGAGGAGGCCTGCTCGTTACGGGCGGCAACGCTACCGTGACAGGCGGAACGGCACTCGCTTTGGGATCGCAGACGCTTGTTGCGCGGGTGGATGGTGGTGCGGATGCACTGCGAATTGAGTCCGTGATCACGGGAACGGGGGGGCTGACGAAAAACGGGGCAGGGGTTCTGGTATTGGCGGGAGTCAACACTCAGACGGGCACAGTCACCATCAACGAGGGTACCGTGCGACTCTCTGATTCCGGGCGACTGGGCGCCTCTGCAGCGCTGACGATGCGCCAGGGGGCGACCTACGATCTGAATGGCATTTCACCCAACACGAACATCAACGCTTTCAACAGCAACGGAACCATCACCAACAGCAGTGCCACACCGGTGGTGTTCACGGTGGGCGGAGGCAATGGCACGGGAACTTCAAACGGCGTGATCGAGGATGGTGTGGGGCGGGTCAGCATCACAAAGATTGGCACCGGCGCACAGACTTGGAACATGCTCAGCACCTACACCGGAGTGACCACCATCGGATCCACCGGGATTGTCACGACGCCAAACCTCGGCAACATCGGCTCGCCGAGCAGTCTGGGTGCCGGTGACGGCACCAGCGACGCGACCAATGCGGCCAGTCTCGTGTTCAACGGAGCCAGTGCCAGCCAGGCGTTTGGCGGCATCAATTACAACGGCCGCGACTCGATCAGTACCGACCGCTTGTTCACCTTTGGCGGCACGGCGTCCGACAGCGGCGCGCGTATCCAAGCCAATGGCGCCAATGACTCGACCTTGATTTTCAGCAACCCGGGAGCGCTCGGATTTGGAACGACCGATGTCGATCAAGGGCTGGTGCTTGGTGGCGCTTCCATCGGCAGCAACCAGTTCAATCCGCTGATCACCGACAACGGCACGGGCGTTGTCAGCCTCTACAAGGCGAATGCCGGTCTCTGGATTCTGGGCAACAATGGCAATAGCTATTCCGGGGCCACCACGATTGGAGCGGGTGCCTTGCGCGCGGAAGGTACAACTTTGCCGGCAGGAAGCCCCTTGGTGCTCAATGGCGGGGTTCTTCAGGGTGGCGGCGATTTCACCCGATCCCTGACCACCACGCCCACGGCGGGCGCAGGCGGTGTCAATTGGGCAGGCAGCGGTGGCTTCGCGGCGGCTACCGAAAAACTGACCGTCAACATTGGCGGCAATGTTGGGACACCCGACACCCTGACATGGGGCGCGGGCGGTTTCGTTTCGGACAGTCTTATTCTGAGTTCCACCACGGCCTTCGCTGAGGTGGAGATCCTCAACCCGATCGATCTGAATGCGGGTGTTCGCACCATTCAGGTGGACACCAATCCCACGACGAACAGTGATCAAGCCACTCTTGCGGCGGTGATCAGCGGGACCGCGGGAAGCGGGCTGACCAAAACGGGTGGCGGCATCCTGCGGCTGCTGGGTGACAACACTTACGTGGGCAACACGACGATCAGTGGCGGCACCGTCCGTGTGGTGAACCTTGGGGATTCGACCAGCGCGTCGAGCAACTTCGGTACAGGCGCGGGCAAGATCACTCTTTTCAATGCTACGCTGGCCTATGTGGGTGCTGGAGAAACGACAGATCGTTTGATCGAAATTGGAGGCGCCACCCAGAACACCTTCATCGAGTCCAGCGGCACCGGTCCGCTGGTCCTGACCAATGTCTCCAACATTGGCACGGGTGCGAGAAACCTCTATCTCCGGGGCGATCTCAACGCGGCCAATGAAATCACCAGTGCTCTCACCAATGGCGGTGGTGCGTTGAGTGTGGTGAAGGATGACAATGGCACTTGGATTCTTTCAGGCCAGAGCACCTTTACCGGCAACATGACTCTCAGCGCGGGGCCGCTT
This sequence comes from uncultured Verrucomicrobiales bacterium, assembly GCA_963976915.1. Classification (GTDB taxonomy): domain Bacteria; phylum Verrucomicrobiota; class Verrucomicrobiia; order Verrucomicrobiales; family Verrucomicrobiaceae; genus CAXBNA01. The sequence continues at coordinate 10,971 of CAXBNA010000029.1, forward strand.
GGCATTTCGGCGGATTCCGTCGGTGCGGTCGGTGCTGTGACGTCCAGTCCGGTCGGAGCCACGCGTCTCATCATCAGCAACGGTTCTCTCTTTGCTCTGGACGGCGACCGCACGCTCAACACGACGGTGCGGCTCAACTCCAATGCTTCGTCGAATTTCATCGGTATCAACAGCATCACACTGAACGATATCGAGACGACGACGGGTGGCACCATGACGGTCACCAACATGCTTCCCACCGGCAAGTTCCTGACGCTCAACTCTCCGACCTTCAGCAACACCGAAGCCTCGACGGCGCGCCTTTTCCAATTCAACGGTTCGGGTGACACGATCCTCAATGCGTCCGTGACCAACGGCAACGGCGGCACCGGCGGCGTGATCAGCCTCACCTACAACGGCTACGGCAGCCTGACGCTCGGTGGCAGCAACGGCGCCAGCACCTACACGGGTGCGACCACCATCTCCAGTGGCACGCTCAAGGTCGGAAGCACGAATGCCATTCCCAACGGCGCGGGGGCGAGCGATGTGACGATGAACCCGGGCGCGGGACTGACTGCGACGTTGGATCTCAATGGTTTTGATCAAACCGTCAACGGACTCATCGCAAATTCCCTTGGCACGGCGAACATCGACAACTCCTCGGCCTCGCCCGTGACCTTCACCTTTGGTTCACAAGATCAAGCCGCGAATCTGATCGGCGGTGTGACCAATTCCGGTGGCGGTGCACTTTCGATTGTCAAAGCCGGCACGGCGGCAGCGACCGTGAACCAGGGGCCGTTTACCTACACCGGGACAACAACCGTCGACGGCGGCAGCCTGACCATTGCAAGCGATGTCAATGGCACTACGGGCCTTACGGTCGGTGCAGGCGCCTTCCTTGCTTTCACAGAGGGACTCAGTGGCTCGTCCCTGATCACGAGCATCGATGTGGGTGCGGGTGGTGAACTTCGATTCCTCAACAGCGCCGGTGAGCCGCTCGACAACCTCACCGGCCTCACCCTTGGGGCAGGCTCCACAATCGGTTTGAATGCCGGCGCCACCTCCGATACCCTCACGTTGCTCGCCGGGAACGTGGCATCCGTCGGAGGTGCCGTGGGGTTGCGTATTCGTGACACTGGCAGCATGCTCGGTGGCTCGACCTACAACCTGCTTGAGGCTGCCAGTGGCGGTCTCATCAGTGGCGGCGGAAGCACCGGTAGCTATACGCTGGAGGCGATTCCAGGCGGATTCACCACGCTCACCCTGAACCAGACCGACACCCTGGTTTCCCTGACCACAGGCACACTGGTCTCTGACAAGCGCTATTGGACGGGCGCAAGCAGCAACATCTGGAATGACGTCAACGGCACCTTTGATGGATTGAACTGGTCTGCCCTGAAGGACGGCTCAACTGTTTCCGAGTTCATTCCCGGGTCCGGAACGACGGTGGTCTTCTCCGCCGACAATGCCCCCGGTGGAGCACTGGTCACTTCGCTGGAGCAGGGCTTGCGCATCAACGCCCTTGAATTTGAATCCAGCACCGGGGGTGCGACCTCGGTTGCCATCAATCCGGGAACGGATGCCACCAACCGCCTCATCATTTCGCCCGCAGCATCCACGGACGGCATCAACTTGAAGTCGGGAGGACCGAGCACAGTGAGCATCTCCGCTCCGCTCCGCATTGATGTGGATCAGACTTGGACGGTCGCCGACAGTGGTTCGACACTCACCCTCTCCGGCGGCCTGAGTGGCCCGGGCGCGCTGGTCACCGATGGCCCGGGAACGGTGATTGTGACATCGGCGGCCGGTGGCACCTTTGCGGTGCCCACCATCGTCGTGAACAACGGCACGCTGCGGACTGAAGATGTCGGCGCTCTGGGCTCGACGATCGTCGGCAATGCCGCCGCCATCACCATCAATCCGGGCGCTGCGTTCTACTACACAGGCCCCAACAATGCCGCTGCGACGGGCGTGACCAATGATCTGATTCTTGCCGGAGGCACGCTCTCGGCAGGGGGTGCGACGGGGAACCACTACTACACGGGTTCCGTGAATGTGACGGCGGATTCGATCATCAACATGCGGGACTCCAACTCCGCCACGGTCAGCACGGCGCAGACGAGCATTGTCTTGAGCGGCGCACTCACTGGCACCGGCAAACTGACGGTGGACAGCACCGACGCGCTCTCGGGAGGCAATCAACTCACGGGCAATCTTTACTTCCAGAACGACAACAGTGCGTGGTCCGGCGGCATCGACTTGGTGCGGGGCACGATCCAGGTGCAGAACCTGGCGGGCTTTGGCACAGGGGATGTCACGGCAAGTGCCGGCCGCATCATCTTTGCGATGCCCGCCAACAACACCGTGGATCTGGCGCAGAACTTCACCGTGGATGCCCCGGGCGGGATTCTGGAATTGAGCGCCGACGCTTCAGGAACTCTGTCCGGCGATCTGGTCATCAATGTGGACGGTGTCGTCACCCTCGGCAGTGCTTCGAATGCCAACAATGCGCTTCGGATCTCCCAGGCGACCGACAACTTCAGCATTCTGAACATCAACAACTCGATTGTGCTGGGCAATGATGCGAGCATCAGCTACCAGGGATCTTCGGTCCGGACACTGGACATCGGAGCGATCATCTCAGAAACGGGCGGTTCCCGGAGCATCGCCATCAATGATGAACTGGGCGCATGGGCAGTTACCAGCCGGACCGTGCGACTGAGCGGCGCAAACACGTTCAGCGGTGACATTTCCCTCACGGAAGGAACACTGGAATTTGCCACCGCAACCAATGCCGGCGGCGGAGCAAGCAACCTCGGTCAGGGTGCCGGCATCACTCTGGCCGGAGGCACGTTCAGTTTTGTTGGAGACACCACAAGTCAGTCCACCAACCGTCCGATCAATCAGACCGGCGCGGCCACCTTTGCGGCCAACGGCACCAACGGCGCCACCATCACCTATGCGGGCAATGTGACTTCGGGTGGTAATGCGATCACCTTGACCGGCTCCGGCGAGGGCTTCTTCACGGGTTCGATCACCCAGACCGGCACCACCGCCGACGTCAACGTCAACTCGGGCATCTGGCACTTCGGCGGCACGGGAAGCACGATTGCCGACGACATCTTTGTCAATGCCACCAGCACCGGCACTGCGGTTCTGAACCTCGATGCGACGGGCACCCTTTCGTGGACCGCCGGCACCAGCAACGGGCTATACGCACGCAACGGTGGCGTCATCAACCTGAATGCCAATGACGTGAATGGTGTCGCCAACAGCGGTCTGATGAGCTACATCCTTCTCGGCACAGATACCAACGGCGACGCCGGTGTCTTGAACACCAACACCTTCAGTATCGAGACGCCCCGCCTGGATCTCGGCAATACTCCGCCGAGTCGCTCCGGCATTGTCACCGGGACCGGTACCATTGTCTCCAACGACACTGGAACGGCCTACTCGACGGGCTTCCGTCTCTATGAAGGCTCGATCTCCGCGAACCTCGCCGGTGTGGCAACGTTGCTGAAGTCCGGCGTCGGAACCGTGACGCTCTCGGGTGACAATAGTGGCTTGACGGGAACCGTGGCAAACACCCGTATCGATGCGGGCACGCTGATCCTGGACTACACCGCCAGCAATACTCAGAAACTGAGCAGCAGCAGGGCGGTGGACATGCGCGGCAGCACCATTCAGATCGTCGGCAACAATGGTGCCGCGACCAGCGAGACGTTCAACAATCTGACTCTCGGCGCCGGTGGATCCAGTAGGATTCAAGTGACCGGAGGCACCGGACAGGACGCCGTACTGAACCTGGGCACGATCACACGGGCCAACAATGCCTCAGACGGGACGATGAGGTTCATTCTCCCCGGCGGCACGCAAAGCGCGACCAACGGAATTCGCACGACCAGCCCGAACAGCACGTTTGGCCTGCTTGGAAACGGCACCACAACAACGGGTGACTCAGCCTATGCCACCGTGGACGATGGAACGGGCGTCTGGTTCGCCACCAATGTTGGCAACAACATCGTCGCCCTGATTTCCACGGCGAAGGATGACGTGACCACGTGGCTTCCCGGGGACCACATCACTGACTTGAATGGCTTCACGGGAACGTTTCTTGGCGCCGACATCAACAGCTTGCGTCTCGACGCGGCTGCCGGCTCCGATCTCACTCTGCCTGAAGGCGGAGTCCTGAGCATCGGCAGCGGCGGCATTCTGCTCACGAGCAATGTTGGCAACTCCCCCACGATCATCGGCGGCACGCTGAGTTCCGTCGCGACAGAAATCATCGTCACCCACGACAGCGCCTCAGCCTTTGAGATCTCTTCCGACATCCGCACCAACCACGCCCTCACCAAGACAGGCTCCGGAACGCTGATTCTCACCGGCAACAATGTCTACACGGGCGAGACGGAAATTCAGGAGGGCACCCTTCTAGTGAACGGTACCTCGATCGGCGATACCTCACCCGTGAATCTTGCGGATGATCACGTCGCCACGCTCCAACTGCTGGACAGTGAGGCCATCGGACGCCTCACCGGGGGGGTCAATACAGCGGGTCTGGACACGCTTGCCACGGTGGACATCGGCACCCACACGCTGACCATCAACAGCGGCACGGGCAACGGGACCTTCGCCGGCAAGATCGTTGGCAGTGGAATGCTCATCAAAAACAACTCCGGCACCAACACCAATCAAGCGTTTAGCGGTGCGAACACCGATTTCAACGGCATGGTGATCATCAACGGTGGCCTTTTCCAGTTGACCAACATCGGCTCAATGAATGCGACCGACTACACCATCAACAGCGGCGGCAGCCTTCTGATTGACAACAACTCCACCACGAGCACGGGAGCACGGATCCTGGATACCGCCACGATCACGCTCAACTCCGCCGATGGTGCATGGTCGGGTGAGACCCGCCCGAGTGGCCTGGCCATCCGCCGCGACCAGAACTCGGCCCAGAACGAAACGGTTGGGGTGATTACACTCCGCTCGGGTGCCAGCTATGCCCGTCTTGACGCAACGAATTCAGGGACCAGCAGCAGCACCCAGATCATCGCCAACGATATCGTGCGCCAAAACAACGCCACTTTGGATGTGCGGGGGACGAATCTGGGCGATGCCAGTGCCCGCCGCACGTTACTCCGCATTGGCGACGCGACCAACCAGACCGCATTTATCAACGCCATGGTGGGTGGTGGCGGAGCGTTGGGCAGCACAAGTCTGAGCATCGTTCCATGGGCCTTCGGTCAGGACGTGTCCAATGCAGGCGTGGGGGATGGACACATGGGCAATTCCCTCGTGACCTACATCTCGGGACGGGGCTTCCGAGCGCTCGATCTGAGCACGGAATACGCCCTCATCTCTGCCGCAGGAGCCACGGACAATGCGCGTGAATCTCTCTCTGGGGATCTGACTGGCATCGACGGCAAGACGATCAATTCCCTCGTCCTGAACAACGCCGCAACCCCGGTGGTCAACGTGACCGGATCAGGAGCCGGGCATACCCTTGAGAACACCAGCGGCACCTTCCTCTTCACGGTGACGGGTGGCGCGGCCAGCACTGGCTACAGCACCATTCTCGGTGGCTTCGACAGTGGCATCACGACGGGGAGCGGAGAGTATGTGTTCATCGTGCAGAACCCGACTTCCACGGCCACCACGTCCACGGTTTCAGCCACGGTGTCATCGAATTTGACCTCCTCGGCGGACATCACCAAGTCCGGTCGGGGTACCCTAATCTTCACCCCAGCCAGCAACAATACGGCGGGTGGCGGATCCAACAAAACCACGCTGAACGAGGGTATCGTCGAAATCGCAGACCTCGACAACATCGGGGGCAACTCAGGCGACCTCGTATTCGCGGGCGGCACGCTTCGTTTCGGTGCTGGATTCTCCGATGACATTTCGACTCGTGGCATCTTCCTCCTCAATGCGGGTGGAACAATCGACACCAATGGCATCGATTCCACCCTGGCCAACAGCATTGGCTACGGACTTGGAGGAATCACCAAGACGGGCGCGGGCAACCTGACACTGAACGCTGCGGCAACCTACACGGGTGCCACTGTGGTCAGCGGGGGGACAGTCACTATTGGCGCCAATGACGCAACGGGTCTTGGAGGAGACCTCAGTGTCAACGCAGGTGCCACACTGGCCCTTGGCACCAACAGCATCACTGCCGGTCTTGTCACCACCAGTGGCGCGAGCCCCGCGATCACCGGGACGGGAACCGTGAATGCCAGCACTGGGTTCTACTTCAACAACACGGGCAACATCACCGTTGATGCAGTGCTGGCTGGCAACGGCGGCCTCCTCAAGAATCAAAGCAATGTGCTTACTGTCACCGGTCTCAATACTTACACAGGCACGACGGAGATCCAGAATGGAACGATCAGCTTCGACAGCATCGCCAACGTGGGTGGCGGAGCCAGCGCCCTTGGTGCTCCGACGACCGTTGAAGACGGCATCATCCGCGTCGGTTTGGGCGGCAACGATCCGGTTCTGACCTACACCGGCAGCGGCCACAGCAGTGATCGGATCATCGAGATGCAGGGTGTCGCCGCAGGAAACTTGACCATCAATGCGAATGGCACGGGGGCGGTCGATCTTGGAATCATCCAAACGGCCACCGGAGGTAACAAGACCTTGACGCTGGCTGGCACTGCGGCAGCAGACCTCAATAACAGCGTGGCTGGCATTCGCGAGGTGGGCACCGTGCTTTCGGTGACCAAGAGTGGTTCCAGCACCTGGGTCATCGCGGGTGAGAGCACCTACACAGGTGTGACCACCATTAGTGGGGGGACACTCCAATTTGCGCAGCAAGAGTCTCTCTACAGCAACACGCCCGCAAGCTGGACCGCAGCCAATCTTGTCGTCAACAGTGGCACCACGGCAGCCTTCAATGTGGGCGGTGCGGGTGAGTTTACGGACACGGACATCGCCGCCATCCAACCTCTTGGAACTGGAACCACCGGATTCCAAAGCGGTTCAACCATCGGTTTCGATACCACCAACGCATCCGGCGGAGCCTTCACCTACAGCACGATCCTGGGCAACACCAACGGTGGTGCCAACGTGATCGGGGTGAGCAAGCTCGGCACGGGCTCCCTTGAGCTATCCGGTGCCAACACATACAGCGGACCGACAACCCTCTCGGCCGGCACTTTGGTGGCCGACAACCAGACGGCGGTGGGAACTGGAAGTGTGGCGATTGCCTCGGGAGCGATCCTGAGCGTGGGAAGCGGAGCGGCGAGCCAGCAGTTGGACCTCGGCGGAGCACTCACCAACAATGGTGGGTCCATCCAGCTGGACATCTTCAGCAATAGTGCTGCGCCTGGACCGACCCTCGCTGATGCGGATTTCATCAAGTTCACAGGTTCTGACACCCTGATCACTTTGGGAACTGTCGTTGTGGGCAATCCAAACGGACTTCTTGGAGGTGATTTCGTCAACGGAGATCGGTTCCAACTGATCGACTGGGCTTTGATCTCAGAGCCAAACCGCGATGTCACCGGGCTGAACTTTGACACCTCAGCGTTCACCGGCGTGCTGTTCGATGTGTCGGTTGGAAATTACGCCAATTTCATCAGCACCGGTGTCATCACGATTGTTCCGGAACCAAGCCGGATGTTGCTGCTCGGATTCAGCTTGCTGCTCGGAGTCTTCCGCCGCCGCCGATAAGATTCTGGCGTTTCGACTTCGCAGGCAGGTAGTCGACTCGGTAGTCGGTGGGAAGGGGCGCGTTCGGGTGACGCGCCGACTCTTCTCCGGCTGTCAGAGTTCGCCTGTGCGGTCTTCGATCACGTGAGGCACAGCGGCGGACTTTCTGTTGTGCTGTCCGATGGGTCGAAGCCCGCTCTTCGTCACGGCGGCGAGGGAAATCCGGATTCAACACCCGTTTTTGGGATGAGTTTGTTAAGGGGGTGTAAAACACGGGTGAATGCGGTTAAGCCGGGGTAAAAGGAATCGCCACGGAACGAATTGCTTGGAAGGATCGATTCCATGAAAGCAACGAACCTTTTTCTCACCGCATCGCTTGTTTGGTTTTCGGTGTTCTGCGGGACTCGACAATTATTGGCGGAGGCGTCCGTGCGTCTTCAGCCCATGGCTGCGCCCGGCATGATGCGGGTCGATCTGGACGACCCTGAAAACGGCAGTTGGGTGCTTCAATACTCGACCAACTTGAAGGATTGGACCGACGTCTTGAACTTCAACTGCAACAACAGCCGCTATGGCATGGATGTCTCGGTTCCGGATGCCACCCCGGGCATGTTCTTCCGAACCGAAGAGTACATGGGTGCAACCCCACTCGACAATGCGGTTGCCAACGCAACGCTCCTTCCGGGTACTCCTGACAATTTCAGCAACCTGACGTTGCCAACCCACCTTCTCGGTGGGCCCATCCCCGGTCAGGACAATACGCCGGTCGACAATCCGGTGACGGATGCGGGGGCGACGCTCGGGCGCGTGCTTTTTTATGACAAACGGCTCTCCGCAAACAACACCGTCAGCTGTTCGTCCTGCCATCTTCAAGAGCATGGCTTCTCAGACCCTCGTCCTTTATCGACTGGATTTGAGGGTGGATTTACCGGTCGCAATTCAATGGGCCTGGCCAGTGCCAAATACTACCTGCGCGGGCATTTCTTCTGGGATGAGCGTGCGGACACTCTGGAAGATCAGGTGCTCATGCCGATCCAAGACTCCGTCGAGATGGGGATGACACTTCCTGCTCTGCTTACCAAGCTGTCCGCGGAGGAATTCTATCAGGAGCTCTTCACCAACACGTTTGGCGATGCCGCCGTGACCGCTGATCGGATCTCGAAAGCCCTGGCGCAATTCGTTAGGTCCATCGTTTCGTATCAGACCAAGTACGACGTCGGTCGCGCCAGCAATTTCGCCAATTTCACGAACGCGGAGAACCAGGGTCGAAACATTTTCAACGGAGCAGGCCGCTGCGACACCTGCCACGGGACAGACAACTTCGTGCCCGGAAACAACGTCTTCAACAATGGCCTCGAGTTTCCCTTTGTAGACCTCGGGGTGGGGGGCGTGACGGGAAACACCAACGACAATGGAAAGTTCAAGGTTCCATCGCTGCGGAACATCGAGGTCACCGGCCCCTACATGCACGATGGAAGATTTGCGACGCTGGAACAGGTCGTGGAATTCTACAACTCACAGGTGGTGGACAACCCAAATCTGGCTCCCCAGTTGCGCAACGGTGGTCCTGGCGGACCAGGTGGACCACCTCCCGGACCCCGCAGGCTCAATCTCACTCAACAGGAGAAAGATGCCCTCGTTGCTTTCCTGAAAACCCTCACAGACACCGCCGTGAATACGGATCCCAAGTTCTCGGATCCCTTTCGTTACTCCGAGTGAGTTGCGGCGCGGGCCTCCTATGAGGAGTTTCCTTTGCGGCGCTTCAAGAGGCCCATTTCCTTCAGCTTTCGTTGAAGCGTTCGGCGACTGATGCCGAGGAGTTCGGCTGCGGCCGTGCGATTGTCTCCCGTTCTCTGCAGGGCTTCCCGGATCATCGCTTCCTCCATGTGCGTGATGTCGAGGTCAGGTCCGTTGGAGGCTCGCTTGATCGGAGGGCCATCTTGCCCGGCCGGAGTGTTGGACGCGGGCTCCGCGATGGACTTCGGGGCGAAGACAAAGCCTCCGGGCTGGCCGAGGTAGTGAGGCAAGTGTTTGAGCATGATTCGGGTCGAGTTGCTCATCACCACTCCATGCTCGATGGCGGTCCGAAGTTCCCGAACGTTGCCCGGCCACGAGTAGCCCATGAGGGCAGGAAGGGCGTCCTCTCCGAGGGGTTTGAAGGTCTTGCCGTTTGCTTCCGCCATCTCTTTGAGAAAGTGATCGGCGAGGATCGGGATGTCGCTCTTCCGCTCTCTCAACGGTGGCATGTCGAGCGTGACGACACGAAGGCGCCAGTAGAGATCCTCACGAAATTTCTCGTCCTCGACCATCTTCGCGAGGTTGCGATTGGTCGCGGCGATGACGCGGACATCCACCTTGATCGTCTTGTTTCCTCCGACGCGCTCGATGGTTTGCTCGCCAATCGCCCGGAGCAGTTTCACTTGGGTGCTCGCGTCAATCTCGCCGATTTCGTCCAAGAACAGCGTGCCTCCGTCGGCCAGTTCAAAACGTCCGACACGGCGTTCCTGGGCTCCAGTGAAGGCTCCTTTTTCGTGACCGAAGAGCTCGCTTTCGAGGATCTGAGGGGAAAGGGCGGCACAGTGGACGGTCACAAGCTTGGCCTTGGGGCGTCCGCTCAAATTGTGAATCGCCTTTGCCACGAGTTCTTTTCCGGTCCCGCTTTCGCCTTGAATGAGCACGGTCGCGCGGGTCGGTGCCACCTGCTGGATCGTCTCGAGAATGGGCTTCATCACCTCGGCCTTTCCGAGAATGCCCTCGATGGAAAACTTGGTTTCGACCTGCTTTCGAAGCTCGGTGTTCTCCTGCTCCAAGTGGCGGCTGCGGAGCGCGCGCTTGATGAGCAAGTCCACCTCATCGAGGTTCAGGGGCTTGGTGACAAAGTGAAACGCACCGCGTCGCATGGCTTCCACGGCCGTGTCGACCGAGCCGTAGGCGGTCATCATGATGCAGACGGGTGGCTTGGGCAGGTTCTGCGCGGCGTCGATGAGATCCATGCCGTCGTCTTCTCCGAGGCGCAGATCGGTCAGCATGACGTCGACGGCATCGTGCTTGAGATGCTCCAACGCTTCCTCGGCATTGGAAGCGACGTAGACATCAAAGTCATCCTCCAATGAGAGTCGCAAACCGTCGCGGGTGTGCTTTTCATCATCGACGACGAGTACGGTGGCGATGTCATTCATGCGTCAGAGGTGGTTGAGTCTGGAGAATCATCGGGTGCCCCCGCTTCGAGGAGGCGCGTTCGTTTTTCCACAAGCGGAAGCCAGAGGGACACGCGTGTGCCCTCACCCTCGCGGCTCTCGATGTCGATCTCGCCACCGTGCTCGCGGACGATTCTGCGCACGATGAGAAGGCCGAGACCGGTGCCGGTCTTTCGGGTGGTGAAGAACGGCTGAAACAAATTACCCATCTGCTCGGCGGAGATGCCTTTTCCCGTGTCGGTGAAGTCCAGTCGCACTTCAAAGTCCGTGAACGTGCCGGAGACCGTGAGCAGCCCCCCCCTGGGCATCGCTTGGCAGGCGTTGCGGACCAGATTGTAAAAAGCCTGCTTCATCTGGTTGGCGTCCAGGGGCATCCGCGGCATGTCGCGGCGCAGATCGAGTTTCACTTCGACATTTGCTTGTTGAATTTCGGGCTGGAGGAATCGCAAAGATTCTTCAATCAGATCGATGATTTGGACCTTCTGGAAGTGCGGTTTTGTGGGGCGGATCGCCGCCAAGAACTGACTGATGATGAAGTCCAGTCGTTTGATCTCACCCGTGGCGACTTCCAGATGGTCCAGCAGTTTGTCGCCTGACTTGCCGAGTTTTTTCAATCGCCGTTCCAGAAGTTGAAGGTGAATCGTTAGAGAATTCAGCGGATTTCCCAACTCATGGGCAACGCCCGCCGCCAGAAGCGTGAAGGCATTGAGTCTTTCGGTCTCGATCTGCTGCTCGGTCCGCTTCCTCGTTTCCGTGACATCCCGGATCAGCATCACGAAGCCCAAGGGCTGTTCGTCGTCGATTGAGGTGATGTAGAAGTTCAAATAGCGGTTCTCTGGATAAAAAATCTCCAAGTCGCGACTGACCACCGTGCCGGGTTTTAAAAGCTCATTCCAATTCAGTCCCCGCACCCCCTGAGCCAGTTTTTGCCCGACGACCTGCTCTTCCTTGAGGCCGAAAATCTGGCAGGCAGCGCGGTTCACATACGTAACGGTTCCGACCGTGTCGAGGAGAATGACCCCCTCCTCCAAGGCTTGAAAAACCTTCTCCAGAAGGCCTTTCTCCTGTAGCAATTCCATCACGACGCTCTGGATCTCGCCCGGTTCCAGGCGATCCATTCGCTTGATCAGCTTGTCGATGAAGGCGGATCTCATATGGTGTTCGTCATGAACCTGCTCCTCGTTCTTTGCACCTTCCCAAACCAGGAGGTTGCGCGACAAATTGGCACGACTTTGGTCGAAGCTCAACTCGCAGCCTGCGTGAATTTGTGTCCCAACATCGAGTCCATCTATCGGTGGGAAGGAAAAGTCGAGAGGGCAGGGGAGGTTCTGGGGATCTTCAAAACGGCTCCCTCGGCATTTCCACACTTCGAACGCCGATTGGTGGAACTTCATCCCTACGAGGTACCTGAGATCATCGCCCTGCGCCCTGAGAGCGCCGCCGCAGCCTATGCAGCGTGGGTATTGAATGAAACGCGCCCGTAAAAGTCCAAGAGAGCGGCCAACGAAGACTTGACGCACCGTCACCTTCTTCGCTAGCCTCCGCAGTCCGACGCAAAATCGGTGCACTCCATCGCAAAATCTGAACCCCTGATTCCTAACCCTATTGATGAAAACCCTCGCCCTCACCGCCCTCTCTCTGATCGCCCTTTCGTTCTCTTCAAATGCGTTTGCTGAAGACATGGAAATCTCCGATGTCATGAAGAACGCCATGAAAGGTGAAGCCAGTCTTTACCAGCGTGTCGCCAAGGGCGAGGCAAGCGATGACGACGCCATGCTGCTCTTCAAGTACGTCTCGACCCTGAAGGGCAAGACTCCTCCTCGTGGCGATCAGAGCAGTTGGGATCGCAAAACAAAAGCGCTCATCGGCGCGGCCCAGCAGGTGGCCTTTGGCAACAAACAGGCCATGCGGACGCTCCAAACAGCCGGCAATTGCAAGTCCTGCCACAGCTCCCACAAGGAAGATTGATTCCAGCGCTCAAGCTCCGTTGGAGTTCCAACCATTCAAAGCCGCCCCCAAGGAATCTTGCGGGCGGCTTTTGATTTGTTGCTTCCGCCGCCTGTGAATCGAGCAAGGCTGAAAAGTGACGGGTCAGGTCAATCCTGCGGAGTGTACAGGTGCTCCCCCTTCTTGGCCGCTTGGTGGGCCTCGTGGGTGTCCTGCGGGATGCCGGGGTCGCCCTGCTCGGCGAGCCAACGGTCGAGTTCCCCTGACAGGGTGGCTTTCATCTCGGCATACTTCGGGTCAGTCGCCAAATTGGTCATCTCGCCGGGATCATAGGCGGTGTGGTAAAGCTCCTCTGCAGGACGATGTGTGTAGCGCTTCACCAAATTGTAGGTCGCCGGATTCTCCCAAGCCGTGGCCACCCACGTGGCCCAGTAGGCATTGGTGAGTGGCTTGGTGCCGTCGTAGCCCATGAGATGCTTCTCGATGTAAATCTCGTCCGGGAGCAGATTGCGGATGTAGCGGTACTCGCCGTTCGTCACCGTCCGCACCGGATACGCCGGGCCTTCGGGAATGTTGTTGTGGCAGCCGAACGCGAAGTCTCGGTGCGAGGCTGATTCCCCACGCAACACTTTGGAGAAACTTTTCCCATCCAGCTTCGCCCCGGCCTTCGCCGGATCGCCGCCTGCCAACTCGATGAAGGTCGGCACCACGTCGCAGTACTGCACAATGGCGTCCGTCCGCTCATCCGTCGCCACGTTCCCCGGCCAGCGCGCGATCATGGCCGTATGCACGCCCACATCCCACTGCGTCCATTTGCAGCCGGGAAACTGGGATCCCTGCTCGGAGGTGAACAGCACCAGCGTGTCTTCGGCTTTGCCACTCGCCTCCAGCGCGGCCAGAATCTCACCGACTTGACCATCCATGTAGGTGATCTCCGCCAGGTAGCGGGAAAAATCCTCCCGCGTCATTGCCGTGTCGGCCAAATGCGGCGGCAGCTTGAGCTTCTTCGGCTTGTATTGAGAGGCATCGCCCATCACCCAAGGCACGTGCGGATCCACAAGCGCAATGGTCAGGCAGAAGGGATTCTCCGCGTCGCGGGAGATGAACTCTTTCACCGCCTCCATGTCGTGCGCCTGAGTGGGTGCCCGGACGCAGCTTTTGTCAAATCCACCCACGTCTTCGAATGGAAACGCCGGATCGGGTTTCACATGCACCTTCCCGGCGATCCCCACCCGATACCCCAGCGGCTCCAAATGATGGGGCAGGCTCTTCGTCTCAGGATGGCTGGCTGAGTGATTCCACGCGCAGCCATTTCGCATCGGGTACTGCCCTGTGTAAAGCTCCGCCCGGCACGGCTGGCACATCGCTTCGGTCAGGTAGGCCTTGTTGAAAACGAGCCCTTCAGCGGCAAGCCGGTCGATGTTCGGCGTCTTCGCATTCTCACCGCCGTAAACGGGCAGATCGCTGAACGTGCAGTCATCCGCCATGATGATGAGCAGATTCGGCTGGGCACTGATAACGGTCGCAGACCCGCCGAGGAGAAGTGAAGCGATGAGGAGACGAAGATTCATAGGCTCCCCTCAAAACGAAGCGCACACCCGAATCATTCCACCCTCGACTATTGAGGATGCACATGCGCCTCAGTGCGTCCTGGCTTGCCTTGCCTCAGTCTGGATGCGTCTGCCGCTCAGGATCGAGCAGGTCGTCCAGTTCCCTTTCTCCAAGATCCGTCTGATCGAGCGCCACCTCGCGAAGGGTGCGTCCACTCCGAAGCGCTTCCTTTGCGATGGCTGCCGAGGCATCGTAACCAATCTCGGGAACCAGTCCCGTCACCAAGGCCAAACTTCGTTCCACGTATTTGGCGCATGCGGCCTCATCCACCTCCAGTCCTTCCACGCAGCGCCGGGAGAAGGTGCGCGTGCCGCTGGCCAGAATCTCAATGGACTCCAGTACGTTGTGGGTCATCACCGGCAACATGACGTTCAGTTCAAAATTCCCAAAACTGCCACCGAAGGCAATCGTCGCATCATTGCCGATGACCTGGGCACCCACTTGAATCAGCATCTCGCACATCACCGGGTTGACCTTGCCCGGCATGATCGACGAACCGGGCTGGGTGGCGGGCAATCGCAGTTCCCCCAGACCGCAACGCGGTCCCGATCCGAGAAACCGGAGATCGTTCGCGATCTTGATCAGGCTTCCGGCCACCGTTTTGAGCACACCGCTGGTTTCCACGATCCCATCCCGCGCCGCCTGCGCCTCAAAGTGATTCGTCGCTTCCCGCAGCGGTAGTCCCGTCACGTTCGCCAGCCTCTCGATGACCTTTCGGGCAAAATCCGGGTGCGTGTTCAACCCCGTTCCCACCGCCGTGCCGCCCAGGGCCAGTTCGCCCAATCGAGGCTTCAGGCCCTCAAGCCGCTCGACTGCCAATTCCACCTGGCGCGCGTAGCCGCTGAAACTCTGCCCCATGCGAATCGGGGTCGCATCCTGCAAATGGGTGCGCCCGATCTTGATCACGTCTTGAAAGGCCTCCGCCTTCGTCGCCAGTGCCGTTTGAAGTTCGCTCAAGGCTGGAATCAATTCATGAACGATCTGATCCAGCGCCGCCAGATTCATCGCTGTCGGAATGACATCGTTGCTCGATTGACCCGCGTTGACGTGATCATTCGGATGCACCCGCTTGTCGCCGCGAGACGCTCCGAGCAACTCCCCGGCGCGATTGGCGATCACCTCGTTCGCATTCATATTGGTGGAGGTGCCGGACCCAGTCTGAAACACATCCACGACAAACTGGTCGTCCCATTTCCCCTCCGCGACCTCCGCGGCCGCCTGCTGGATCGCGTCCGCCAAGTCTTCGGGCAGTCGACCCAATTCCCCATTCACGCGCGCTGCCTCGGCCTTGATCCTTCCCAGCGTCTGGATGAACGGGCGGGAGAATCGCAATCGACTGATGGGGAAATTCTCCGCCGCTCGCGCCGTCTGCGCGCCATACAGCGCTTCGAAAGGAACCTCCATCTCGCCCATGGAATCGGTTTCAATGCGATGTTCGTTTTTCATGGTGATGCCTCCTTCAAAGAGATACGTCTGTCCTGCCGTCGTATCGACATTCCTCTCCAAACCGATTCTGCATTCATTGGGTTCTGCTCCAATGCCGCTCATTGTCTCATCGATGTCACGGCACCACTAAAGCCGGTTCCCTCTGGCTTGAATGACGGACGGTTTCCGCTTAAACAAACGCATGACCCTCGACCTCCCCAAGTGGTTTGACCTCCACACTCATTTTCGCCAGGGGCCTGCGGTCCCCGCCTATGTGAAAGCGCATCTCGACATGGGATGTGCCGGTGTACTGGCGATGCCGAACACCCTGCCTCCCGTCTCACGGATCTCCGGCGCGACCACCGACGATGCCTGGTCCATCGAGAGCTACTCCGCCGATCTCCGCGCCGCGGGGGCGGATGCCTTTGAGCAGCTCATCGTTCCACTCTACATCACTCGTGCGACGACGGCGGAGATGATCGCCGAGGGCGCCCAGAGCGGTCTCCTCCGCGCCTGCAAATACTACCCGCCCCACGGCACCACCAACGCCCAGCACGGCGTTCCGATGGACGACCTCATCGGCGGCGAGGTGCTGACCGCCATGGAAGCGCACGGCATCGTCCTCTGCATCCATGGCGAGCAGCACGGCCTCAGCGGCCCCGACTATATCGACGCGCATCAGAACGCCGAGACCCGCTTTTATGGCGAGCCCATGCCGCGCCTGCTCGCCGCTCATCCCAAGCTTCGCATCGTCTGCGAGCACATCACCACCCGCACGGCAGCGGAGTTTGTCGCCAATGCACCTGATCATGTTGGGGCCACGATCACGCCCCAGCATCTGCTCTACACGCTCGGGCATTTGATTCAGGGGCTCAAATACCATCTCTACTGCCTGCCGGTGGTGAAGTTCGAGGACGACCGTGCCGCCCTTCGCCACGCCGCCACTGAACCCGGCCAGATGAAGTTCTTCGCCGGAACCGACAGCGCTCCGCATACGACGAAAGCGACGGACTGCGGCTGTGCGGCCGGATGCTTCACGGGCGGGTGCGCGCCGCAGCTCTACGCGATGGCCTTTGAGGAAGCCGGGATCGATCTCAGCAACACCGACGGCCAGAAAGCCTTCGAGCGTTTTCTTTGCCTCAACGGCCCGGCCTTTTACGGGTTCCCTGCATCGACCCAGCGCTTCTTGATGGAGAAGGAGGTTTCGACAACCACCATTCTTGAGACGCTCTCAGGACCCGTCACGCCACTTCCGACGGGCATGGGCCTTGAGCTAAGCTGGCGCGTGGTTGCAAGTTGAGGCAACGGTCCCATTCACTCTCGCAGCAGCGCCAGCAGATCGTCGGTGGAGAGATGGGCGGCGGCATCGGTGCCGTCGAGGATGGAGTCTGCCAGCTCGCGTTTGTGCCGGTGAAGATCGACGATCTTTTCTTCAATGGTGCCGGTGGTGATGAGGCGGTAGATGGTGACGGGCCGCGTTTGGCCGATGCGGTGGGCGCGGTCACTGGCCTGATCCTCGGCGGCGGGATTCCACCACGGGTCCATGTGGATGACGTAGTCGGCGGCGGTGAGGTTGAGGCCGAAGCCGCCGGCTTTGAGCGAGATGAGGAAGACATCGCCCTCGCCACGCTGGAAGGCGGTGACGGACTTTTGACGTTGGGCGGCGGGCGTTGATCCGTCGAGGTATTGGTAGGCGATGCCCGCGCTGTCGAGGTGATCGCGGAGGATCGAAAGGTGGTCGACGAACTGGCTGAAGACGAGGGCTTTGTGCCCACCGGCGAGGATTTCCTCCAGGGTCTCGGTGAAGACGCGGAGCTTGGATCCTTCAAGCGGTGTGGCGGCGTCGATGAGGCGGGGGTGGCAGCAGGCGCGGCGGAGGCGGGTGAGCTCGGCGAGCACGCGGATGGCGGCGTGGCCGGGGGTGGCTCCTTCCTGAGCGGCGGCATTTTCCAGGTCGGAGACGGCTTTTTGCCGGAGGGCTTCGTAGAAGGCGGCTTCTTCGGGACTGAGCTCGACGTGGAGGGGAATCTCGGTGCGGGCGGGCAGGTCCTGAAGGACGGAGGACTTGAGGCGGCGGAGAATGAAGGGGCGGACGAGGCGGCGGAGGCGCTCACGGGCGGCATCGTCCTGACGACGCTCGATGGGATCGGCGAAGGTGGTGCGGAAGTAGTCCCAGGAGCCGAGGAAGCCGGGGTTGATGAAGGAGAAGAGGGCATGCAACTCGGAGAGGCGATTTTCCACCGGGGTACCGGTGGTGATGAGGCGGAAGGCGGCCTGAAGCTGAGAGACGGCCTGGAAGCGCTTGGTGGAGCGGTTCTTGATGCTCTGGGCTTCGTCGAGGATGGCGGTGTGCCACTTCACGGTGGCAAAGGCATCGGCGTCGTTTTGCAGCAGGCCGTAGGAGACGATGATGAGGTCAAAGGGCCCTGCCTCGGCGAGGGTGGTGGTGCGGTCGCCACCCTCGCGGCCATAGAGGATGGGACGGAGGGTGGGGGCGAAGCGGAGGGTCTCCTCCAGCCAGTTGGCGGCGACGGAGGTGGGGGCGACGACGAGGGCAGGGCCGTCGGGTGCGCGGTCGAGAAGGAGGGCCAGCGATTGCAGGGTCTTGCCGAGACCCATGTCGTCCGCGAGGCAAGCCCCGATGCCGCCATCGGCCAGACGACGCAACCAGCGATAGCCGTCGATCTGGTAGGGGCGGAGTTCGGCTTTCAGCGTCGAGGGTGGTTTGACGGGATTCTGGGCCTCGGCGTCGCGCAGGCGTTTCATCTGCTTCTTCCAAGCGGCACTGAGTTTGCTGCCGGGGTTTTCGGCGAGACCGGAGAGCGCCCCTGCGGCCAGCGGGTGGATGCGCAGTTGCTGGCCTTTTCCTGGTTGGGAAAAGGTTTTTAAGTCCTCCAACTGCGCCCGGAAGGCGCGGGTGAGGGCGAGGAATTGCCCGTCCTCCAGAGGAATGAAGCCGGGCGTCTCGGTGGCGGAACCCATGAGTTCGAGGAGCTGGCGCATGGGGAGCACGAGATCGTCATCCACCCGCAGTTCACCGGAGGCGGAGAGCCACTCCGAGCTGCCGCCGAGGCTGACCTGAAAGTTGTCGCTGGTGGCGACTGCTCGCAGGCGGAAGGTCTGGCCCTCCGGCCACTCGACACGGGCCTGCTCCAGGCTTTCCAGCTCTGCGAGCAGGTCGAGGCATTCCAGCGGCGTTTCCAGCGTGTAGTTCCACGCGCCGTCGCCTTCCGATTCAGTGGTGGCGAGCGTTGGGCAGGCTTGCAAAAGGGTGTCTGCATTTTGGCGTTCGGCGGCCAGGTCGCGGCGGAGTCGGATGGGACGGCCGTTCATCTGCGCCATCAACATTGGACGGCCCTCTCCGGGTCGTTCCTCGCGGTCGAGCCCTTCGAGGGGACGAATCATCAACCGGGCATGGAGGCCGGTGCCTGCCGGGATGAGTCGGAGCACCGGTGTGGGATCGCCTTCGATGATGGGTAGATCTTGAGCTGTGCTCCCGATGTCATCGGACTCGACGGCCACCTTTCCAGCCAGCCCGCCGAGTGCCTCCGAGAGTCGCTTCTTGGCTCCGGCAGGGAACGTGGCCGCCTTGCCGAGGCGTTCCGCGAGTTGACGGTGGACCGGCTTGACTTCGACGATCAGGTAACGCCGCTCGGACTCGATCTTCAGGTGCGTTTGCGAGCCGGGGCTGACGGCGGGGGACAAGGCCATCTGGATGTGGCCGGAGGGCAATTCGGAGAGCGTGATGCGGGGCTGAACGAGGGTCAGTTCCAAGGGTTTGGTGCAGGTCTCGTTGGAGAAGAGGAGGGGATGGCCCGTCAGATCGATCAGTGCACGAATGTCCGCGATTTCGTAGTTCCCATAGCCGTTCCAGCTGCGATCCTCCCGAATGTGCGCAATGACCTTGCGGTCCTGATCTGTGAGATGGGGAACGGTGCTGACCTGCTGCCGCAGGCGCTTGAGGGCCACTCGGCGTCCTTTGCTGACTGCGCCCGTTGCTGAGATGGTTCGTTCTATGGGCGTGAGTTGCCAATTGTACTTGTCTGCTTCCAGCCACCAGACGAGTTGCTTGGCGGCGGTGGATCGGCTGTTTGGTTTGGTTGCGGAACCTTCGCCGAACTCGGCGGAGAGGGATTCCAGACCGAGGAGCAGCTTTTCCCAGGGTTCTTCAGAACCCAGTGCGGCGCTGAAGGGGACAATGTCGGAGATGTCTGGCAAATCTTTCGCGTTGGGATCATTCACCAGCGAGCGGTGAAGGGCTGCAGCCTCCGCAGTGACCCAGCGCCAGCCGCTCGACTCACTTCTTTTCCAAAGTCGGGTGAGGCATTCGCCCGTGCCCGGGTAGTTCCGAAGGTCCACACCTGCCGGCCCGGCGACGGCGAGCACACCATAGGTGATGAGGTTGGGTTCGGGTTCCGAAATCCAGACTTCCACATGGGTTTCAATCTCGCGTTTGAGGTCAGGGACTGAGGGTGCCGTCAATGCCTGAACGAGATCCCGCAAGAAAAAATACATGTCCTCGAAGCGGTCGTCGTCGCCTTGGAGGGCAAATTCAGTCAGTTGACTGGCCTGCGCCAAGTCGCTGCCCTGACGGCGGCGGCACATGGCCATGATGATCCAGCAGCCGAACATACCCGGCGGGCAGATCTTGCGCTTGCGATGGACCTTCCGGATCGCCTTCTTCCACACGGGCACTGCATCGATCACGGCATCGTCCTGACCTTTCAGAAATGCTGCGCCAGCGTGGATCAGCGCGATGGCTGCTGGCGCGGCGAGATCGGCTGACTTCGCCAGAAATGCGGCCTGTTTCTCCGCCGCCGAAAAATCGCCACGAGCCAAGGCCAGTTCCGCGACCCGGAGCCGCTGGTCTGCGGAAGTCGCTTTCGATTGTAGGCAAGAAAGCAGTTCCCCGGCAGGCATGAGCTGCGTGAGGGTGGTTTCAGAAAAGGCGTCGAGTGCCTGGGCTTGGAGGTCCTCAGGCAATTTCGCGAGGCGGGACACGTCCGGGATCAGGTGGAGAAATTCCCAGGGGAAGATGTTTGCGGGCTGGTTCTGGAGAAGCTGCAGCGCTGTTCGCACGCGATCATGATCGCCCACGAGAAAGCCGTTCCGTAGATCCCTTTGCACCCGTACGAGTTCCATCGGCTGCAGGTAGGCGAAGCCGTACGAAAAGCGCAGATGTCGAGTGTTGGTCTTGATGAATCGTTCGCAAGCCGCCAGCAACTCGGGATTCTCAGCCACCTCCACTGCGAGTGGATGTGCCAGAGTCACTGGCATCTCATAGCCCTTGCCCGGTGCCTGGACGAAGAATCCCTGAGATGTGAGTTTTTGCAGTTCTTCCCGCACCTCGGGGATCTTCCAGCGCTTCCCCTCGGAGTTCCGATGAGGGACCTCGGCCAGCCGCTTGGTCCATTCCGTGACGCCGATGGTCTCAAGGTTCCAGGCTGCCGCGTAGAGGAAAAAGTGCCGCGTCTCAGGAAGCTGCGAGAAGGCGGCTGGCGGCGTGGGTGGGCGGGACGACTCGCCCAGATCGAAGAGGAACTCGTTAGACACAACGGGATTCTTGGAGCGGAGGAAGCGCCGTGCAAGTTCCGCCGTCGGCACGCCGACATGGGCACCCGATCACAGTGTCGGCAGGGAGCGAAGGGCCCGAGTTCAGCCCTTCGTCGGACCGATGTCCAACCCCTGAAGCCAGGGTGCTGTGATTGGCGGGGGCATGCCGCCGAAGGGCTGGTAGGCGGGGAGCTGGATGATGCTCATGCTGTGAGCTTGATTGGCAATGAAGAAGAGGGCTTCGGCGCAGTCCTCGGTCTGGATCATCGCGGCCTTGTGTTCGGGCGTGGGCTGTACCGGGCGCATCTTGACGATGGGGGTGTTGGCTTCTCCCGGGGCGTATTCGGAGACGACGATGCCGTGGGCATTGAGCTGGGCGCGGGCGGTGAAGAGCAGGCCGTGAACGGCCCACTTGCTGGCGGTGTAGGGCACGCCGGCGTAGGAATCGAACCCGTGGCCGGCGGTGGAGGAGACGACGACGATCTTGCCGCCGCCGTTTTCCGCCATGAGCTTGGAGACGGCTTGGATCATGTGGACGACGCCGAGTACGTTGATGTCCATCACCTTCTGCCAGCTTTCCGCACTGGCGAGCCGTGTCGGGTCCGCGTGGGCCATGAAGCGGTCGGGGGTGTTGATGCCGGCGGTGTGGATCAAGACATTGGGAGCGCCCAGCTTGAGCACCTCTGCCATCGCCGCTTCGACGCTGGCTGTATCGGAAACATCGCAGACCACGGGAACGATGTTGGGGGACAAGCCGGCCGTTTCCTTCAACGACTCAAGGGTGCGTCCGAACACAAATGTTTTGGCTCCGGCTTCCGCAAAACGCTTGGCCGCAGCCTGTCCCATGCCTCCACCACCGCCGGTGACGATGACGATCTGATCTGTCCAACTTTCTTTCATGTGGGCGGACCGTAGCTGGAGCCCTCGAGAAGATCAAGAAGCGGGACTGACCAACTCTCAAGCCGATGAATCGCGTCGGGCGGAAGGACGGAGGCCACCGATTGACGGCATGCTTGAAGGGGCGCGGGTGAGGAGTGCTTTGAAGCGAAAGCTTGCCGAGACGAAGCAGGTCGTGGCATGTTTGGAGCATGATCGATTTGCCTCTCGCTGCACGGCTCTTTGCTGGGTTGTGCGTTCTTCTGACCGCCACCCACGCTCCATCGGCAGAGAATCGAATGAACGTGCTGATGATCGCGATTGATGATCTATCGAACGCCTTGGGCTGCTACGGAAATCCGGTGGTGAAGACTCCGAACCTGGATGCGCTGGCAGCGAGCGGGGTGCGGTTTGACCGGGCGTATTGCCAGATCCCGCTGTGCAATCCGAGCCGGGCCTCGGTGCTCACGGGCATGCGACCGGACGTGACGAAGGTGTACGATCTGGACCGGCATTTTCGCGATGAGGTACCGGCGGTGGTCACGCTGCCGCAGTTGTTTCGGCAGAATGGCTGGTTCGTGGCGCGGGTGGGAAAACTCTATCACTACAATGTGCCGTTTGGAATCGGCACGAACGGTTTGGACGATGAGGCGTCCTGGGACGAGGTGGTGAACCCGAAGGGGCGCGACACGACGGATGAGGCGCTGATCACCAATGCGGAACCGCATCGCCCGATCAGCGGGGCCTTGAGCTGGCTGGCGGCGGATGGGACCGATGAGGAGCAGACGGATGGGATGATTGCGACGGAGGCGATCGAACTGATGCGAAAACACCAGGACGAGGCGTTTTTCATCGGTGCGGGTTTCTTCAGGCCGCACACGCCCTATGTGGCACCGAAGACGTACTTTGAGATGTATCCACTGGACGAGATCGAACTGCCCGAAGCGCCCGAGGGAGATCGCGACGACATTCCGAAGGCGGCCTTTGCCCACAACTGCCCGGTGCCAAACTACAACCTGCCGGAGGACGTGTGCCGTCAGGCCTTGCAGGCCTACTACGCGAGCGTGTCGTTCGTCGATGCGCAGGTGGGACGGCTGATGACCGCGCTGGATGAGCTGGGTCTGGCGGAGAGCACGATGGTCGTGCTGTGGAGCGATCACGGCTACCACCTTGGCGAGCACAACGGCGTCTGGCAAAAGCGCACCCTCTTCGAGGAAGGGGCGCGGGCACCGATGATGATTCGTTTGCCCGGAGCAAAGGGCAATGGAACGCCCTGCGAGCGGGTGGTCGAGTTCATCGACATGTATCCGACCACGGCGGCGGCCTGCGGATTGGCGCTTCCAAGCACGGTGCAGGGGCGCAGCCTAATGCCGCTTTTGAAGAAACCCGATGCCGAGTGGGAAGGCCGGGCCTTCACCCAGATTCTGCGTCCCGGGGATGGCGAGGCCTTCACGGGTCGAAGCATCCGCACCGAACGCTGGCGCTACTCCGAGTGGGGCGGCGGCAAGCTCGGCGTGGAGCTCTATGACCATGAAAACGACCCCAACGAGTGGACCAATCTGGCAGACAACCCGCAGTGGAAGACGCTGATGGAGGAGTTCAAAGCGGAGCTCGATCAGGTCATCCGCCCTGAGGTGCCGACCACGCCGTTCTTGCCAGAGAAGTTGTGAGCGGGCCGTCGAGCCGGGTGGCGCATAGGCTGCTTGCGAGATAGCGCGAAGCTGATGGACAGTTGTCTCGATCCCATTAGTGTGATGAAGAGAATCTCCACCTTCCTCGACCATGAGCGCCTTCTACTCGGACCCTGCCGTCCGGCAGCGCTTGGTGGAATTCATGGGGAGTGACACGCTGGATGGGGCGACGGCCGTTTATGTGACGCATTCGGATGGCTGCCAGTTTCAGCGGTCGGAGCTGAGGCCGCCCGCTGACTTGCAATGGTTCCTGGATCGCGAACTCGACATCGCCCGCTCGTTGGCCGACCGAGATTCGATCCTGCTGCATCTCGATGTGGAGTATGTCAATTTTGACTCCCCGGCGGAGGCGTACGTGGATCCGTGGCGGACGTTTGATCTTCAGGAGCCCGTGGTGAGAGTGATCGAGGAAAAGCTGTTGGGCTGGGGCATCAAACCGCTCCATTTGATCACCGGTCAGGGACACCACTTTGTCTGGCGCATCCGGGCCGACTCGGAGATCGCCCAACGCGTCCGGGATCTGAATCCAGCGCCGGAATTGGTGGATGCCTGCATGAGTCGGGTCGGGGATGCCTGGCAGGGGCGGATTCACCGTGAAGCACAGGAAGCCTTCGCGGGCGTGGCCTTGGTGATCGAGTATCTGGCGCACGTGATCAAGCGGGAGGCCGCGAGCCTGACTTCATTGCCGGTGGAGATCACGGCGGTGCATGTGGGTCCGGTCCGGACGAAACAACGGGAGATGATCTCGATCGACATTTCGGAGTACGGTGATCCGCTGCACACCCGGATGATTCGGATGCCCTTCACCAACTACCTCAAGCCCTGGGTGACCGGCTTGGCGCGGGATCTGGGGATTGAACACGAAGTGCCGAAAATGAGGGCCATTCCGCTGCATGAAATCGATGTCCGACAGGCCATCAAGGTTCGGCAGGTGCGGAAGGAAGTGTTGGGCCTTGCGCGCCGGGCCAGCGTGCGGATTCCGCTTCAGGAGGAAGGGACGAAGCGTCTGATGGATGAGTACCTTCGGTCATCGCTCCGGCGTTTTCACCAGCACTACTACTCGACCCGGCATGACCCACGGGAGCTCTGGGCGCAGACTTATACGCGCGCTCCGATTGGCGGCCTGCCACAGTGCCTGCGCGACATTTTGGAATGGCCCAATGATCGCCTGTTGAAGCCTGCCGGGATTCAGATCGTCACCCGGGCATTTTTGGCTGAGGGCTGGCACCCACGGCACATTGCGGGGCTGATCCGGTCCAAGTTCGAAGATCCGTCCTTCGGATGGGGACTGGGCTGGGACGACTACGAAGCCGGAACGCGAGCGGACTTTTACGTTCGCCTGTTCTCGGGGCTTTGGGCGACCGGAGTGGATGAACTGGTGGACTTCAACTGTACATCGACTCAAGAGAAAGGCTTTTGCCCGGTCCCGCATACCGAGCCGTGCAGTCTGGATCCCTTGCGGAAGAAACTTGCAACCCCCACTCACTTATGACGCCTTGGACCATTGGACTTTCCACCGGGTGCTTTTACAAGCGCCCAATTTTTGACGTGTTGGATGCGATTCGGGACAGCGGCTTCGAGGCAATCGAGGTCTGCTCGTTCCCCGTTCATCTCGACTATCACAATCATGAGGATGTGGCGGCTGCGGGCGAGCGGATTCGTTCGCTGGGCTTGAGGGCGTATTCGTTTCACGCGCCCTTTGCGGACCGTATCGACATCACGGCCATGGATGAGGCCGCGAGGAGGGTGGCTGTCGAGGAACTGCTGGTCGCCACAGAGGCGGCGGCAGCCATGGGGGTCGAGAACCTGGTACTGCATCCGGGGCCCGAGCGGGAGGGGAGACCGCCGGAGGCCGAGTTTGTGGAGCGGATGAAGCATGCGGCTGAGGCTCTGAATACGGTAGCGGGGAGATGCTGTGCATCGGGGGTTCACTTGGTCTTGGAAAACATGCTTCCCCACCTCTTGTTCGGCCATATCAACGACATGCTCTACCTGCTTGGGAGCATCTCGGCCTGTGACGTCACGGCCTGCCTCGACACGGGGCACGCCCATCTGGCGCGTGAGATCGAGATGGTGATTCACAAGCTCTCTGGCCATCTATCCATGGTGCATGCGAACGACAACCGGGGGAACCGGGACGATCACCTGCCTCCGGGCGATGGGGACATTGACTGGCCCTGGGTGCTTCGGGAACTCCGCCAGCATCAA
>CAXBNA010000030.1:0-36888 GCA_963976915.1 uncultured Verrucomicrobiales bacterium
ACGGCATCCTGTTCAATCACGAGTCCCCACGGCGCGGAGAAACTTTCGTGACACGGAAAATCACCCGCGCCGCCACGCGCATCAAACTCGGTCTCCAAAAGGACCTTTACCTCGGCAACCTCGATGCCAAGCGGGACTGGGGCTACGCCAAGGACTACGTCGAGATGATGTGGATGATGCTCCAGCAGGACGAGCCCGATGACTACGTCGTCGCGACCAACGAGACCCACAGCGTCCGGGAATTCGTTGAAGCCACCTTTGCCTGCCTCGATCTGGACTGGAAGGAATTTGTCAAATACGACGCCCGCTACGAGCGCCCCGCCGAGGTGGAACTTCTCATTGGTGACCCAGCCAAAGCCAAACGCCAACTCGGTTGGGAGCCCCGCGTCGGATTCAAGGAACTCGTCCAAATCATGGTCGATGCCGATATGAATCTCGCCCACCGCGAACTCGCCGTCAAAAACGCCCTCGGCGAGTAAAGCGAGCCCTCATCTGGACCGCGGCAGTCTGCTGCCGCTCTCAAGGATCGCAGCCCGCTGCGATTAGTTCACCCACCGCACCCGAGCCACCACCGGTCGGTGATCGGACCCCACATCCTCGCCCACCGCATATTGATCCAGCACCAGTTCGGGGGTGCACAGAATGTGATCGATGTGAATGCTCATTGGCGAGCCCACCGCCCACGTTGGATACGCCACGCACCAGGATGCCGCCGCGTCCGCTAGGCGGAAGCCAAGATCACTATGGCGCAAAAGCTGCCGCATTCCATGGCACCAAGGGGTCGCGTTGAGGTCTCCCATCACGATGACCGGAGTCTCCCTCTCACGCACATGAGCGCCCAATTGCTCCAAATGCTCTGCCCATCCCCCAAAGGCCCTCCGTGACATCGGCGGCAGTGGATGTGCCCCCACGATGATGATGCTCTTTTCCCCCACCGAAACCGTCGCCTCCAAAACAGGATAGCCCAGTGAGCCAAAGGGAATCTCCAGTATCTCCTGCAACGGCAGCTTGCTGAACACCGCCAGCCCACACACCCCTGTGGGCTGCAGCTTGTGATGCGGATAGTCCGATGCCAGGGCCAGGAGAGGTTCCCTCCACGCCAGAGACACCTCTTCAAACATGACCACATCCGGATCAATCCTCCGGACCTCCGCCAACACACGCTCGTGCTCGTCATTCGCCACCAGCAGATTCAGGCACATCACCTTCAATTCCGGCCCGTCCTCCATGGGCTCTCCAGCCGCCTCCACGAAGCCAAAGATCAGCCAGGCATTCAGCACCACCGTGGCCAAACTCACCATCACCATCGACCACGCGCGTCGACCCACTGCCATGAAAAAAATCACCACCGCCGCCACCAAATACTGCCAGCGGAAGTGCGCCATCAGATCCAGCGCCCAATGCCGATCCCCCAGCAGTCCCAGCCACGAGAATCCCAGTCCTGCCAAACACCCCAACCACACCACGCCCCAAAAAACACGGGACAAGGAAAAGCCTGAAAACTCAGTCATGATGAAGAAAGTCCGACGACCGGTGAGGAAGGTGCACAAGCCGGAAGATCCCGCACCCTACTTCTTCCCCTTCGCCATCGCAGCCGAAAACCAATCGCCACCTCCGCCACCGCCTTGGCTGGAGCGATTTCCAGAGTCACGACGCCCGCCATCAAAACGACGCTGACCACCGTTTCCGCCGCCGCCTCCGGCACCTCGATTGCCCCCCGAGGACCGCTCGAAGTCCGGATTCGATTTCATGCTCAAGGCGATTCGTTGACGTTTCAAATCCACCTCCATCACCGTTACCAGAACCTTCTGCGCCACCTTCACGACCTCGTTGACGTCCCTCACAAACTGGTCCGCCAGCTGGCTGACATGCACAAGTCCATCTTGGTGAACACCAATGTCCACAAACGCACCAAAGGCCGTCACGTTCGTCACAATGCCCGGAAGCTTCATGCCCACGGTGAGATCCTCCGGCTTGTTCACTTCCTCGGCAAACTGGAAGACCTCGAACTGCTTGCGTGGATCGCGTCCCGGCTTGGCCAATTCCGAAACGATGTCCTGAAGTGTCGGCAGACCCACGTCCTCAGTGACGTACTTTCGCAGCTCGATTCGTTTTCGCAGTTCCTCCTTCTGCATCAAGTCCGGCACGGTGCAACCGAGGTCCTTCGCCATCTGTTCCACCAGTGCATAGCGCTCCGGGTGCACGGCACTTGAATCCAGAGGATGCTCGCCGCCGCGAATCCGGAGGAACCCCGCTGCCTGCTCGAATGCCTTGTCACCCAGGCGCGCCACCTTCAACAGTTCCTTGCGCGACTTGAATGGCCCCTTCTCATTTCGGTGCGCCACGATGTTTGCGGCGAGGCTGGAATTCAGACCCGACACGTAGGAGAGCAGTTGCTTGCTTGCCGTGTTGAGCTCCACGCCCACACCGTTCACCGCGCTGATCACCACATCGTCGAGGCCCTGCTTCAGCAGCGTCTGATCCACGTCGTGCTGGTACTGACCCACGCCGATCGACTTCGCATCGATCTTCACCAATTCCGCCAACGGATCCATCAAGCGCCGCCCGATGGAAACCGCCCCGCGCACCGTGATGTCCTGGTCTGGAAACTCCTCCCGCGCCACTTCGGACGCGGAATAGATCGAGGCTCCGCTCTCGTTCACCATCACGATGGGAATGCTCTTTGGCAGTCCAATCTTCGAGACAAAGGCCTCCGTCTCACGGCTGGCCGTGCCATTGCCAATGGCGATGGCCTCGATCTTGAATCGCTCGACCAGATTGTGCAGCAGCGTCTTCGCGTGCACGAGACTGTTGCCACTGCCCAGCAGATGCATCACGTCGTTGAAGAGCAACTGACCCTGCGAATCCAGCACCACCAGCTTGCAACCCGTGCGAAATCCAGGATCGACCCCCAGCACCCGCTTCTGACCCATCGGAGCCGCCAGCAGGAGCTCGCGCAGGTTGTCGGCAAACACCTTCACGGCCTCGACATCCGCCGCCTTCTTGGACTCCAGACGAAACTCCGTCTCCATGCTCGAACTCAGGAGCCGCTTGAAGGAATCCGCCACGGTGAGGCGCATCTGATCAGCACAGGGTCCCCGTCCGCCCGCAAACATCCGCTCCAGCAAGCTGACCGCAGCGTCCTCCGGCACCTGCACACGCATGAACAACACGCCCTCTTTTTCACCCCGGCGGATGGCCAGCAACCGGTGGCTCGGAATGCTCTTCAGTGGCTCGCTCCACTCAAAGTAATCGCGAAATTTCTGCGCCGCCTCATCCGTCTCCTTGCCCATCATCGCCCGTGAGGAAACCATCGCCTGCTCCTGAAACAACTTTCGCAAGGCAGCCCTCGCGCCGGCATCATCACTGATCTGCTCGGCAAGAATGTCGCGCGCTCCAGCAAGCGCCGCATCGACATCCGGCACCTCCTTCTCCGCATCGACAAACTTGGCCGCCTCGATCGTTGGATCGGCCGTCCCATCATCGAGATGCTCCTGGATAAACACCGCCAAAGGCTCCAGTCCTCGCTCTTTCGCCATCGTGGCTCGCGTGCGACGCTTCGGACGAAAGGGCGCAAACAAATCTTCCAATACCGTCAGCGTCTGGGCTTTGTCGATCTTGGCGCTCAGTTCCACGGACAGAAGGTTTCGTTCTTCCAGGGACTTCACGATGGAAGACCGGCGATCATCCAGCGCTTTCATCTGCTCCAACCGGTCTCGAATCGACTGAATCTTGACCTCATCAAGACTCCCCGTGGCCTCCTTCCGATACCGTGCGATGAACGGCACCGTGGCACCGTCGGCAAACAACTTCGCGGTCGCTCCCACCTGAATGGGTTTCAGCGACAGCTCTTGAGCGATGCGTTCGACGTGGGTGACATTGATGTTGAGTTCAGCAGCAGCAGACATGGTTGGATGGATAGGAAATCAGAGAGCCTTGGAGTTACCGAAGCACCCCCGTCCCGACAACCTCGAATGCCTTTTCACGCAAAACTTTTACCGTCATCCCTGCTTGACACCGGCTAGGCAGCGGCGGTCACCAATCCCGACGACCGCCTCCTCGGCACAAAGCACCCCATTTCAATAGAACACGCATCGGTCCAGCGTATCCCCATCCCCTGATGAAGCCCCTCATCCTTGCCTTTCTGTTGCCCACGACAGGGCTCGCCGCTGACTGGCCCCAGTTCCGGGGTCCCAACGCCGATGGTCGCTGGAACCCGGCGACCCTCCCCGCCGACATCGCCAACCGCGAACCCATCCGGCTTTGGACCGCCCCCATTGGCGGCGGCTACGGTGGGGTCACCGTGACCGAACATCGCGTCTTCATCATGGAGCGCCAATCGGAGCCGACCGAGTTGGAATCCGTCACCTGTCGCGATGCAGACTCGGGCGAACTCATCTGGCGGCACGACTGGCCCGTCGAGTACGGAGATCTCCCCTACGGCAACGGCCCCAGGGCGTCCGTCCTTTTGGATACGGCCCACCGCCGGGCCTTCGCTTTCGGAGCCACCGGCGTCGCCGTCTGCCTGGATCTCGACTCTGGAGAGCCGCTTTGGCAGATCGATACCGTCACCGAATTCGGCGGGCCGGATCCCGCCGGGTACTCCACACCCATGCTCATTCAGCACAAGGGTCATTCACAAATGATCGTTTGGGGCCCGAAACACATCCAAAGCCTCGACCCCGCCAAAGGCCATCTTCTTTGGAAGCACCCCTACCCCATCACCTACGGAGTGAGCATCGCTCAGCCTCTTTTTCACGACGGCATGCTCCTCGTCTCCGGCTACTGGCACGGGACCAAGTGCCTGCGCCTGGGCGGCGACCCGAAAAAGGCCTCGCTCCTTTGGGAGAACGAGACCGACCTGTGCGGCCTGATGTCCGCACCGCTCTTCCGCGACGGAACCGTCTTTCTGCTCGATAAAAACCAGGGTCTCCAAGCCTTCGATCTCGGCACGGGCAAGGTCCACTGGAGCGATGACAACAGCCTGACCCAAGCCGGTCGCAATCCCCAGTTTAGCCTTGTGTGGATGAAGGAGTCCGAGGGCCTCGCGGCCCTCCTCAATGCCGAAGGCGAACTCATCTATCTCAAGGTCGACGACGAGAGCTTCGCGGAACTCGCCCGCCATCAGATCCTCGGCAAAACCTGGGCACACCCCGCCTTCGTCGAGAATCGGATCTATGCAAGGTCCGACAGTTCCCTTGTGGCTTGGAAATTGTGGTAATCCAAGCTGAAGCGCGCTGATTTAACCTTGATCTTTCAGGTAAGATGAAAGACAAGTTATGTTGATAATTAAATTTTGGGAGGTTTCCCCCTCCCGAGCGCCACGCCCATTTGGAAATCGTTACGTCACGCCTTGTCCGCCCCCGCCCAATGAGTCTTACCCGCGATCCCATCCTGGAGCCGGTCGATCGCGACCTGCTCGGTGATCTCGGCTTCGTCTTGGAAGACCTCGTCGCCCAAGGAGGGCCGATGCCTTCCGACTACGGATCGCTCAACCGATCCATCCGGCAGCTGGGCGACCACGTCCGGGCAGGCCTCGTAACTCGCAAGAGCATCATCGAACTCACTCGTGAATGGGCCCGCGAGCACTGGCCAGACACCCTTCAGGCCAAGGCCGTCCTCCAAAAACATGGCTACAGCGGTGACTTCGAAATCATCGACGACATCTACACCGCCCGCATCACTGAAGACCCGCGCCAGCGCCGCTGGGACCTCTTTTTCCACGCCCAAGCCGCGCCCTGCGCCGTCCGCAATCGGAAGGCCTATTTCCACCGGCTCCTCCGCAGTCACGGTGCCTTCACTTGGTCCAAAGGGGACCGGCTCGAGGTCCTCAATGTCGCCAGCGGTCCCGCCCGGGACGTCCGCGAGTGGTTCCAGAGCGAGACCTGTGTGCCCACCTGGATGGATTGCGTCGACATGGACGTGAATGCCATTCAGCACGCCAAGCGCCTCTGCGCCCCCTTCGCTGAATACCTCCATTTCCACGAGCGCAACGTCCTCCGATTCCTCCCGACTCGTGGCTACGATCTCGTCTGGTCCGCCGGCCTCTTCGACTACCTTTCCGACCGCGTTTTTGTTCACCTCCTCAAGTCCATGCTCGCGGTCTGCAAACCCGGAGGCGAGGTCGTGGTCGGCAACTTCGGCGACTTCAACCCGAGCCGAGACTACATGGAGCTGTTTGGGAATTGGTGCCTCGAACACCGCAGCCGCGAGAAGCTCTTTCAACTGGCCGAGCAAGCAGGTGCCGTCCTCGACCAGACGCGGGTTGAGTGGGAGCCCGAAGGGGTAAATCTCTTCCTCCACATCCGGCGATGAAGCAGCACAGGCTTCCAGCCCGAGGCCACATCACCCCCCAAAGCTCCGCACGAAGCTCTTAAACAGCGCCACTCCTGCCTCCAAATCGGCCTCGGCAATGAACTCGTCCTTCGTGTGCGCCTGAGCGATTGATCCGGGTCCCAAGGCCACAGCGGGTGTCCCCGCAGCCGCCAAGAACGCCGCATCACAAAACCACGGTGCCCCGGACAACCCGGCCCCTGCCGCGATGAGCTTCTGGATGAACGGATTCGCCGGGTCCGTATCCAAGTGGAAGGCCTCGGTCGCGAGAGTCACCGTGGCCGTCTCGTCGCAGCGATGGACGAAATCTTCGAGCAACTTGAAGGCTCCTCCATGCGACGCCAGCGTCGGCGTCGTGCGAATGTCCACCCGCAGAGTGCATTGATCGGCCACGATGTTGGAGCGACTCCCACCTCGAATCATCCCAAGGTTGATCGTCGGCGAGCCCAGCCACTCATCCGTCCCACCCGACTCCACCAAAAGCTCGCGAAACGTCGTGTCGAACGCCTGAATCAGCGAAGCCATTTTGAGGATGGCATTCACGCCCAGTTCCGGCCGGGCACCATGCGCCGCCTTCCCATGGGTGTGCACGTCTGCCCAAAGACAGCCCTTGTGCTTGAAGACCGTCTTCAGGTCCGTCGGCTCTCCGATGATCGCGAGATCGTAGCGACCATGATGTTTTGCAAAGTGACGCGACCCAAGCTGCGCCGACTCCTCTGACATGAAGCCAGCAAAATGAATCTCCACCGGCAATTCAGGAATCTCCTCACGCAACTCCCAGAGCGCCCACAGCATTGCCGCCATCGGCCCCTTCGTATCGGATGAACCCCTTCCCCAAATTTTCCCGTCCCGGGACTCTCCGCCAAAAGGTTCGATCGTCATCCCCGCCACACTCACTGTGTCCGTGTGGGGGGCAAAGAGGATCCGTGGCTTGACCGACCCGTCGGCCGTCGGGTTCGTTGGGAAATGACCGATGACATTGGGTCGACCCGGCTCCACCTCATCGAGAAAAGCTTCTGCACCACAACGCTCCAGAAAGGCGGCCACGAACTTGGCGCAAGCCTCCTCACCGATGCCCGAGGTACCCGGGTCTCCGTCTGGATTCACAGACGGGATTCGGACCAATTGCTGAGTCAGTTCAATAACGCTCGCAGGCATGGCCCTTCCAATACGCCGAACATCCCCTGCCAGCAAGCCCCGTCGCCGGGATTAGCGCTCCTTCCACTGCGTCAAGAACGCCACCAAAGCCTTCGTGCGCTCTTCACCGCCAATTCCATTCGCCAACGGATACTTTTTCCCGAAGATCGAATCCACCTGCACCCGAAAGTACTTGGTGTCGCCGGAAGTCACCGTCGAGTCGATCTCAAAACCAACGATCTGCCGCTTCTGCAGGCCTTTCTTCGACGACCAGAACGGCCCCAGTTTGGAAATCACCTGCAACCCTTCGTCTCCAAATCGCACCAAGCTCGACTTGAACAACGAGGCGAAGCCCACCCAGCACAACACCCCGAAGAAAGAAAACACCATCCGGAGAATCCCCTCAGCCTCCGCAACGAACAAGGCGACGCAAATCCCCGTCCAAACCAGACTGAAGATCAGCAGAAAAATCCTCGCCGCAAAAAAGTGCCCTGTCCCAGAATGGAGCGAGACCGGTTGTTCCCGATCATCGATCTTCAAAAACCAACCCCAGGCCTCCAACTCAGCGACCAACTCCTTGGCTGACATTTGCTCCGGCATTGGATGAGGTAATTTCCACCCCGGCCGGAGTAAAGCGCGAAAGCGCCTCGTCCGTCCCTCCACCCCATCCCTCGAACAAAATTAAAGTTCCAACTGAATCCCCAACTCAATGACCTGCCTTGGAGGGAGATCAAAGTAGCCCGTTGCGGGTCGCGCCAGCCGCGAGAGGAATGTGAAGAGCTTCTTCCGCCATGGCATCATCCTGCCGTCGCCCGACGTCAGCAGGAGCTCGCGACTCTGGTAAAAACTGATCGTGTGCGGCTTCACCTTCGATCGAGCATCCAGCGCCAC
Source organism: uncultured Verrucomicrobiales bacterium (assembly GCA_963976915.1). Lineage (GTDB taxonomy): Bacteria > Verrucomicrobiota > Verrucomicrobiia > Verrucomicrobiales > Verrucomicrobiaceae > CAXBNA01. The sequence continues at coordinate 8,362 of CAXBNA010000030.1, forward strand.
GCAGAGATCGTCGAAGACCTCCGTCGATTCAGCGAATCCGTAACGCAGAATGACCCGGTAGAAGTTCTCGTGAAACTCCTCGATCTCGTACCGATCCTCCGCAGGCACATGCGGCCGATCCTGGAACTGCACCGTCAGCAGCACCACGTGCTGATGCAGCGCCTTGTTGTGTTTCAAATGGTGCATCAACGCCAGCGGCAGGCCATCGGCCGAAGCCGACATGAACACCGCCGTTCCTGGCACCCGAATGATCCGATCCCGCTTGATTTCATCCACAAGGAAACTGACCGGCAGCCGCCCCTTCAGCATCGCTTGATACAGAACGGCCCGGCCATCCGTCCACGTCTTCATCAAAGTCCAAATCCCCAAGCCGACCGCCAAAGGGAACCAAGCGCCATCGAAAAACTTGCTCAGGCTTCCCGCGATGAAGCCCAGCTCTATGCTGACAAACACCGCCACCGGCATGAGCACCTTCCACCAAGTCCAGCCCCAGATCTTGATGGCGACAAACCCGAACAGCACGCTCGTCAGGAACATGTCCAGAGACACCGATAAACCGTAGGCTGCCGCCAAATTGCTGGAGCTCTCGAAGTAAAACACCAGTGCCAGACAGGCTGCCATGACGAGAAAATTGACCTGTGGCATGTAGATTTGCCCACGGATGTCGGGATTCGTGTGAATGATCTTCAGACGCGGCAGGTAGCCCAGCTGCACGGCCTGTTGCGTCAGCGAAAACACCCCCGTAATCATCGCCTGAGACGCAATGATCGTGGCCGCCGTGGCCAGAATGATCAGCGGCACCAGCAGCGTCTGCGGTGCCAGTCGGAAGAACGGATTCTCCGCCGCCGCCGCATTGGACGCGATGAGCGCCGTCTGACCCATGTAGTTCAGCGTCAGCGCTGGATACACCACGATGAACCACGCCCGCATCAGGGGCTGCCGACCGAAGTGCCCAATGTCCGCATACAGGGCCTCGCAACCCGTCACGGCCAGCAAGACCATCCCCATGATCCCAAGCCCAGCCCAGCCATGGTGCAACAGCAGGTCGATGCCCCAATGCGGCGACAAGGCTACGAACACCTCAGGGTGTTCGAGCACGCGATACACGCCCAGGGCTCCCAAAATCGAAAACCAAACGATCATGATCGGTCCAAAGCTCGCTCCGATCTTTGCGGTCCCGAAGCGCTGGACCATGAACAGACCCAAGAGAATTCCAGACGACACCGGCACGACCCATTCCCCCAGGGCAGGATTGATTTCAGAAAGTCCCTCCACCGCCGCCATCACGGAAATCGCAGGCGTGATCATGCCATCGCCATACAGCAACGAAGCGCCAAACATGGCCACCAGTGAGAACGCCAGCGCCCCCTTCGGAGAAAACGCATCCTTCTTCGAGCGCAGCAGGGACAGCAGGGCAAACATCCCCCCCTCACCCTGATTCGTCGCCCGACTCAGCAGCATCAGGTACTTGCCCGACACCATGATCGAGAGCGACCAAAACATCAGCGAAACCGGTCCATAGACCAACGTCGAATCCGGGTCCTCGGGATCAAAGCCCATGTGCGCCAGGCATTCACGCAGCGCATAGAGCGGACTCGTCCCAATATCACCAAACACCACCCCCAAGGCCACCAGAGCGAGCGGCCAGGAACTATGAGACTTCGAAGCGGACATGAAAATCAGGAGACCACCGAATCACGGATATCCGCAGTCCAATGGAATCGGGTTGGATAATCCCCCGCGCCCTGATTGCAAGGGACAAAATGGGCCAACCCGCCCGAGGAAAGGTGACCCGGGTGAAGTCGCAGATGCATCCCACCAGCAGCAAATGAACCCGGCGAGAAGCAGGCCGGACACTTCTGTCCGCCCGACCCACACCCCTTGTTATCCACTCGGACCTGCCCCAAGCCAGGACAGGGGTGTCCGGCCTACTTTGGTGGCTCACGCAAACACGCTCGTCACCGGTTTGCCTTTGTCGGCGACGGTGAAAGGGCGCTTGGTGGGGGAGTAGAGGACTTGGTCGAGCGGGAGACCGAGGGCGTAGCCGATGGTGGCGTTGAAGTCGGGGATGCTGACTTGGTTGTCGGCGACTTCGTAGCCGCGTTCGTCCGAAGCACCAAACACGGTGCCGCCCTTCACGCCGCCGCCCGCCATGAGGCAGGTGAAGACTTTCGGGTGGTGATCGCGTCCATCATTGACGTTGATCTCAGGCGTGCGACCAAATTCCGTCGCGAGCACGACGAGCGTCTCGTTGAGCATGCCGCGTTTTTCGAGATCGGAGAGGAGGGTGCTAAGACCGGCATCAAGCTCATCGCACATTTCCGGGACGCGGGTGAAGTTGGCGTTGTGGGTGTCCCAGCTTCCGAAGGTAACTTCAACAAAACGGACGCCGTGCTCGACGAGGCGGCGTGCGAGGAGGCAGCCTTGGCCAAACTTGTCGCGACCATAGCGCTCGCGGAGTTTGTCGTCCTCCTGACTGAGATCAAAGGCCTTCAGTTCCTCGCTGTTCATCATCTTCACCGCATCATCGTACATGTCGGTGTAGGCGCGGACCTTGCCGAGGTCGTAGGTTTCTTCAAAAGCGCGGTCAAGGCGGTCCGACAGCGAGAGGCGTTGGCTGAAAGTCTTGCCGGTGAAGAGTTCCGAGCGATCCACATTGCTGAGGCCGGACTCGGGATTGCTCATCATCAGCGGAGAAAATTTGGACTCAAAGAAACCCGCCCCCGGATGCCGGCTGTCGTTGCCAATCATCACCGTTCCAGGAAGCGTGGGGTTGCCGCGCTCCTGAAACTTCTGCAACCACGCGCCCATGGCGGGGTGACGAATCGAGCTCCGCAGCGTGTAACTGGTGCGCATGTAATACTGACCCTGCTCGTGCGCGCCCTGAGTCGAGGACATCGACCGGAACAAGGCCACCTTGTCCATCTGCCGCGACATCAGCGGCAGGTATTGGGAAATCTGAACGCCATCGGCACTGGTCTTGATCGCCTTGGTGGCCCCCATTTCCTCCCGCCCGGGCTTTGGATCCCACGTGTCGAGGTGGCTCATCCCGCCGGTCATGTACAAGTAGATGACGTTGCGGGCCGTGGGCACCTGCTTGAGCGGCGAGGTGTTTTCTCCGGGAATGGCCATCGCCTTTCCGGCGAGCTGGCTACCGACGGTGACCCCGAGGAAGGTTTTGGCCGCACCCGTGACAAACTGTCGACGGGTGGCATCGCAACGAAGGGAGGCGGCGCTGATGGAGGTATTCATGGCTTGCAGGGAATGAGGGGTTTCGAATCGATGATGACTTACAGATTGAACAGAAATTGCCTCGTGTTCAGGAGCGTCCAGAGCGCTTCCGCTTTGCCGGTCTTCGGATTGGACTCGATCACCGGAGTCAGAAGCTTCTTCTCTTCGTCGGTCGCGTGGCGGCTGAGCAAGGCGATGTAGAGGGTATCGATGACGTCCTCCGTGGATTCCGCGCGGTCCATCGCACGGGAAATGACCGTGAAGGGGTTCGTCAATTCAGCGAAGTAATTGCCATTCAACATCATCAGCGCCTGCCCCACCGTGGCGTCCGGGTTGGCGTTCTCGATGAGTTCCCGGTCCGACTGACCGAACTCGCGCAAGAAGTGCCCCAGCGGCGCTGGCGAGCGAACATCGGCGGCACGAATGGCGACGTTGTCGCTGTAATACGCATAGCGGGAGAACTCGCGGGCGTTGGCCTTGGTGACCTGATACACCACGCGCATTTTGTCGCGCTGGGCTTCTTCCGCCTTCGCAAGCCGGGCTTTGCGTTCCTTTTGAACGGCGGCGAGCGCCTGGTCAAAGGTGAGTTTGGCGCCGTTTTTCGACTTGAGGACACTCTCAATTTCCTTGGCGAGGATCGGGTCGCCCTGTTCCTTGAGTTTGCCTGACTTGGCGAGGTCCTGAAACTTGGCATAGCCCATTTGGAAAACGATGTCCTGAACCGCATCATTGATCGTCGAGCGCTGGCTGCTGACGATCTTCTTTGCCGCCCGAATGGCTTTCTCGTCTTTCGCTTCAGTCGCCTTCTCCAGGTCTTCCTGCGCCTTTCGAACACCCGCTGAGAGTTCCTTCTGCAGATCCGCGATTTGGCGAGCGCCTTCGGCGAGCTCTTCGTCGGTCAGGGCATTGAGCGCCTGGTCCATCCAGCGAATGCGGGTGAGGAGGTTGTCCGTCTCCATCCGGGCATCGCGACTGATGGCGTCGGGGTTCGGCTTGATGAGGGTATTCATCGAGTCCCAGATCTGCTCCGCGCTCATTCGGCGAACGACGGGACCTGGAAAGTGAAACACCTCACCCAACTGAACGTCCTTCGTGTAGGCAGACCGCTGGTAGGTCTCGGAATTGAAGATGACGCGGAGATACGCCTTCATGTCATAGTTCAACTCCTTCATCAGACCTTCGAGGTACGTCATCAGCGCCGGGTTCGAGGGCACTGTGGAGTCGGTCAACTCATCGACAGGTTCAATGACGCCCATGCCCATAGCCTTCTTCCAGAGGCGGTTGGCGATGACGAGCGTGAAGCGCGGATTGTTCGGCGAGGTCATCCAATCGGCATAGGCAACCACGGGGTTCTTGCCATCCTTGGCGATGTTGCCGTCGGGGGCGAAGGAAACCGGAATGGTTGGCTCGACCACGCTTTTCGGCTTGGCATCGTCATACGCATAGTCGTGGGGCAGACGAAGGGCCCGGTCCGTGGTTACCACGTAGTTGTAGCGGAGGGGGCGAAGGATCTCCGTCATCGCTTTGCTGAGCTCGATTCGCGCTTCTTTCTGCGCAGCGGCCATCTTGGACTTCGACTTCTTCCCGCCGTCCATCATGGTCATGCCCATGGTGTAGGCACCGCTGTCCAGTTGGCGGGCATTGTTCGTGGCACGGACCCCATAGGTGTGAGCGGCCATCTGGTAATAATCCATTTGGCTCCACTTGTCGAAGGGGTGGTCGTGGCATTGAGCACAGACCATTTGCGTGCCGAGGAAGACCTGAGTCGTCACCGCCATGTTGTCGAGCTGCATGTTGTAGTCGCGGATGTAGAAACCCACGGCCCCATTCTCGTACGTCTTGCCTTCGGCGGTGAGGAGCTCGCGAACGAGCTGGTCGTAGGGCTTGTTGTCCGCCAAGCTTTCCTTGATGAACTTGGCGTAGGCCAGTCCGGCAGGGAGGCTTTGGTTGCCGCCCACCATGGTACTTTTCATCCGCAGGATGTCGGCCCAGTAGTTGTAGAAATTCTCGACGTAGGCAGGTGAGGCCAACAATTCGTCAATCAGCTTGCTCCGCTTGTCGGCCTCTTTGGAAGCGAGGAACTCACGGGTCTCTCTGATCGAAGGAATTCGTCCCGCGATGTCGAGATAGACGCGACGGACAAAGACTTCGTCAGAAGCAGGGGCGTTTGGCTCAATCCCTTCGTCGGCCAGTCGTTTGGCAACGAGTTGGTCAACCTGCGCAGCACGAGCCACGAGAGGGTCTTGGGGGCTGTCCTTCGCCGAGAGACTGGCGGCAGAGGTGCCCATCGTTGCGAGGGCGACGAGGGCGATGGATTGGAGACGAGGGGTTTTCATGGGGAGATTGGGGGATTCAACAAACCGGCTTTTTGAATGCCGGTTTCGCGTGTTTCTACAAATAGATACGTCGGTCAGGGGCGCGGTGTATCCATTGAGGCCGGTTGAAACGGCGCCTTCATACGGTTCTATCCGGGATCCTGACGAATTCTTGATTGCCCTCCAACGCCCTTCAATCGGGCCTCTGGGGCTCCATTGGGGCCCGGAAAGCCCCTTGCGAAGCCACCGACGTCGAACAAACTGGAACCTCCCCGCGTCAGAGCCTGCCAACATCTTCCCTGCCAGCTTGCAAGGCACGTCCGGGAGTTTACAGTCTGCGTCTCATGCATCGAAATATCCTCTTTGCCCTTGCCGTGCTGGCAGTGGTCGTCACATGGATGGCCTCCGGGGTCCATGCCCAGAATTCTGTGGACGCCCCGGCACCACAACCGGGACAAGTCACCTACCCCACTTCCGAAGCCGAGGGTGGCAGCATGCTCGGAGAGGCGCTAACTCTGGAGCGGTTCATTGAGCAGACCGGGATCATGGCGTACCCCCTCATCGGCCTGTCGATGGTGACGCTCTGCATGATCCTGCTCTTTGCCTTCACCGTCCGGCAGGGCACCGTCGTCAGCGATGCCTTCATGAACTCGGCCGATGCACTGATCCGCAAGCAGGACTACCTCGGCCTCCTCGCCGTCTGCAATCGCCGCAACGAATGCATCGCCCGGATCACGTCCAAGACGCTCGACTTTGCCACTCGCAATCCGACGGCGAGCTTCGAAGAAGTGAAGGAAGTCACCGAAGCTGAAGGCAACCGGCAATCCAGCCTGCTTCTCGCACGCATCGCCTACCTCGGCGACATCGGTGCCGTGGCTCCCATGCTTGGCCTGCTGGGCACCACCCTTGGCATGATCACCACTTTCCACGCCATCTCCGACAAGGAGTTTGGCGGTTCCAGCCAACTCGGCATGGCACAGGGGGTCTCCGAAGCCCTCCTCTGCACAGCTTCGGGTCTGACCATTGGCATTCCCGCCCTGATTTTCTACGCGCTGTTTCGCGGCAAGGTGAACCGACTCATCTCCGAGATGGAAGCGGCGACCACCCACCTGATGGCGCTGCTCGCCGTTCAGTACAAACGCGCTGCCCGGGCTGCCGCGAATCGCCAAGGCGACGGTCAAGCCATGTGAGTCCGCTTGATTGTCGACCTCCAGCACCCCTGCACTGATCCACGCCCCGCATGAATTTCCGCAAACAGACCTCGATCGAGCCAACGCCGATGCAGTTGGCGCCGCTCGTGGACGTGCTTCTCCTCTTGGTGATCTTTTTTGCGGTTACCTATCAATATGCCAAAGACGAGCAGGTCATGGACATCTCGGTTCCTGCCGCCGAAGAGGGCAAGGACAACAAATCCCGGACGGTGGGTGAGATCATAATCAACATTAAGGTCGATGGCATCATTGTCGTGAACGGTCAGGAACTGACGGAAGAAGACCTGCTCACCAAACTCAAAAACATCGTCGCGGTCTACAAAGACCAAGCGGTGATCCTCCGCGGCGACGTCGCCACCGAATACGATCACATCATTCGCGTGCTGGACACCTGCCAGAAGGCGGGTATTTGGAATATCGCCTTTGCCACTCGTCGGCCGGACCCGGAAGCCCCTACTCAGTGAAATCGCCCCTCGTTCCCCACCGCATGTCCGCGCTGACCCGCCACCGCTCCCTCGCCCTGCTCCTAGGCATGGGCCTTCTGTTTGGAATCGTCGGATCCATTTCCGCTCCAGCGCAGTCCGCCCCGCGTGCTGAACCTGTGGAAGATGACGATGTGCCTCGCGCGGTCCCGGTCGGTCCCGACGGTCGTCAGGTGCCGGCCCCTCGTGCTGAGGTGGTCGAAGAAATGGTCCGCCCCGCCGTGCCCTCCGCCCCCAAGCGTTCCGGGCCCGACGAAGACCTTTTCGACTACGCCACACTCATCTATGACCGGCAGGAATACGCCCTTGCCGCCCAGTCCTTCGCCAAGTACCTCCAGGACTATCCGGCCGGTCGACACGTCGCCCTCGCACTCTTCCGCATCGGCGAGTGCTACATGAAGCAGAACCAGCTCGACCTCGCTCGTGGCTACTATGAAGAGGTCGTCAACCGCTACCCCGAGACCGAAGGGGCACCATCCGCGGCCTACCGCCTCGGGGCGATGAAGTTCAACACCCAGGAATTCGCCGCATCCGCGCGCTACTTCCTCTTTTGCGAAGACAACACCACCCTGCCCCAAGTCAAACTGGCCGCCGCCTACAACAAGAGCCGCGCCTATCAGATGATGGGTGACACCACGCGGCAAATGACGGCCTTGCGCGAAGTCGTGGCCATTGAGGAAGAAAATCCGTACCGCGAAACCGCGCTCCTTACCCTTGGGACCGCCCTGCTCGCCCAGGACGCCAAGGAAGAAGCCCTGCCCATCCTGATGGACCTGATTCAGGAGAGCAAGGACAAGGACATCATCGCCGACGCTTCGGTGAAAGCAGGCGTCCTCCAAGCCGAGATCGGAAACCCCGACGAGGCCACGAAGCTGCTGAAGAACGCCCTCGCCATGCCGCAGACTTCGGAGGAAAACCGAGGCATCGCCATGGTTGGCGTCATCCAAGCCATGTTCGCCAAAGGGGACTACGATGGCGTCATCGATACCTACAATCGCAACTCTTCGGTACTCCCACTTGGCTCCACCCGTCCGAAAATGCTCCTGCTCGTCGGCAATGCCTATCGCATGCGGAAGACCTACTCCCGCGCGGTCGAGGTTTACCTGCTGATCGAGCAATTCCACGGTGAAACCGAAGAGGCCTTTGAGGCCAGCTATTGGAAACTCTACTGCTTCTACCTCTTGGACGACCCAGATCTCATCCAGTTCGTGAACAATTTCCTGACCCGCTACCAACGCGAGAAACAGGATCATCAATTCATGGCCCTGGCCCGCTTGATCCGGGCCGATGCCTACTTCAACGACGAACTCTACAACGAGGCTGCCGCCGCTTTTCTGGAAGTCAACGTCGACCGCCTGCCTGAAAAGCTCCGCCCCGGCACCCTCTTCAATCGGGGATGGTCTGAAGCGGAGGCAGGCCGCCCGCAAGATGCGATCAGCACATTCACACGCTTCATCGGCGACTACCCCGACCACGAACTGGCCGCCAAAGCCCTGTCGAAACGGGGGCTCGCCCGTAAGAACGCCCGCGACCTTTCCAACGCGAAGAAGGATTTCGAGGCCGTCATCAAGAAGTTCCCAGACTCGGACTCCGCTGAAATGGCCTACCTCCAACTGGGCCTCATCGCCACCGAGCAGAATGATCCAGAGGCCATGATCGCAGCGTTCACCGCCCTAACGGAAAAATTCCCACAGAGCAAGGCGTTGGGACACGCGTGGTATGGAATCGGCAGCGCCCGCTTCGATGCCAAGGAGTGGAGTGAGGCAGTTCAACCATTAAAAAACGCCATCGCGAAGGATTCCGAGAACTTCCTCGACAAGGCCAGCCAAAAACTGATTCTCGCATTCTATGCCAAGCAGGACCCCGAGGGCCTCGCGGAGACCATCGATGGCTACCGCAAGATCAACCGGAACGCCAGCGTGCCACCCAACGTCCTCACCTGGTTGGGACTGAAGTTCTTCGACAACAAGGAGTTCAAGCGCAGCGCCCGCTACCTCGCGATGGCCTCCACTCCGGATGAGCCGATCAATACCGATCCACGGGTCTGGAACTACCTCGGCATGGCTCAGCTCGAAACCCAGGATTACGACGACTCCATCGTCGCCATCGACAACTACCTGTCCCAGAGTCCAGACAGTGCAGCGAAGGCCCGGGCGCTACTCACCAAGGGTATGGCATTACTTGGCAAAAAGGAGTTCGACGCCGCGAACGCCGTTGCTGAAGAGGGGCTCGAGTTCGTCAAGTCAGGGAAGCCGCAAGCCCTCCTTCTGATTCTCCAAGGCGACATCGCGATGGCTCGCGGCAACCAACTCCAGCAGGACGGCGACACCGCAGGGGCCGAAGCCGAGTGGAAGGCCGCAGCGGGCAAGTATGCCGTCCCAAGCCAGTTCATGGATGACCCCGAGGTCACTCCAGAGTCCCTCGAGAAATCCGCCATCGCCTTCGAGAAAATGGGAGATCCTCAAAAGGCGAAGGAACTGCGCGACCAAATCAAGAAGCGCTACCCCGACTACAAAGGTTCCAATTGAGCGTTTGGAGTCGAGGGTCGTCCGTGCGCTCTATCGGCGAACTACCGCCTGCCGCGTCGCCCCCGACTCTTGGGCTTCTCATCGGTTCGGCTCGTCGGGGTGCCCTTGCCTCGGGGGCGAGAGCTTCGTCCGCCGCGACTGCGACCACCGCCACCTGTGGAACGCCTCGGCCTTTCACCCTTTGACGATCCTCCGTCACCGCCTGAACCAGCGATCTGGAAATCGACCTGTTTTTTGAAGGGATCGATCCGGTAGATCTGCACCTGCACCATGTCGCCAAGGCAAATCACGCGATGGCTCCTGCGACCCACCAGAGAGAGCCTCACCGGGTCCAGTTCGAAGAAATCATCCTGGACCGACGAGAGGTGAACGAGCCCACTCATCCCCAGCGCGGTCACATCGACGAAGAAGCCGAAATTCCGCACGTCGGTGACCAATGCGTCATAGGTTTGACGCTCGCCACTGTCGATCTGTGCCTGCAGGTGCGCGTAGAGTTTCAAATCACGACTGTCGCGCTCGGCATCCGCCGATGTGCGTTCCGTCGTGGAGATGTGATCCGCCAGCCGCTTCATCTCACGGGCCGAGATGGCGGCATTGTCAAAGAGCACGCGATGCACGATCAAGTCGGCGTAGCGTCGGATGGGTGAGGTGAAGTGCGTGTACTTTTCCTTGGCCAACCCGTAGTGCCCCAGGGGCTCCACCGCATAGCGGGCGCGGGTGAGCGAGCGCAGGAACCCAATCTTCAAGCCCTGGCCGATCGGCAGCCCGGACAACCGTTTCAACAAACGCTGGATCTCCTCCCGGCGGTTGAGGTTGCCACAGGGAACGTTGTGACTCAGCACCTGCTCTCGGTACTCGTTCAATCGTTCTTCCTTCGGCGCTTCATGAATGCGGTAGATGCCCGGCACCTGCATTCGCATGAGTTTGGCAGCGACCGCTTCATTGGCCAGCAGCATGAACTCCTCGATCAACTGGTGGGACACGTCGTTTTCCATGCGGTCGATCCGAAGAATTTTCCCATGGTCATCCAGACGAATCTTCGACTCCGGAAAATCCAAATCCAGGGACCCTTTTTTGAACCGGGCCCGCCGCAACATCTGCGCCAAGCCGTGGGCCTGATGCAGCATCTCTTCAAGAGCACCATCCGGCGTGCCCTCAATCACCTTGAGTGCCTCTTGATAACTGAAGCGCCGTTTCGAGTGAATGATCGCGGGATAGAACTTCACGTCCACCACATCGCCATGCTTGCTCAATAAGAACTCCGCGCACTTGGTCAACCGGTCCACCGCCGGTTTCAGCGAGCACAGCTCGTTGCTCAACGCCTCGGGCAGCATTGGGATCACGCGATCCACCATGTAGGTCGAGTTGCCTCGCTTTTGGGCTTCTTCGTCCAAGGCGCTTCCTGGCTGCACGTAGTGCGATACGTCCGCAATGTGAACCCAGAGCTTCCACCGTCCGTCCCGTTCGGGCTCGACACAGATCGCATCGTCAAAGTCCTTCGCATCATCCGGGTCAATCGTGACCACCGCATGCGAGCGGCAGTCCACGCGCTTTCGCAGTTCCGCAGGAGTCGCCACCAATTCGGCTCGCTCATCGGCGATGGATCTCGCCTCGCTCAAGACCGCTTTGGGGAAGGATAGCGGCAAATCATACTGTCGGATCACCGACAGCATGTCGACGCCTTCCTGGTCTGGCGGCCCCAGCACCTCAATGATTTCCCCTTCCGGATTCGTGTGACGATTCTCCCAAGCGAGCAGCTCGACGACAACTTTGTCTCCGGCATTCGGCTTGCGCCCCACATCGCGCGGCGGGGGGACAATCACGTTTTGCGACATGCGCGGGTCGTCCGGGATGACGTACAAAAAGCGATGCCCCTCTTGCAGGGTTCCCACCATCGTCGAGCGCTTCCGCTCAAGAATACGCACCACCGAACCCGTCTTCACGGGCCCTGCATCTGCATCCGACTGGGGGCGCCCACGGCGCAAGCCTGCTGGAACCACATCCCTCCGAACGAGCACGCGGTCGCCGTGCATCGCCGTGCTTGTGAAACGCTCGGCAATGGCGATCTCGCCGAGCAGTGGATCATCAGGCTGCACAAATCCGCGTCCACCGCGTGTGAGTTGGATCAGCCCAGGGACCAAGTCCGCTTCCTGAGCCTCGATGTAGCGATTGCCCTTCGTTCGGATGATTCGCCCCTCGCGCTCAAGCGCGGCAAGCGTTGACTGAAGCTTTTGCTGATTGGAACCGGGAAGCTTGAGTAGCGCCAGCAACTCCGGTACATTGGCAGGTCGGTAGTCCTTGCGGCTCAAAAGACTGATCACAGCCTCTTCTTGGTCGGTATCGCGCGTCGAAGCTGGCGATGAAGCATGGCGCGACCCTTCGGGGCGGCGATTCGATGTCTTGCGGGTTCGCGAACCCGCGTTCTTGGATTTCATAGGTTTGTCTGAGCCTTCCTCATTTCACTGAAAGCCCGCTGACCGCTGTTTCAAGACGTGTCTGCGTAGGGCTCTCATCTCGAACAGGCAGCTTTTTCTACCGGTTTCCGCAATTCATGTCATGCGGCTGGATGGACTCACAGCAGCATCCATAGCCGAACTAGCGCGAATGTGCATCCGAAATTTTTCACCGTGAGGACCTCTCCCCTTGGGGAATTCCTCGTGGAGACAGCGAAACTCCGCTCAATCGCATCCTGGTTGCCCCAGCCTCCCCTCGATGCTAAGTCCGCCGTCAATGGCCCGAGTCCTCGTCCTCTTCGCCCATCCCGCCCTGCATCGGTCGCGTGTGAACTCGCGACTCCTGGATGCGGCAAGGAAGGTGGAAGGCGCAACGGTTCATGATCTTTACGAGGCCTATCCCGACTTCTTCATCGACGTCCCCCGGGAAAAGCAGCTGTTGCTCGATCATGACGTGATCGTTTGGCAGCATCCATTCTTCTGGTATTCCTGCCCCGCGCTCATCAAGGAATGGCTCGATGTGGTCCTCGAGTATGGCTTTGCCTACGGTGACGATGGGACAGCCCTTGTGGGCAAACGCGCCATGACCGCGATCACCACGGGTGGAGGTGCCGAGGCCTACTCACCCGAAGGCTTCAATCACTTCACGATCCGCCAGTTTCTGACGCCTTTCGAACAGACTGCGCGCCTCTGCGGCATGACGTACGAGGAGCCCTTCATCGTGCACAGCACCCACCACCTCACCGAGGACGAGATTTCGGCTCATGCCGAGCGCTACGCGGCAAGGCTCGACCAACTCGTCGCTGAATCATCCACCCGAGAGGAGCAACCATGAACGGCGGATTTTTGGGGCAAGCCCTCATTTACCTTCTGGCGGCCGTCGTCGCGGTTCCCATAGCGAAGCGGTTCGGCCTTGGCTCCGTCCTCGGCTACTTGTTTGCCGGAGTCCTGATCGGTCCCTCCGCCCTCGGGTGGATCGCCGAGTTCGAAGACGCCCAGCACTTCGGAGAATTTGGCGTGGTGATGATGCTTTTCGTCGTCGGCCTTGAACTGCGTCCAGCGCTTCTTTGGCGACTGCGCGGCCCGATTCTAGGTACGGGGAGTGGTCAGGTCTTCGGGACTGCTGCCTTGGTCACCGCCATCGGACTCGCCTTCGGGCTCACCTGGCAGGAAGCGGTCACGATTGGCCTGACGCTTGCCCTCTCTTCCACCGCCATCGTCATCCAGTCCCTCGCGGAGAAGGGACAACTGCACACCCGAGGCGGTCAGGCGGCTTTCTCGGTGCTGCTGTTTCAAGACATCGCCGTCATCCCCATCCTCGCGCTTCTCCCATGGCTGGCTTCGGGAAAATCGGCATCGCACGGCGTGGACACGGGTCACGGTGGAAGCGCCCTCACCCACCTGCCGCCCTGGTTGCAAATGATCGTCACGCTGGCGGCGGTCGTTTCCGTGGTGGTCGCCGGACGCTTTCTCCTGCGTCCCCTCTTCCGCTACATTGCATCCAGCAAGTTGCGGGAAATGTTCACGGCGGTCGCCCTGCTCGTCGTCGTCGCCACCGCCCTGCTCATGGAACTGGTCGGGCTCTCTGCGGCTCTCGGCACGTTCATTGCGGGAGTCGTTCTCGCGGACAGTGAATACCGCCATGAGCTGGAGGCCGACATTGAGCCTTTCAAAGGCCTCCTCCTCGGACTCTTCTTCATCGCCGTTGGAGCAGGACTCGACCTCGGACTCGTCGCCGATCAACCCTTCGTCATCAGCGGCCTTGTCGGTGGCCTGATCGCGGTGAAGTTCATCGTTCTTCTTGCCTTGGGACTCGGATTTCGGATGGGCTGGGGCTCTGCGTTTCTCTTCGCCTTTGCGCTTCCCCAAGCCGGTGAGTTTTGCTTTGTCCTTCTCTCTGCGGCCGACGGTCTTCACCTTCTCGACGTCGCCATCAGCGCCCCGCTCAAGACCGCCGTGGCCCTCTCCATGGCCATCACGCCGCTGCTGATGCTCATCAATGAGCGACTCGTCCAACCGCGCTTCGCAAACCTCAACCCAAAGCGCGAGCACGACGAGATGCCCTCGGAAGAGGCCGACGTGATCCTTGCCGGATTTGGCCGATTCGGGCACATCATTGGTCGCCTGCTGCGCGCCCAGAAATTCCAGGTCACCGTGCTCGACAACGATCCGGACCAAGTCGATCTGCTCGCCCGATTCGGACTGAAGGCGTTCTACGGCGACGCCTCCCGCCTCGACCTTCTGACGGCAGCGGGTGCGGCCCACGCCAAGATCTTCATCTGCGCCATCGACAGCGAGGAAAAATCCATCGAGGTGATCGAACTCGTCCAAAAGCATTTCCCGCATCTCAAGATCCTCGCCCGCGCCGGCAGTCGACAGCATGCCTACGAGCTGCTCAAACGCGACGTCACCCAGATCCAGCGAGAGACCCTCGGAAGCGCGCTCGACCTCAGCGTCGACGCCCTGCGCACCCTGGGCTTTGGCGCTCATCGGGCCCTTCGTGCCGCCCGCCTCTTCCGCAAGTACGACGAGATCAGCGTGAAGGAACTGCTCCTCCACTACGAAGGAGATCAAGGAGCCTACGCCTCCGAAGCCCGGAAGCACATCGCCAACCTCGAGCGCGTCCTCCAGGAGGATCATCATCCCGAGAGCCGCAGCCCGGAAGACTCGTGGAATTCGGCCGGTTCCCGCTGAGTCAACCGAGCCCAGAAATCGCCACAGCATCCGTCGAAATCGGAACTGGAAATCCTGCCGCGGCTCCCCTCTCTGGCCTGACCACCACGAGCACCGAGTTGCAGGAAGGAAGAGGAAGCTCCTCGTCGGGCGGGCCCCTTATTTCCCGCTCTTCACATACTCTTCGCGACTGAGAGAGCCGTTTCCGTCTTTGTCAAAAACCGGGAAGCGCTTGGGGGCCTCATCAGGGTCGGGTTGCCCTTTCAGGAACTCCTCCCTGCTGAGCTGGCCATCCTTATTGACATCCCGTTTGTCGAAAGCGGCATTGCGGTCTCTCGACGGCTTCGTCGACTGGGGCTTCTTTGCCTCCGGCTTGCTTTTGACCTGCGGCTTGGCTTCCGGCTGTTTGGCAAGGATCGCCCGCAGCTCTTCGAGCACCTCCGGGTTGTCCTTGGCCAAGTTCCGCGTCTCCAGTGGATCGTTCTCATAGTCGTAGAGTTCAAACTCAGCCGTCTCGGCGCTGTCCCCGGGCTTCTTCCATTCGACCATGCGATATCGGTCGGTCCGGATGGCGCGCCCCAAGCGACCACCACGCGGATAGACATGCGTGATGCTGTCTCGAGTCTTAGCCGCAGGATCGGCGACGATTTCGGCAAAGCTTAGGCCATCCAGTCCCTCGGGCACCGGGAGACCCGCAAGCTCGGAAAGCGTGGGATAGAGATCCACCGTCTCCACCAGAGAAGCGGTCTTCACACCCGCCGCCTTGCCGGGTGCGGCCACAATGAGCGGGATGCGGGCGGCCTGCTCGTAGTTGGTGTGCTTGCACCAGAAACGATGGTCACCGAGGTGCCAGCCGTGATCCCCCCAAAGAACGATGACGGTGTTCTCAGCCAAGCCCGAGTGATCGAGTGCATCAAGCACAAGTCCGAGCTGCGCGTCCATGTAGCTGGTGGCGGCATAGTAACCGTGGATGAGACGGCGTGTCAGATCGTCATCCAGATCTCCTTTTTCGGGAATGTCGCTGTACTGACGAAGTTCGCCACCGAACTGCCCGGCATAGCTTGGAGCCCCTTCCGGGATCTCAGTGACCTCCGGCATCGGAATGTCTGAGCTTGGGTAAAGATCCCAATACTTCTGCGGCGCGATGAAGGGCAGATGCGGGCGAATGAAACCCACCGCGATGAAGAAAGGTTCCTCGGGCTTCTGCGCCGCACCTTCGAGCCGCCTCACGGCTTCGAGAGCCAACTGACCTTCCCCGTAGAAATCATCGTCCACATCCGCAGCCTCGGTGGCCGCACCCCGGTCGCCATTCTTCCCGCTCCGTTTGTTCTCCATGCTCTCGGCAAGGGCATAGGTCGAAGCCCTCGGAATCCAATGCGGGATGGTCCATGACGCCGCATCCTCGACGTTGCCGTGACCTTTGTGCATGATCTTGCCCAAGGCCTCGGTTCTATAGCCGTTGGCACGGAAGTGCTGGGCCACGGTGATGGCATCCGGCACCGCCACGCGGAAATTTGTGGGCAGATCGTAGATGCCGATCGTCTGCGGTCGAAGCCCGGTCATCAGCGAGTTCCGCGAGGGCGAGCATACCGCCTGGTTGCAATACGCCATGTCGAACTGAACGCCACGCTTGGCCAGACGATCAATGTTTGGAGTCTTCGCCAAGGGGTCGCCGTAGCAGCCGAGCAGCGGCTTCAGGTCGTCGACACAGATGAGCAGGACGTTGGGTTTCGTGGCTCCGAAGAGTGACGAACTGAGAACAAGGAGGGGAAAAAGAAAGCGAAGCATGCGCGCTGAGAACGCCATTCGATTTCCTGATCCTTCAGCCAGCGACGCTTCTCCTTGCTGAAACAAAAACGGCGGACCCGAGGGTCCGCCGTCTGTGAGTTGGATTCAGCCAATGGCCGCGTATTAGAAGAGACCTTCGGTCTCGCCAGGAATCGCGATGGGGTACCAGCCGTCGGCGTCGGGATTGACCGGGGCTTCGGACTCGGCGGTGAGGATCGGCGGCATGAGCTGCACCTTGGACTTCACCAGATCGTCCCACTTGAGTTCCTGACCACTGTAGGTGGCCAAGCGGCCCATGATCGCGGTCATGGTGCTCTCGGCACCGTAGTGGGCATTGTTGATCGGCGTGCCTTCGCGGATGGCCGCTTGAAGGGTGTCGTGCTCGACTTGATATGGATCCGGATCCAGACCGCGTGTTTTCTTGGCCTTCTTGCCTTCGACCGGCTCTTCGACTTCCGGCGCACCCTTCGGACGGTACTTCCAAATCACGTTGCCCTTGTGATCCACGGCGTAGCAGTTCGGTTTGTTGTCGAGGTAGATCTTGCCCTTGGTGCCGGTGAACTCTTCGCGCACGGCATTGTAGACGCCCTTTTGGTGGCGGCACTGGCTGTTGATGCGGACCCCATTCTCATAGGTGAACTCCACGTAGTGGTGGTCATAGATCTGGCCGAACTTGCGGTCCACACGCTGCTGACGACCACCCATCCCTTGAGCCGTGATGGGGTGCCCTCCGATGAACCAGTTGGCCACGTCGATGTTGTGGATGTGCTGCTCGTTGATGTGATCGCCGCAGAGGTAGGTGAAGAAGTACCAGTTGTTGATTTGGTACTGCAGTTCGGACATGCCTTCCTGCTTGTCACGGAACCAGATGCCGCCGCCGTTCCAGTAAACCTGACCGGAGACAATGTCGCCGATGATGTCCTGTTCCTTGACCTGCTTCAGCGCTTCGCGGTAGCAGTTCTGGTAGCGACGCTGGAGGCCGACCACCACCTTGAGGTTCTTCTCCTCGGCGACCTTGGCCATTTCCATCACCTTTTGGATTCCGGGAACGTCTGTCGCGACCGGCTTCTCCATGAAGATGTTTTTGCCCGCATTCACCGCCGCCTCGAAGTGATAGGGACGGAACCCGGGAGGCGTGGTGAGGATCACGAGATCGCAGTCATTGATGACCTTTTCATAGGCATCAAGACCGGCATAGGTCCGCTCCTCGGGCACGTTGACTTTGTCGGCGTGCTTGGTGCGGAGGTTGGAGAGGGCCGCATCCGCCTTCTCTTTGAAGGCATCGCCCACCGCGTGAAGGGTCACGCCCTCCTGCGGGGTGCTGAGGGCTTGGTTGGCCGCGCCAGAGCCGCGTCCGCCGCAACCGATCAGGCCGACTTTGATCTCGTCGCTGCCGGCAGCCCATGCGCTCTGCTCAACAGTGAGCACGCTGGCGGCGGCGGCAGCCGCGGAGGTGTTACGAATGAATTTCCGGCGGGAGGTTCCCTCGGAAGCTGGGTTGGTGGGGTTCGATTCCATATGGTTTTTGGGTTGGGTGTTCGGACGTGAAGGGAAGATCAGGCGGAGGCCCAGGCTTCGCGGATGAGGGCGAGGCCCTCGGTGTAGACTTGCTCAGTGGACGGGAAAAAGTCCCGCCAGACTCGTGTGGCCGCCGCGAGATCCGGCAGCGCACCCCCGAAGGCTTCAATCGTCAACCAGCCATCGTAACCGAGCGACTTGATCTTGTGGATCTGGGCCGTGATGTCGATGTGGCCACGACCCGGGGTTCCGCGATCATTCTCGGAAATGTGGACGTGGTTGAGTTTGCCCGAGGCAAAAACGGTCTCAATGGCCGCATGAGGATTCTTTTCTTCAATGTTCGCATGGAAGGTGTCATACATCGTGCCAAATGCCGGATGATCGACGCGCTGCACGTAGCTGACCGCCTGCTCCATCGTGTTGAGGAGGTGGGCTTCGAAACGGTTGAGCGCTTCAATGGCGCACTTGATGCCTGCGGCTTCCGCCTCGGGAGCGATGGCACGGTGGACAGCCGCTGCCCCTTCGAGCTCCGCCTCAGAGGGATACGAACCCGTGAACTGACCCAGAACTTGGTAGTAGGGACCGCAAAGCGTCTGGATGCCTGCGTTGTGACCGCACTCCAGCACGCGCTTGAGATGATCAATGGCACCCTGACGATTCCCCGCATCCGGGCTGATCGCGTTGTGCGCCTCATCGGGCAGCACGGTCACCGCCGTGGCTTCGAGGCCGTTGTCCTTGATGACTTGGCCGACCTTTTTGAAATGCGCCGCGTCACTGACATCAAAGATCGGAATCTCGACCCCGTCATATCCGGCCGCTTTGAGTTTCTCAATGGTGGGGAAATCGGACTCGGTGACGTGACCGGTCCACAGAAGCAAATTGAATCCAACTTTCATGGACCAACAAACTAGGAAGCACGGCCCCGAAGCGCAAGACTTGGTTCCCAAAGTCGAAAAAAACTCCCTGCAAGATTGGCCCCAATCGCTTCGTCTACTGGCCGTCAAAGCCCGAGATCACCCTCGGTCATCTGCCAAGTCTTGACCGCTACCGGCATGTCGGATGGAGTTCGGAAATACAACGTCCGCTCGGGCGACGAACGGTGAACTGGGCGGACACCCTCCCACTCTGGCTCCAGTGGGTTTCCCAATCGATTGAGCACCAGCCAACGGCGTGGTGGCAATCCGTCGAGAAGACGCGCCACTAGCCCAGCCAAGTCGCGCCCATCGAAGCCCTCCGGGCCAGACTCGACCACTTCCCATGCCCTGCCTCCGCGTACCATGGCCGAAGCCACGATGACATAGCCTGAAAGCACGCCCTTCTCATCGACCCAACCCGCGAAATGGTGCTCCCTCGCCGGAGATGCCACATACCAACGAAGAATCTCCAACGACCGCGCCCGACTCAAGACGCCATCTGCTGGCTCTGATGTCCGAATCTGAGACACTGCGGCCAGATCCGTCGTGAACCGGCACCCGGGTGGATGGGCGGAATGAGCCCCCAGAAAGAATCGCCTCAGCAACGGCCAGCCAGGAACAATCCACCGCTCATGCGCTGCGTTCGGCGTCCAGCCACCCTTGCCCAACAGAGCACGCACCTCGGGGCTCGGAGTCGTCGCGATCAAAACCGCGTCTCCACCCAGCCTCTGAAACTTCATCGCCATCCGGATGCAGTCTGCCCGGCAACTGGCGTCCATGACCCAACTCGTGCCGATCAATCCCGCCACCGGCTTCGCCCCGAGCCGATATTCCGTCGGAATGACGCCAACGAACGCGCTCATCGCGCCGTCGCACTCGATCCACCAACCGCGCGCCGGATGCCACTCCGTTGATGGATTGGCATCCCACCAATGAGCCATCCGCTCCAACCACACATCTTCGCTCGCAGCCCCCTGATTCGAAAACCGCTTCGCCAAAAACCCTGCGGCACGTCGCCGCATCTCAGGGGAATCGTCAAAGGGTAGGATCTCGGCGGCCATCGAAACGCCGTAGTTTGCCAAAGAAGACGCCCTACTCAAGCCCCCCTTGCGCCAAGTCTTGCCATCCAAGTCAATTCACCGCTAGTCTTCCGCCATGAAACTCACATTTTCCCTCGCCATGCTGCTTCTCTCACTGACGCGGCTCGTTCCCGCCGCAGACACCCGGACCTGGACCTCCGCCGAAGGCGCTTCGTCGTTCGAAGGTGAGTTGCTCGAATTCGACGACACTCAGGTCAAGATCAAGCGGTCCGCCGATTTCCAGATTTTCCCGGTCCCACTGGAAAAACTCTCCACAGCGGATCAAACATTCGTTCGCGGTCTCCTCCGCGAGCAGGTCCGCGACGCCGGCCTCAAAGAGGGCCCTCACTCCGAGAAAGTCACCGGCGAGTGGGTCAAGGCCACCTCGGCGCAGGGACTGAACTACCAATTCCTCGGCAATCCCAAATGGAAACGCGGCGAACGCTACCCTCTGCTCATCTGGCTCCATGGCGCTGGCCAAAGCGGCTCCGACAACGAGGCCCAGATGGGCGGTGCCACCAAGGCCTTCTCCACGCCGGAGAATCAGGACGAGCGCCCCTGCTTCATCCTCGCCCCGCAGTGTCCCAGCCGCGACATTGGTTGGAAAAACGAAGTCACCGCCAATCTCATGGCCCTCATCGCCGACCTGACCGATCACCTCCCCATCGACGAAAGCCGCATCTACCTCACCGGCTCCTCCATGGGCGGCTTCGGTTCGTGGAACCTCGCCACCAACTACCCCGGCGTCTTCGCCGCCGTCGTCCCCCTCTGCGGCGGAGGCGATCCCAAGAAAGCCGAGATCCTCAAGACCACCCCGATCTGGGCCTTCCACGGCGACAAAGACGAGGAAGTCTCCGTCGAAAAATCCCGTGCCATGTTTCAAGCCATCCAAGCGATTGGTGGTGAGCTCATCCAATACAGCGAACTCGCGGGCGAAGGACACCTGATCTCCGGAGGCGTCTACGCCAAGCCCGAACTCCACGAGTGGATCTTCGCACAGAAGAAGGCCGAAGAACAATAATCGCCCATCCAAGGAGTGGCGGTTTGCAGCCGCCGAACGGAGTTCGATGGAGAAACTCCGCACAGTGATCCCCCCCCCCGGCGGCGCCAAACCACCGCTCTTGGTCAGCATCGCTGCGCGAGACCTCTCTCATTCACCTCCCCCTGAAACTTTCCCCCACCCCCATCGTTTCCCTCCGTCCATGAAACTCACACCCACCCTCCTCGCCGCACTTTCCGCCGTGACCCTCCCGGCTCTCCAAGCCGCCGATTCCAAGCCCCTCCTCGCCGTTCCGGGCAAGGTCCTTTACGAAAACAAATTCGAGGCCGCCCCCGAGGCCAAGTGGAAAGCCGCCAAGGGCGACTGGAAAATCGTCGACGGTGCGCTTCGCGGAGCCGAGATCGAGTCCGACAACCACGGCGCGGTCATTCGTCTCCAGGAGCAGTATCAGGACTTCATCATCGAGGCCGAGTTCAAGTTTGAGGGCGCCAAGGCCACCAGCCTCTCCGTCAACGCCGTGAAGGATCACATGGCCCGCATCGGCATCACGCCCAAAGCCATCACGATCCGGCGGGACGACAACGACCATGAGGGTCCCGACAAGGCCGTCACCTTCGCCGTTTTCCCCGTCGATCTCCAGCCCGGCACTTGGCACACCGTCCGCATGGAAATGGTGGGCGACAAAATGCTTGGCCAAGTCGATGACCTCGTCGCCTGGGGAGCCTCCGACCTCTTTACCCAAACCAAGGCCGCCCCCGGCTTCACCGCCGCCGGTCAGTCCGTCGACTTCCGCAACGTCGTCATCCGCGAAGCCACCCTCAACCCCGAGTGGGACTCCGTGAAAGCCACCCTCCCCGAGCCCGGCGAAAACGTCCCAGCTCCCGCCGCCAAGGGAAAAGGCAAAGGGAAGGCGAAAGCAAAAGCCAAAGCCAAAGCGAAAAGCGAGTAAGGCTGATTTGACGCGGAAAAACGCGAATGCGTTCCTCCACGATGAGCATGGTTCATCGGATCCTCATCGTGGTCCGCACAGTCCTCTGTGCGGAAGGTTCGTTCACAGGCCTGCGATTCCCGCACAGAGGACTGTGCGGACCACATTAGGCGCCCTGAGACTGTTCGACAAAAACGGGTTTCGAACGTATCGCCTCCCCCATGCCCACCGCACTCGAAGCCATCTCTCACCAAGCTCTGGTTCTTCCACCAGATCAGCGGATGGAGCTTGCTCGGACACTCATCGAGAGTGTCGAAGGAAGCGACTACGAAAGCCCCGAAGAGGCGTGGAACGATGAAATTCTCCAACGTCTTCAACGATACCGCGAAGGTGAAACTCAGGGCATCCCCGCTGCCGATGTGTTTCGCAAACTTCGCGAGATTGCGCCGAGAGTTTGAAGCCCCTCTCCCTTCGGGCCGATTTGATGTTTCAATTCTGACATGAAGACTCTTGTTGCTCTAGTTGCCTGCGCCATGGTCGTTCTCGCATACGGGGTCTTGTGTGCTTTGATGAATTGGCGAAATGGCGGCGGAGTCATTCCGATGCTTTTTGCAACGATGGCCATTGGATTTGTGTGGAGATCAGTGATGCGCTCAAAGATCGGCGTTTCATCGAAGCATGAGAATCGCATTCAGAAGGCAGAAGAACCAACCAGCCATGAGATTGCAAAACCGTCGAACCAAGAGATGGTCTACAAGTATGCTGCATTTCGCGCCCAAATGACTGGGCCGATCTTTGATGAAGCCATCCTTCCGTACTCAAAGTCAGAACTACAGTCTGCCTTTGAGGCTTACCAAACTGAAGTTAAGGCCAAGTCGAAAGTAATTCCCTCCGCTGCGGCTGAGCTTCAAGAAGTTCAGTCTGTGGCTCAAACTCTCAATTCCTTCAAGGAAATCGACACTGAGGATCGTCAGATTGTCATGCAGATCAATGGCAGCCCTCGTTTTCACCGGTTTCGTGGAGGGCCAGTTGATGATCCTGAATCGCTAACTGATGAAGAGAAGCAAAGCTACGAGGTATTTCAAAAGTACTTCCGTAAGTACAGACTTGAGGCTGGAGTCGAATAGAACCACAAGCGGCAGGCGCCGAGCAACTCGAAGATTCGCCAACGCTTCGAGCCCACAGGATTCTGAGTCAAACCGTTCGGGAATCAGCAAACGACGAACGACTTTCGTCGAAAGTCGTTGGCTTTGGACCAGAATCCGTTGGGAATTCGTGAGAAGTCGTTCGTCCGATGCCGAAAGACGAACGTCTTCCGTCAGAAGTTGTTGGGGTTTCGCCAAAGGTTGTTGGGAAATCGGGATAATCCGTTCGAGTTTTGGCAAAAGTCGTTGGGTTTTCATCTGAATCCGTTGGGATTGGCGCGATTCCCGACGGGTATTCGGAGGCAACTCTTGATGGATGCCCTTCAACCACAGGCAACGCCATCCCGCCCACGGTAGTCCAGCGCCGATACCGGGAACTCCCTCACATCCCCGCCGGCATCCAATTGTCCATGCTCGCAAACTCAACCTTGGCTTTGTCGCTGACCTTGATGCCTCGGGCTCCTTGAGGGAACTCGGAGTGGCAATTCAGTGGGCTGAAGGCATGATCTCGAGTCATCTTCTGCGCCAGTGAACCCTTCGATGCCGTCGTCATCCGATTCAGAGCCCCAACCCGCCTCTTCGGGTGAGCCTGAGGAGTTGTTTGGCGCCTTGATCCGGCAGGCATTTGAGTTACGATCTCAAGGTCACTATGCCCTCCATCCCATCGAAGCCGCTTTTCGACATCACTGTGCCTCAACCGAAGGCAGTGGTGAACCGTGCATCCGTCTCGACGGTTTCGCAGGGGCGGAAGGTCTCTACCGAACAGGCGCTCAAGGGCTACGCATATCTGAAATCCCACAGCTCCCGCAGCAGTTCAGGGAGCTGAGCAGGCTTCGAGTCGTTGATCGTGAAGGCGAGAGATCTCTGAGGAAATCAGTCGAACGCTGCGGACGTGCATTGAACGAAGCCGACTTTCTAAGAACTTGGGAATCACAGGGGAGGCCCGGCGGTGTCGAGCACCAAGTCTTCCACGATCAGGATAGCAATCGCTGGTTCAAGAGACTCTACCACAAAGTGAATCAGAGCACCCTCGGCGACTACCTATCGCGCATGAGGCTCCATTCAGTGATCTTTCCCGAGACAGCCTATCGCCTTGAGGGATTCACGATCAACCCTAAGAGTCGGGAGTCAGCCCCCGTGGTGTCTCAGCCGCACATCGAAGTGGATGTGGAGAAACCGTTGGTCACGAAACGGGAAACCGACGACCTGATGGCACACATGGGTTTCGCTCCCATTCAACTTTTGCACGAAGGTATTCAGGACGATGGATACTTTGCCTATTTGCACCCCATCAGCGGGATACTCGTTCATGATTTACACGACGAGAACGTGGTGCGCATGGCCGGCACAGAAGAACTGGCCGTAATCGACCCCTACATCTCGCTGGTTCGACGAGGAACATGGGCCGCCCTCAAGCTCGCGGAGATCGGGCACCCTCCACCAAAAGACGACATGATGGAGGATGTATTGCCTATCAGCTAATTCGCTGCCTCCGAAGGCCATCGTCCGAATCCCTCCCAATTTCCAATCACATCCCCACCGGCATCCATTCCTCCATCCCCGACACTTCTGCCTTCGCCTTCTCACTGACCGGGATGCCCCAGGCGTCGAAGAAGGGGCCGAGGTTCTTGTTCGTGATCTTGGAGTAGCGGACGAGGAACTGGTCGCGGGCGGCGTCATCGCCGTTGGGTTTGGGGCCGAACTGGTCGCCGTCGAAACTGTGCAGGTAGGTGCGCCAGCTTTCCCAGCCGAACTCCTGAATGAGCTGGATGTAGGTGGTCAGCGCGAGGAAGGGGCTGCTCTTCCACGTCTGCCATTTGTTCCCGGATTTCTTGATCGTCTGGATGTGTTCCTTGCGCGCGTCGGGTGAGATCTGCGGATGGCCGATGAGCCAGTCTTTGCCGAGCGCGGCTTCATACACATACATCCCAAGCACGTTGTTGGTGACCTCGCCGGTGCCGTCAAAGGTGAACCAGCCCTTCTGATGGTTGTGCCCAACCTCATGATGAAAGCCCCAGCCGGGAAACTTGAGCCGACCAAAGGTCACCATTTCTTCCGCCGCGCTGACCGGCACCATGATGGGATAACCGCTGTGCATGTAACCCGCGCTGATCTGCACGTCGGCCACAATGCGCTCCGGCCTGGTGCGGTCCTTGGCCTGGTTGGATATGTCGTCCTGCACCTCGATCGCCTTTCTCCAAAACTCCATCAGCATCGTCGGCGTGGTCACGGTGCGGGCTGCGTCCGTGGGCGCAGAAAGAACGACCTTGTCGCAGACGAACTCCGCCCAGGGTGCGGGCCTCTTCTTCACTTCGGCGTTCCACTCCTCATCGGTGGTTTTCCCCAGCACAAAGAGCGGTGCGGGCACGCCCCCGGCAATGACGGCCGCAAAGGGCTGCCCGTCTGCCGCACGTCTTGGCACGTCGATGTAAATCAGCCCGCCAAAGGCTGAGGCGGTCTTCGTTTCCGCAGCGGCGATCAGCTCGGACTTCGTGATGTCCGGCGCCCGCAGCCACTTGTCGAGATGGTAGAGCGTGTCGGTGTGGCAGCCGACGCGCACCGAAAGCCCCGCCTCCACCTGACTTTCAGGAATCGTCAGCGTGATTGGCTCGCCCGCGACCGCGTAGAGACCGGTGCTGTGCCAGCCGCTCACCTTGGGATCGATCATGACCTCTTGCGTGATCCGGGGCACGTCATCGTCAGGCTGGCCAGGAAACTCCTTCGCTGCCGGATGTGCATTGACGTCAGGACCGGCCGTGAGACGCAGCACGCGTGTTTCCATGCCCAATTGAAGCCGGGCCGAGGCGTGCTGCTCCTGGGTCAGTGGGTCCGAAACCGTGGGCACAATGGCCGCCACGTCCCCGCCCATCGCACTAGCGACGGCGGCCTTGAGGTTGCCGCGGTCCGGCGGTTGCGCGGCGAGCGCGATCTGAATGGCGTTGGTTCCCTGCCGCACGTCTTCGGGTGCCAAAGCAGGGCCACCTTCACGCTGCTTCTTGATCGAGGTGATCGCCTCGTATGCGTTCATCATCCGTGGCAGCTCCACCCGCGCCTGAAAGCCGGGCAGGTTTGCAAACGCCGACATCTCCGTGAAGCCCACGCCTGCAGGGAGCAGCGCTTGGTTCAGGCCATGCGTCGTCGTGAGGTCCTTGCCGCCGCTGGTCTGTCCATACGCCCAGCCCGTCATGCCCGCGATGAGGCCACCGCCCCCCTTCACCCACTCCACAATCGCCGCACCCTCCTCCGGATCGGTGAGGCCCTGGGCATTGACCACGATCACGTCAAAGTCATTGAGTGTGGAGGTCTCCAAAGCTCCATCGATGACCTTCGTGTTGAAGCCGCTTTGGCCGTAAACGCTGCCACCCCGCAGTCCCTTCGTGCCGATGCTGGGCTTCTCCTTGTTCCCCACCCAGCGCACGCAGTTCTCCATCAGCTTCGACAAATCCCCACCGGCGTTGCCATTGAGGTAGCCGCCATGGCCAAAAAGGATGATGCGCCCCTTGCCGTAGCCCGCCGCCGCTGCCAGCGCGAGTTCGTTCCCGTCACGACCGTCCGCCGCTGCGATGATCGGAAAAGCCAGATTCCCCCAAATCCCCACCGGCCCTGGCGATCCCGTCATCGGGATGGATTCCACGCCCTCGAGAATCTTGGCCCGCTCAGCCTTCACGAGTTCTTGAGGGATCTGGGCGTATGCACCAACGGCAACGCTCCAAAGGATCAGGGCAATGTGGATCGAAACAGACTTCATCGCTCCAATCCTATCGGAGCCGCCACCCGTCTGTCATGCCTGAATCGCAACTGTTTCACGCCGAGATGAACCTGCGGCGAAGATTCAGAGCTTCAATCCCATCCGACCCAATTGCCCTGCAAATCTCGGCGGCAATGCCTCTCGATTCTTCCGAAGCAGTTCTCCCCGGCGGAATGCGTCCGAGTTCATCACGCCAGATTCAAGTTCCTGAACACCACTGCGCTCCAACTGACGCCAAAGCTCCGGGTTGCCCTGCCGAATGGTTTTCAGTTCCGCGACCACAGACGACGGCACTGGCTTCTCGACGATTGGAAGCTTGAAGAGATGCCGATACAAGTTGGGGTAGGCCCTTTGCAAACACCACCGATGATGCTCATTGATGAAGAACCCCGGATGGTCCACATAAACGCCAAACTCAGCCGTGAAGAGATCCTTGCGGTGGCGAGGCAACTGAAGGGGGTTCTTCCCCCAGAACTCCCGACCCGCAAAGGGGTAGCCCGTGTAGAGCCTCGGCATCAAGCCGCCCATGATCCGCTGGCCAAGCCCCCGGTTTCTGGCCTGATGATACATCTCCTTCCGGTTCCACACATTCGAATACAATTCGCAAACCTCATGGGAAGTCCTCAGCCTTCCCCCAAACTTCTCATCGGCGATGAGGTTCCTTTCAAATCGTGTGCCGCAGGTCGTCATGAAGCGCCAGGCCAGATCCCACGCCAGGTGTGGAACCGCCGTCAATTGGTCTCGCACGGGCGGGACATTGTGAAAGTCGTCCGGATCGCGGGGCTCCATCCTCACCTGGGTGCTGTGGATGCCCGGGAAGGGCAGCCACAACACCGATGAGCGCTCCGGGTGCAGGACGCGAATGTCATCGGCATCCAGAGGAGCGAAACCTTCGCGCTGCTCGTCATTTGCCAGCGTGATGATGCAGCGCCTCACCATGCCGGGGATGACTTGATAATCCTGTTCGTTGGGCGGAAAAATCTCATCACCGCGATCCGAACCGAACGTGACGCCATCGGCTCCGAATCGGCCGGGCACGGGGTCGATCAGGAACATGTTGATCTCGATGGCTCCGGGCGAGATGAGCTCGTTCTTTGGGAGAGCCGGGTAAAAGACCCTGAGGTTTTCGGCAGCGTAGCCCTTGGTCAGATCTTTTTGGACGTAAAAGGGACGCCCAGCTGCGTAGCGACCCTCAATGGCATTCGCGAGCTTCAGGCAGGTCACCGCGCCCCGACTCCAGCCCGCGAGATTGATCCGCTCGGGAAAGCGCCCCTGCTCCTTCAGGTGATCCAGCACGAACAAGGCGTGGGCGACGTTGTCGTCCCAGCCGTCGCCCATGAACTCACCCCGTTGGGCAAGGAAAAAGGTCTTCTTGAGCTTGGTGTCGGAAACCCGACCCGTGAGCTTCAACGGTTTGTCGAGGGAGTTGGGAACAAAGTCCCCCGGCATCGCATGTTTGGGATCAAAAAGCGTGGCCAGTCCGATGGGCTCGCCTCCCGGAGTGGCGGGCATGT
>CAXBNA010000031.1:0-36860 GCA_963976915.1 uncultured Verrucomicrobiales bacterium
ACCGGCGAGCCGCTGCCCGTGGAGAAATCCACCGGCGACAAAGTGACCGGTGGCACCGTCAACGGCACGGGTAGTTTCGTCATGAAGGCCGAACGTGTGGGCGATGACACGCTACTGGGTCAGATCGTAACGATGGTGGCCGAAGCGCAGCGCAGTCGCGCGCCGATCCAGGGCCTCGCCGACAAGGTTGCGGCCATCTTTGTGCCGACGGTGCTGGCGATTTCCCTGATCACGTTCGTCGTGTGGATGTGGGTCGGCCCGGAGCCACGGCTCGCACATGCCATTGTCAATGCGGTTGCCGTTCTCATCATCGCCTGCCCATGCGCGCTCGGTCTGGCCACGCCGATGTCCATCATGGTCGGCGTGGGACGTGGCGCGCAGCTCGGCGTGCTCGTGAAGAACGCCGAGGCGCTCGAACGCTTGGAGAAAGTCACCACGCTCGTCGTAGACAAGACAGGCACGCTCACCGAGGGCAAGCCCAAGCTCGCGGATGTCCTGCCCGGCGATGGATTCGATGAGGAGGAATTCCTGAGCCTCGCCGCCTCTCTGGAGCAGAACAGCGAACACCCGCTCGCTGCGGCGATTGTGCTCGGTGCGAAAGATCAAAGCCTCACGCTCGACGAGGTGAAGGACTTCCGCTCCGTGACCGCCGGCGGTGTCGTCGGCAGCATCAAAGGGCGCGTGGTGATGGTGGGCAAACTGGATTTCCTGCGGGATGAAAAGGTCACGGATCTCGATTCACTCGAAGGGACGGCGGTTAAACTCCAGCAGGACGGCAAGACCGCGATGTTTGTCGCCATCGACGGCAAACCGGCAGGCATCCTCGCCGTCGCCGACCCGATCAAAGCCACCACCGCCGAGGCCATCAAAGATCTTCACGAGCTCGGCTTGAAACTGGTCATGCTCACCGGGGACAACCGCCGCACCGCCGCCGCCGTGGCCAAACAACTCGGCCTCGATTCGGTCGAAGCCGAAATCGAACCCGCCGGAAAAGTCGCCCACGTGAAGAAACTTCAAGCCGAAGGCAAACACGTCGCCATGGCCGGCGACGGCATCAATGACGCCCCTGCTCTCAGCGAAGCCGAAGTCGGCATCGCCATGGGCACCGGCACCGACGTGGCCATGCAGAGCGCGGGCATCACCCTAGTGCAAGGCGACCTCCGAGGCATCGCCCAAGCCATCCGCCTCAGTCGCGCCACGATGAGCAACATCCGCCAGAACCTCGTCTTCGCCTTCCTCTACAACGCCCTCGGCATCCCCATCGCCGCCGGCGTGCTCTACCCCTTCTTCGGCCTGCTCCTCAGTCCCATCATCGCCGGTGCCGCGATGAGCCTGAGTTCCGTTTCCGTCATCACGAACGCTCTGAGACTGCGGGACATGAAACTGTAGGCCCGTTCATTTCCGAAGCTCCGCCGTGAGCTTATCGTCTTGCTGTCCGAATCATCTCATCCAACTGCGGCGCGGTGGCATAGGACTCTGTGAATCAGATCCCGGTCGCCGCCAGCGTATCAGTCTTCGGAGTGCGAATGTCTTCGCTCCCCTGGCAACCCAGGTCCGCATAGCCCAAGTCATCCACCAGAATGAACTGGATGGTAGGATTCTGTGCGCGCGCGCCTGACGCGTGAGAAGCGGCCAAACAGGCCAGCAGCAGATGGATCAGGGTGCGTTTCATGGTTGGGGGTCCCTTACGAGTTGCCAGAACCACTCCCGCAACTGCTGCGTGGACGGGCGGTCGTCGAGGAACATGGCGGTGGAGTGAAAGCGCAGGCCGGATTGAGCCCAGGTGACCTGGGTTTTCAGCGCATCCATCACAGGCTGAAACTTGTCCGGCGAGTTGTCGGTTTGGAAGACGGCTTTTCCTTGGAATCGTGCGGCGCGTTCGATGGCACTGGCCAGGGTCGCACCATTCCAGTTGGAGCCGTCCGAGTGCTGGCAGGCGTGGAAGCCTTTCCACAACTTGGCGATGTCATCGTTCCGCAACCCGATGTAACCGGTGGCGATGGCTCCGCGCGAAAAGCCGGTGAGCAGGAGGTTGTCGCGGTCGCCGCCAAATTTGTCGCAGACCTCCGCCACCATGCGCATGAGGTAGTCCGCCGTGTCGTCGGCATTGCCCCAGGCATTTTCGGCGATCGTGTTTGTTGTTCGATCCAGAAAGGGCATGCCGAGGCAGATCGCGCCTTTGCCCTTGGTGATGCCATAGCCGATCACGCATTGATCCGGCCGCCCCGTGGAGTAGCAGACGGGCGCATACATGATGTTGCCTGGGTATTCGACGATGACCGGATACTTCTTCCCGCTTTGCCAGTCTTCGGGGAGATTCAGTACGCTATAGATGCCGCTCGTTTCATCGCCCGGGAGCCGGTAGCGCACGCGCTTTCCGGGCGCTGGGGCGGCGTCTTCGACGGCGGGCACGTCGATGCGGTCGGGCGGGCGTTTCCATTCCGGCGCATCGCCTTGGGCGGTCACCTGCCGGACTTCGATGGAGACGGGTTTCTTGATGATGGGACGGAGACGCTCTTTGCCCTTTGCGCCGACTGCCTCGGCCAGCATGACCTGCACCTGTTTGATATCACCGGGATTCAGCTTGGGCGTGCCATCGGGATAGGTTTCGCGCAGTTCGCAGGAAAAGGTGCGAGTCTCTTGGGGGGCGAGTGCGGCGGTGTCTTCCACGGCGTTCCAACCATGAGCTCCCACCACCCAGAACATCACGCCGACGGGCACGTCACCGGTGTTGCGGATCTCGGCGTTGACCGTGGCTCGTCGCGCCAAGTCCCAACCGCCTTTCGGCGAAGGAATGACGGCCCACGCATGACGTTCGGCCTTGCTGGTTGAGAGTTGGAGCACGCCCTCCTTCCATCCGGCCTTGATGTCGTGCAGCTCACCGAGATCGGCGGCACTGCGGAGATGCCGGGTGAGTGAGGTGGGTGCGTCGGCTGCGAACGAAGCAAGCGATGTCAGCAGCAGGACGGCTAAGAGAGTGAGCGAATGTCTCATGGGCGTCATTCGATCCCAGATGCGGGTTTCACGGCTTTCGTTTTGCGGGCCTTTTGGCGATCCATCGCCTGCGGATCGTAAGCCGGGTTTGGCTTCGGATACAGCGCCCCGGTTTCCCTTACGTAGCGGTCGATCAGGGCGCTGAGCTCCGCGACTTTCTCCTTTTTGTCTCTCGCCAAGTTCGTGGTCTCGCCGATGTCGTCCTTGAGGTTGTGGAGCACATGCACGTTCTGCACCTTGCCGTCCTTCGACGGCGTGATGGTGCGGATGAGTTTCCAGTCGCCCTGCCGCACGCTGGCGAAGCGGGTGGAATGCCAGGTGAAATAGGACTCGCGAGCCAATGGGCCGGTGCCGAGCAGAACCGGTGCAATGGAAACACCGTCGATGATTTGTTTTGGGTTGGACTTGATGCCGAGCAGATCGAGCAGCGTGGGATAGAAGTCGATGCAGCCCACCACTTCATCGCTCGTCGCCCCGGCAGCGATCCGCCCGGGCCACGAAACGATGAGCGGCACACGGATGCCGCCCTCGTTGATGCTGGCCTTGCCGCCTTTCAATGGGGCGTTGTTCGTCGGCGCTTTCGTTCCGGCCCATTTCTTGTAGCTGGCCCCCGTGTCCAGCAGATCGGCACGCTTGCCGAGTTGACGCATCGGGTCTGCGCCGACGTTGCCCCCGTTGTCGGAGGTGAAGATGATCAAAGTATCGTTCGCCAGACCGAGCTCGTCGATCTTGTCCAGGATGCGGCCGAGGCTTTCGTCCACGCTCTTGAGCATCGAGGCCATGACCGGGTTGTCCTGGCGGCCCGTGGGATCGGTGCGCTTCGCCATTTCGGCGGCGATCTCTTCCTTGTGCCCCCAGGGACCGTGCACGGCGAAGTGCCAGAGGTTGAGGAAGAAGGGGCGATCCTTGTTCGCCGTGATGAACTTGAGCGATTCATCCGTGAGGCGGTCGGTGATGTATTCTCCAGTCGGGCCGTCGGTGATCGTTCCATGCGTAAACCTTTCTCCCTCGGGCCGTTCCGGCTCCTCTGCACCCGGAGGGATGCAGTAGTAGGGGGAAAAGTAATTCGAGTTCGGCGGTCCGGGATCGGGTGCAAAAAAGGTCACGTCGAACCCTTGCTTGTCGGGCCAGTGAGGCTCGGTCAGGCCGAGATGCCATTTCCCGAAATGCCCCGTGCGATACCCTGCGTCCCGCAATGCCTCAGCGAGGGTGTAGTGACTCGGATCGAGGTAGTTTCTGCTTTCCGGCAAGACCAGCGGCTCACTGGGCCGAGCCTTTTCGGGAAGAAAGTTGTGCCCTTCCTTCTGCGGCGGATTGTGGCAGGTCGGAGCAAGAATGCCGTGCCGCGACGTATGCTGACCGGTGAGGATCGAGGCCCGCGTCGGCGAGCACAGAGGCATCGCGTAGGCACTGGTGAAGCGCATGCCCTGGTCGGCGAGACGCTGCATGTTCGGTGTGTCGTAATACTCCGAGCCGTAAGGCTGCGAGTCCATCCAGCCCATGTCGTCCACGAGGAAGAAGATGATGTTGGGTTGGGTCGCGGCATGGGCAGTAGCAACCGTTCCCAGCATCAGGGCGAGCGCATATTTGGCGAGGTGTTGTTTCATGCGTGTTTGTTTCTACTTCTTCAGCACTGCCTCGCGCGCGGCGGGCCAGCTGCCCATCGTGTCTCCGGCATGCCAGATGGTCATGTTATCGATAGTGATGACGCCCTTGTCTGTTGCCGTGAAGCGGATGTCGTATTTGGTGGGACAATCCGCTGCGATGCTCGGATCCCGGCCATAGACCGTGGGGCCATCCTGAAAGCGAACGAGAAACTCGCCGCCCTTGACCTCGATCATGACGTGATACCACTGGTCCAACTTGAGAACGAAGTCGCTTTGGGCGATTACCTTCTTGTCGCGGCCGGTGAGAATCGAAGTGCCCTCGGCACCGAAGTGGATGTAGCGCAGATGGTGCCCCGACTCGACCATCGGTGATCCCTTTGCCTTCCTGCCTCCCGTGATTTTGAAGGAGTATTTGAAGATGAAGTCGCGGGGCGAACCCTTCACCTGCAGTTGCGCGTTCGTGCCGTTGTGTCCGTCTCCCGCCGCCTTCTTTTCCGCCTGAAACTCCGCCGAGGATTCGGTCCCGATCAGGACACCGTCTTTGGCCGCCCAGCGCGTGCCGTTGATGGCCCGGAAATTCAGATGATCCGCGCCGACGGTGAAGTCTTCTTCGAAGTTCATCTTCAGGAACACCTCGCCCGGTTGGGCCAGGATGGGTTCGAGCCGGTTGGCTTCGCTGCCCATGACTGCCGGGGCGAGAAGGAACAGAAAGAGAAGGGTGCGATGCGTCATTGTTTTTCTGATGATTTGTGGGTTCTGATCGAGGTGGGTGATCGAAAGTCTTGAGACTGGGGCGTTGTGGACTCATTGCGTGGAGTCAGCTTGCCGAGCCGCGCTGACCAATAGGCGCCGTCATGCCGCTTCAATTCATCCTCTTTCTCCGGTGTCGTGAGCAGGGTGGATTTTGATTCGACAGGGCTTTGGGAGAGATTGAAGACGCCCCGTGCTGGCTGAGTTCGCGTGACACTTCCGGCATCCAGCCATTTGTAGTCACCGACACGCAGCGCCTTCTTTTCACCCCAGCTCCAGTAGAGCGCTTGGTGCGGCGGTTCCTTCACGGACGAATCGATTTTCAGGTAAGGCATCAAGTCGATGCCGTCATAGTCGACTTCCTTGTTCATCTGCGCCCCGGAAGCTGCGGCGAAGGTCGGCAGCAGATCCAGACTGCTGATCGGGTTGGAATAGACGGAACCCTGTGGAAAAGCGGCGGGCCAGCTCATCAAGCAGGGCACACGGAGACCACCCTCGTGGACATCGCCCTTGAAGCCGGTGAGCGGATCGTTGCGCGACGTGTTCTGCGAGGTGGGACCTCCGTTGTCGCTCAGAAAGACGATCAGCGTGTTCTCCCGAAGGCCGTTCTGGCCCAGCAAATCGAGCACGCGCCTGATGTTGGCATCCAGGCAGGTCATCATTCCTGCAAAGGTGCGCCGTTTCTCGTCCTTGATGTGACTATTGGCCTCTATGTCCGCCTGTTTGGCCTGAAGGGGCGTGTGCGGGGCGGCGTAGGCAACATAGAGGAAGAAGGGCGTCTCATCGCCTTTCCGGATGAAATCCAGCGCGGCATCGGTCACGAAGTCGGTGCTGTAGGCGTCCTCGTTCAGGTGGATTTCGGCAGGCTCTGCGCCAGACGGATCGAAGGTGAAATAGTGGGAGCCAGGATGGCGGTTGAAAGGGGCCTTGAAGGGAAAGTAATAGCCGCTGCCGCTGATCTGGAAGAGCCCCTCATCGAACCCGCGCAACCAGGGCTTCGCACAGGCAATGCGCTCCGCAGGCAGCAACTCGACGGGCTTGTTGGATCGCCCTTTCTCGGCGAGCAGATATTCGGTGCCATGGCCGATATGCCACTTGCCCATCAGGCCCGTGCGGTAACCGGCGGTTTTGAGGACTTCGGGCATCAAGGGCAACACCTTCGGGTCGGGAAGGCCCGAGTGGTCATCATTGCCCATGTAGCCAAAGCGAGCCTGATTCAGCCCCGTCATGATGCCTGCCCGCGACGGCCCGCACTGCGGCGCGGTGACGTAGGCTTGAGTGAATCGGATGCCTGTCGCTGCGAGGGTATCGATGTTGGGAGTGCGGATGTCTTTGCTGCCCTGACACGCCAGATCGGCATAGCCAAGGTCATCGACGAGGATGAAGACGATGTTGGGTTTCGGTGCCGCCTGAACAGCCGTCAGAGTGATCAGCAGAACGACCAGAGGACCTAACCGGCGGAGCATGAGTTTCATTTGTTGTTGGCGAATACGAAGCGGCTCTTGAGATTGAAACTGATGTGGCAATCAGGGCTGCGGGAGGTGAGGGAATGGGGTCGTTTCAGTTAGCCCAGCAAGGCGGTGTCGAGGCTGCCGGTGCTGTCGGCGAAGCGATCCGTTTTGGCGCCCAGGGCGTTGAGCATCGTGACGAAGAGATCTGAGAGCCGAACCTTCTCCTCATCGAACTTGTGGAACTGGCCGTGCTTCAATCCAAACTCGCGTCCGCCGGCCAGGATGAGCGGGTAGTTTGACGCGGTGTGCGTCGTGCTCGTGGAGCAGCCGTAGAAGATCAAAGAACGGTCCAGCAGGTTGCTGTCGCCTTCCGTGGTGTCCTTGAGACGCTTCAGGAAGTAGGCCAGTTGTTCGGCGAGGAATTGATCATACAAGGCCCATTTTTTGTAGCCGTCCGGTGACTTGTTGGCGGCATGCGAGAGACCGTGGTGATCTGCCAGCCCGATGGCCGCGGGGAAACTGTTCGCCAGATTGCCACCGCCCTCGGAGCCCATCAGGCAGGTGGCGGCCCGGGTCGTGTCGGTCTGGAAGGCGAGGAAGATCAGGTCATACAAGGCGCGGACGTATTCGAGCGGCTGCTGTCGTGTCGCCTCGAGAAAGAGAGACTCGGGATCGACCACCGGTTTCGGAATGTCGAGCCAGCGCTCGGTGCGCTCGACGCGCAGTTCGACCTCGCGAACGGAAGAGAGGTATTCCTCGAGTTTTTCCTGATCGGCCCGCCCCAGCTTGCGGTTGACGCTGCGGGCGTCCTCCAGCAGCGAGTCGAGCATGCTCTTTTCCCGCGCAAGGGCTTCGCGTGCGGCTTGGGCTGACGCGGCATCGTTGACAAACATGGCGGTGAAGGCCCGCCGGAGATTGTCCTCCGCGTAGATCGGCTGGCCTTCCTTCGTGAAGGACAGAGTGTGCGTGCGGGTGCCGGGACCGACGCCGCCATTGGTGGAGAGAATCAGGGAATGCAGGCGGGTGTTCCCGCCGGCATGATCCGCATAGAACTGGTCGATGGAGATCGAATTGGTGCTGGCATCCCGGGTCACTTCCGCTGCGGTGAGGAAGGATGCGGAGACGGAATGACCGGCGAATTTTCGGCCGCTGGGATTCGAGAGCCCGCTCAGGACGGAGAGGTCTTCGCGCAGGGCTTCGAGCGACTCGAGGGTTCGCGTGAATTTGAAATCCCGGCCTGCGCCGTGAGGGAACCAGTGCCATTCCTTGTGATCGGGATGATCCTCTCCGGGCAGGCTGACGCCATTGGGGAAGAAGAGGCAGGCCATGCGACGGGGAACGTCCGCCTCCGCGGCCCGGGCTTTCACGCCCATGATTTCCAACCAGGGCAACGCGAGGCTGATGCCGGCGCCACGCAACAGGGTTCGACGATTCATGTGACAGGGTTTCATGATGATTTTTCGGTAGGCGGGTTATCGGTTTCGAAAGGTCTGGCTGGTTACAATCGCGGTGATCAGCCCGTGCAGGCGGTGGTCCGCCTCCGCGAACTGAGCCGTGATTTGATCGACCGCGGCCTTGTCCGTCCATTCGAGCGAGCGACCGAGGGCATAGGACATCAGTTTCCGGGTGAGACCTTCCGCGAAGGCAACGGCCTCATGCTCCCGAAGGTGCTTTCTCAACTCATCGGTGCTGTTGACGACCTCACCCTTCGGCAGGGTGACCGGAGCGCCGAGGGACACTGGCACCACTTGCGTATTCTTTGCCGCCTTCGCGGTTTCGCGGTTGGCGGCGAGGTCCCGCCATTGGCCGATGGCGTCGTAGTTCTCCAAGGCCAATCCCCAGGGATCGAGCTTGTCATGACACTGGGCGCAGGCCTCTTTCTCACGATGAAAGGCGAGCTGCTTCGCCGGTGACAGCTTGGCAAAGTCCGGGTCGGCCAGCGGCAGTTCGGGCACTCCCGGTGGTGGGGGTGGGGGCGGATCATTGAGGAGATAATTCAGCACCCACTTTCCGCGCAGGATCGGATGTGAGACAGCGCCGTCGGAATTCGCCAACATGAACCCGGCCATGGTCACGAGACCGCCGCGATGCTCACCTTCACGAACCGGGACGGCGCGAAATTCCGAGCCCCGAACGGCGCCCTTGCCGTAGTGAGCGGCCAACCGGTCGTTCACGACCACATAGTCGCACGAGAGGAAATCAAGGGCGCTCTGGCGGGTGGAAAGAACATGCCAGAAGAACTCAATCGGCTCCCGACGCATCGCTTCCTTGGTCGCTTGGTTGAAGCGCGGGAAAAACTCGGGATTCACATCCACGCCATCGATCTGCGCCACGCTCAGCCACTGCTCGGCGAAGTGCGTGGCGAGGCGGCGCGCTTTCGGGTCCGCCAGCATGCGCTCGACCTGCCCGGCGATTACCTCGTCCTTCAACAGATCTCCGGAGTTGGCGAGTCCGCGCAATTCATCGTCCGGCAGACTGGACCAGAGGAAATAGGACAGCCTTGACGCGAGTTCATGGGCATTGAGGGGACGAGCGCCGACATCGTCTTCCGTTGGCTCCACAAGGTAGAGAAAGTTGGGCGACGACAGCACTCTGGCGAAGACGTCCCGGATCGCCGCGTCGAAGGTCGAGCCATGCTGATAAAGCGCCGTGAAGTCCGCGAACAACTTCCCGACTTCAGCTTCCGTGACCGGTCGCCGCCAGGCCCGTGAGGCGAACTTTTCCAGCACCGCCCTGGCCCGCGCTTCATCATTGGCGAAATCGTCTTCCCGACCCACCAGCTGCACCCGCGAGGGTGGCGGCCAGCTTTCAAAGTAGGGGCCCTCGTATTCGACCCAGTCCACCTGCAGGTGGCTCTGGGTCTTGCGCGCCGCCTGATACCTGGCGGCCAACTTTTCCTTCTCCGCCGTGATCTCGACGATCCTCTGCTTCGCCTTGTCGAGCATGAGATTGTCCACCGTGACGCCTTTGAAATCCCTAGCGGCAGCGGCCACCGCCGCCTTGAGCGCATTGTGGTGCCTGGCCTTTGCCTTTGCTCCTGCAGCGACGGGTGTTTCGGCCACTTCGACGAGAGCCGTCAGGACACTCAGTTCCCGCTTGAGCAGATTGCTGATCTGACCAAAGACCGCGGTGTTTCTCGTCGGCTCTTCGTTGCTGATCCAGATCGCCAGTTCCTGACGTGCGCGGTTGCGCTGCGCAGCGGCACTGGCTCCCTCCGTCACCTGCGACTCTCCATCCGTGGGAGTCCTGACCGATGGCGAGAGAGGAACGTCCTCCATGTAACCCTCGAACTCCACCACGCGGGGTTCATCGATCACCATCTCCCCCAGCTTCACCTTGGGCTCCTGTGTGGCGTCCGCCCAGTAACCGAGCCAGACCTGCATTGTCGGAAATCGCCCGCTGGCATCCGGTTTTCCCGAAACACGCGCACGAACGCGGTATCGCCCTTCGAGCGGATACTCTTTGAGCCCCATGCCATAGTGAGAGCTGCGCGCCAGATCGACGTGATCGTCGCCATACTCCACCCCGTTGGTCGATACCCCCCAGTTCGATGTCGCTCCCAAGGCTTGAAGTTCCTGCTTCTCCACTTCCGCATGGTAGGAAAAGACCTCCGGCTTCTGCGCGGAGAGCAAGGCCTTGTCCAAGGCGAGGCGCGACGCCTCAAGATACATCGCCAACTGCGTCGCGGTGATCCCGAGAAGGCTGCCGTTGTTCTGGAGACCGTCCTCCCCGGCCCGGTCCACCGGCATCTGCTTCGCATGATCGAGGTCCACCCCCAGCAGATCCTGCAGGCTGTGGTTGTATTCGTAGCGCGTCAGTCGGCGCAGGACGCCGCGGCCTCCCGTGCTTGACCGTGCTTGAGCACCCCTCTCGAGTTCCTTCGTCAGCCAATCACTCACCAGCGTGAGTTGAGCCGGGCTGAGTTGCTTTTCATCTTCCGGCGGCATGTCACCTCCATGAATTTGGTTGAGCACCTCTTCCCAGTGATCGCCGTCGTGACCGGTGATCAGGTCGGGGTCCAGGGTATCGACCCGGAAATCACTCTTCTGCTTCTCCGGCCCGTGGCACTTCACGCAGTGCTCTTTCAAAATCGGCGCAATCTGTTCCCGGTAACGTTGGGTATCGACAGCCAACTCGGGAGGAGTCGCATGTAAAAGCGAAGCCAGCCAGAAAAAGGAAGCCGACAGAGTGAAGAATGTCCTCGAATGGATGGGGAGCATGACGCTGGGGTTTGCCTGATGGAGTGAAACGAAGTTGGGGGGATCAGCGCTCCGCCAGGCGCACTGGCAGCTCTGGCTGGGTCTGGAGCGTCAACTGGACATCGTCCACGAACTGCTCGCCAAACACCCCGGGGTTCTTCGGAAAGGCCTTCGGGTCATACACGCCGATATGCACCAGGGCGAAGTCCGCCCCCGGAGGCAGCAGCGTCTTCGCGGACAATTCCTGCCAGGCTTGCGGCGAACCACCACGACTCTTGAGCATGTTGGCACCGGATGACATCGCTTCATTTCGTGACTCGGGCCAAGTCTCCCGAAACGAGTCCGGACTGCCGGAGAACACATAAAGGCGCACGAAAAACGGCAGCGTAGCACCGGCAGCAGCGCGACCATCACGAAAGCGGGCGGAGAGCACCAGCCTCGCCTCCCCGTCCTCTGGATTCAAGCGCAGCGACCTCAGATCAATGAGCTGGTAAACCGCGCAGGGTCCCCGCTCGCAACGCACCAAGCGCAGCGAGCCCTCCCCATCCACCGCTTCACCCGCCACCTTTTCCACCACCGACAAATCATGTCCGCTCCAGACGCCGAACTCCGTCGGAAAGCCTGACGGCATGGCTGCGGTCTGCTTTTCAAAACTCCCGTCCACCAGCGCAGCCAGCCGCGAAACCGTCGCCACCGCACGAGGCGCGACAAACCCAAACACCACCGACGTGCAGAGTATCCCAAGCACAATCCCCGCCGCTGCGGTGGTGAACGGACGCCATTGCATCCAGCGGATCGCTTTGGGCGAGATCGCCGTCGCGTGCCGCTCCTGCAACTCCGCGTGAAGGTCCATCATTTGCACATAGCGATTCCGTGCGGAGGGATCTGCTGCGAGCAAGGCTTCCAGTTCACTCCATTCCTCCACCGTCGCCGTTTCATCAGCGGCGCGGGACAGCAGCACATCAAGTCTCGGATTCATCATTGGTTCAGGCATCACTCCAGCCCTCCTGGTTCATGGTTCGCCCGATGCAGTCGAGCAGCCGTGCGCGGATTTGCTCCATCGCATAGTAGATTTGATTCAGGCTCATGCCCTCGCTACGTGCCTCATCCTGCAGAGCACCATGGCGGTCATAGCGGCGCATCACCCAGCGCCGCTCCTGTGTGCTGAGCTTCTCCAGGCAACCATCCAGCGCTTTGCGTCGTGCCTCCATTAGAGGCACTTCATCTTCATAGGCCGCGTGGATTTGCTCCAGCAGTTCATCGGAAAACACCAGCCGTTCGCGCGCCTGTCGCTGCCGCCACTTCAGCACCTCCAAGTAGGCAAACCGAATCGCCCACGGCACGAAGGGTCGCTCGGGGTCATACTCCGACCACTTCTCCCACAGCCGCACTGACACATCCTGCAGTACCTCCGCCGCAGCGTTCCCACTGGGAATCATGGTCTGCACGTAACGCCCTACCTCCGCCTGATGGCGGGTCCAAAGCCGGACGTAGTTTGAGGTGGGGTCCATCGTGAAAAGCCAGCTGCAGCAGACAGCCTTTCTCTTCTCCTCGAGAAAAGCACATTTTCGGAAAAATAGGCTAAGTTGTTCCGACAGCAGAGTCTCACGGCCATGCGCAGTGACTCAACGGCGGGGTTGAAAAAGCAACTTCCCAGCAGTCCGCACCCATTTGATCGCCGGATGTGGTTCATGCCTATTTGCTTTTGGGGAGGTGAATCTCTCCATCGCGATCAATGGTCAGCAGCGCACTGTCGATGAGTTCAAGCGCCGAATCGAAACGCTCATCGACGTAGTAGAGGGCCCACACTTCTTTGCCCTCTTCATCGTCTTCCTCCCGTTTGGGATAGCCCATCAGTTCGAGCAACTGGTACGCGCGCGGGTCGGCGTTGTCGATCTCCACGGCATAGACGAGCGACGGTTGCCCGTCGCCCGGTTGGTCGATTTCGATGAGGAGGCGATACGGCATCGGAACATCGGATTCGGGCGGTAAGATATAGGCCGCCGGATCAAACGAGCTGGCCTGGGTGGCCCCGGTGATGGCGTCGATTCCCGATTCTTTCATCCTCTCCTCCAGCGACTCCCGCTCCTCCGCCTCGCGCTTCGCTTTTTCCCATCCGCGAACTTTGAAATCCCAATACGGTAGCACCGCAAGATCCGGATCGGATTCTGTGGGCTGCAAGAGAGTCTTGATGTGGTAGAAGGAGGCGTTCTCGAGCCAGATTGCCACTTGCGGAGGACGGTCCACATCAAAGGTTTCTCCGGTTCGGACCGCCAGGGCCATCTTGTAGCTTGGGGACGGACTGTAGTGGAAGGACAGCTCATCATCTGTCATCTCGAAACGTTCCAGGGCAGGACCCAGGTTCCCGCTCAGGCCAAGAACGCGCTTCACCGGAGCGGGTTGCCAAAAGAACAGGAGGGACGCGGCCACGGTGATTCCAGACGTCAACCAGACCGTCTTGCTGCGCAGGTAGCGGGACAGGTGCTTCGAATTGTTGCCGATGTGCAGTACGATCAGTCCGACAAACAGGAATCCGATCAGCGCGTGCAAGCCCACGACCTGAATCGAGAAAGGCTGAACGAACGCGATGATTCCCGTCACCGAGAGCACGAGGAAACTCGAGGCGGTGAGGAGCGAGACGAAGCTGCGTTTCCGGTCCATGAAAGCTACGCGTGTCCCGGGACAATCTGCCCATGCTCGCGCAGCATCGCGTGGATCTCACTCAAAGGTACTTCGAGCGGCGTCGTGCCGGTCTTCGCTGCCAAGGCGGCGGCGACTCCGGCCGCTTGTCCCATCCCCATGCACGAGGCCTGGACCCGCAATCCGGAATTTGCCAAGCGGTCGCTGCTGACGCATCGGCCCGCGACGATGAGATTGCGGCTGCCTTTCGGGATGAGGGCTCGCAGCGGGATCGTCGGCACCGTGCCGGGCTTCAGCGGTTTCGGCCTCACCCCGGTCTTGGTGTGAAGATCGACCGGGTAGAAAGCAAAACTGATCGCGTCGTCAAAGACTCGACCCGAGGTGTAATCATTGACCGTCACCATCGTCTCGCCTTCGATGCGGTAACTTTCCCGGAACCCGGTCTCCGGCTGGAGGTGCATCAATTGTTTGCCCTCCTTGCGCACCTTCGCGAGGATCGATTTCCGCCCGGTCAGGTTGGCCTCGGTGGCGGTGCGGGAATTGGTCGAATCCGCCCCGTGAACATAGAGCCGGTGAATCTGATTTCTGCCCGGCTGGTGTGCCTGGCCGAGCATGAACAAAAATGAACCCGGCTGCCGCTCTTCCTCGCGCAGTCGTGGAAACCCGAGCATTCCCACCACTTCAGCGCCGCCGGTGCAATCGATGATCTGCTTGCAGCGCACCCGCCGCTTCGTCCCGAACCCGGCGCAGTCGACTTCCCATCCATCGTGCGTTTTCGTCACCGCCTGCGGAAATTCATAGTAGGCGATCTCGACGCCCGCTTCGGCACACTTCTCTTCGGCAAGGATCGCATAGAGAAACTGATTCGTGTAGACTTGATTCTGCCAGTGGCGCTCTGGAACCTTGGCAAAATTGGGAAGCGATCCCCCGTCCAGTTCCACGCTCTCTTTCACCAGTTCCCAGCCGATCCCGGCAATGACCTGTTTGCCCCAGGCATCGAAGAGACCGGGAAAGGCCACGCCGCCAGTGGTGGTGGTTCCGCCCAGTTGGCTGTTGCGCTCCACGATCAGCGTCTTTGCTCCGGCGCGCGCGGCTTGGATCGCCGCGACGTGACCCGCGGTGCCGCCGCCCACCACGAGGACGTCAACATCGCTGGTGACTTCCGGTTCCGCTGCCGCCGGAAGGGTTTGCGCAGAAGCGTGCGACGTCGAGGCAAT
This sequence comes from uncultured Verrucomicrobiales bacterium, assembly GCA_963976915.1. Lineage (GTDB taxonomy): Bacteria > Verrucomicrobiota > Verrucomicrobiia > Verrucomicrobiales > Verrucomicrobiaceae > CAXBNA01. The sequence continues at coordinate 14,859 of CAXBNA010000031.1, forward strand.
TGCCAGCCCGGCGGCCGCCGTGCCGAAGACGGATTTCTGGAGAAAGTGGCGGCGGTCAGTGTGTTGCTGGGAAGAGTTCATCGGGAAGCACGAGTCAACTGGGGAAGGTTCGTATTGGGAAGACGTTTCTTCAACTGTTCGACGACGGAAGCATGCTCCGGGCTCTTTGGAAACCGGATCGTCAGTGTCGTTCGCCAGGGCTTCGAAGACATCCTGCGAAGGGTGTGATGGGCCATGCCCACTCGGCCTCCACAGAGCGACACCAGTTCGCCGCCTGGAGATGCCTGCCAACCTAGCTCTCTTTTCTTGCCGTGTCGTGTGATGACCCAAGACAATTCATCCGTCGCCAACTGCGGCGGAATCTCTGGTAGCCGCGTAGTCTATTTGTAGAACAATCAACATCCCACCCAACGAGCCCGTATGCCTATTCAACTCAAAGAAGAAGACGGCGGAAAGACACTCGCCGTCCATGTCAGTGAAAAATTGGTCGCAGCTGACTACGAGCATTTCGTGCCCGAATTCGAGCGCCTCGTCAAGATTCACGGAAAGCTGCACGTGCTTTTCGACATGACCGGCTTTCGTGGCTGGACAGCCGGGGCCTTGTGGGAAGACACGAAGTTTGCGATGCATCACTTCAAGGCCATCGACCGACTCGCGATTCTTGGCGAGAAAAAGTGGCAGGAAGGCATGGCGACGTTCTGCAAGCCGTTCACCATGGCCAAGGTCAAATACTTCGAGCACACGGACACCGAAGAGGCCAGAAAGTGGCTGGTTGAAGGGTGAAGACAAACGGTTCAGCGACCTTGAACCACCGACCAAAGCAACAGGCGGTGAGTCGGTCACTGCGAGCAGCGATGTCGCCGTCGCTTTCTGCGGAAGCAGGGTTGACCTGCTTCGAGAGGGGTGGATGTCGTTCCTGTCGCTTCCACAGCGCCCACGCAACTGGCAACTGATAACTGCTAGCCTGAATGGCGCTTCTTTAGGACGTTGAATCGAGTGAAGGCGCAGGGCCAGAGACCTAGGACGACTCTGGCGAAGCCCGGTCGTCTTGGGTGACGGCGGAAGGCTACTGAGCCGGGCGGGCTGCGCCACACCCGGCCTACGGCTCCGTGGCTAAAGGAAGCGCCATTCCTGCTAGCCTCCCAAATAAGGCCCGACCGTCTTAATCAGCGCATAGACTCCGACACCGCTGATCGCGATGAGGCTGAGCCAGAGGATGAGGTCGTAGGCGCGAGTCGGCTTGAGTGAGGCGGGAAGCTCATGATAGCGGAGCCACCCGGCGGCGAACGCGACGATGAAGAGGATGACCGTAGTGGCGAGGCCGCCGATGATGATCATGTAGGCGGGGTTCTTGTAGTAGAGGAAGCTGAGCGTCCAACAGACGGGAATCAAAAAGGCGAGCACGCCAATGAGACGATTCCGCTGGCGGTTGTCGCGGAAGTCCAGAAGCCCGATCTGACCGAAGGCGTCCGAAAACATCCGCGTCCACGCACCGAGTGCGGCAAGAACGGTGGAGAAGAGCACCACAAGGGCACCCGCGAGGAAGACGTTCGCGGCCCAGGGTCCGAGTGACTCGGTGTACATCCGGGAGAGGGAGGTGATGAGCTGGTTGTCGCTCTCCGGGAGTTTTTCAGCACCGTGAAGCACGGCGGCACCGAGCAAGTAAAAGACGACGGTCACCACCGTGTAAATGATCATCGAGACAAAGGCGTCGAGTTCCATGACGCGGATCCACCCCTTGGCTCGCGCACGCCACTCGGGGGTGTCCTTGGCAGGACCGCTGCTGGCAGCGTACCCTTTTTCGATCAGCCAATAGTTGTAGGCCATGATTTCATCACCACCGATGCCGGTGATCCCGAAAACGCCGAGCGCAACCGGGAGGGCTTCCTTGGGCAAATTGAACTTCAATCCGGACAGCACCTCGGCACTGCTGATGGCGTAGTCGGTGAACTGGAGCGAAACCAGAGAGGCGATTGTGAACAGGGTGAAGAGCAGGATGAAGGAGACGCAACTGCGCTCGATGAGTCGGTAGCCCCCGAACCAGACGAGCATGGACGCGGTGATCGCCACCGGCCAAACATAGACCGAAGTCGGGATCGAGGGATGGATGACGTTCAGGATCATGGCCACCGCACCCACGATGGCGCCGACTTGGAGCATCTTCGGCAGCATGAGGGCCAGCCAGAGCCAGATGGACCAGTTGGCACGACCCAGCTTCGGACCGGGCAGGCTGTTGAACGCGGTCATGGTGGATCGACCGGAGTAGATGGCGTTTTTTCCGAACTCGATCTGCACGGCCACTTTCACCAAGCAACTGACAATGATGACCCAGAAAGCGACGAATCCGGCTTGAGCGCCGAGAAGCGTGGTGGCGATCAACTCGCCGCTACCGACAATGGAGGCCGTGAGGATCAATCCAGGGCCGAGAAATCGCATCCGCCCCCAAAAGCTGGGCGGGGGTTCCTGCACAAAGGTATCGGTAACAACGTAGGGGTTGGAGTCGGCCTGCATGATTTATTGGCCAGCATCCTGACGAGAAAGCCGATGGGGTGAAAGCCAAAGTTCAGGCTGCGTCCCAGATCGGTCTCCAAACGAGCGCCTTGCGATTTTTGGATCGGGCTGGCAAAGTCATCGAATCATGAAGCGCGTGACTGGCATCGGAGGAGTTTTTTTCAAAGCCAAGGATCCCAAGGCACTGGCAGACTGGTATCGGATCCATCTCGGAATTGACGTCCAACCGTGGTGCGGTGCCGCCTTTCCCTGGCATCGCCCTGAGGCGCCTGAGCCTCATGGAGCCACCGTTTGGTCGATTCAGGAAGCGAACGCCGAAATGTTCGGTGAGAGCCCAGCCCCCTTCATGATCAATTACCGCGTCACCGATCTCGACTCCCTGCTCGGGATCTTGCGGGAGGAAGGTTGTGCCGTGGACGACAAGACCGATTCGTCAGCATACGGGAAGTTTGGTTGGGTCACCGATCCCGAGGGCAATCGTGTCGAGCTGTGGGAACCGCCCGACGGGCCCATGCCTGCGTAAGGGCACAAAAAAGGGCGGCATCACTGCCGCCCTCTTTGTGATGATTTGTTTTCCGGGTGATTACTTCACCGAGCCGTGGAAGCCAGCCTTGTTCATGGCCGCCACGAGGTCGCCTTCCTTGAACTCACCTTCGACAGTGAAGCTGGTGGCCTTGTTCTCGATGTTGGCACCGGTGACACCGGGAACTTCGGTCACGGCGGCGGTCATCGCCTTGACGCACTTGCCGCAGCAAAGGTGAACGCCCTCAACGGTCGCGCTCTTGAGCACCTTGTCCGACGGAGCGGCGGCTTCGGCCCCTTCCATGGCTCCGTAGTAACCGGCGGCCATGACGGCTTCGACAGCCTTTTTGGCTCCGGTCGAGTTCTTGGCGGTGATGGTGAGGGTCTCACCGTCAATATCAGCGGTAGCGTCCTTGACGCTGGTAACGGCCTTGGTGATGCCGTTGGCACAACCCTTGCAGCAGTTATGAACGCCGTCCATGACGACGGTGGTTTCAGCCTGGGCACCTGAGACGGTGAGTGCGGCCACGATGAGGATCGAAGAGAAGATTTTTTTCATGCGCTCATTAAGACGTATCAACGCGGTCAAATCTTGGAAAAAAGAATCGTTCGAGTCGACGGAGGCGAGACGACTTCTCTGGCCCAGAAGAAATCCCCGCGTGACAGGTCGCGATTCTCCGACTAGGTCACTGCGGCTGCATTCATGGAATCCCCTCCCAGCGAACCATCTTCCGACACCGTACCACCGATTCTTTATCGGCCCAATGCCGCGGCCATCCTCCAGCGCCCCTCAGGCCAGATCCTCATCGCCGAGCGCCTCAACGTTCGCAATGCGTGGCAGTTTCCGCAGGGCGGCGTGGACGATGGGGAAGACATGGAGACCGGGCTGTACCGGGAACTGGAAGAGGAAATCGGCGTCAGACGCGACCTCATCAAGATTCGCCTCACGCGCACGGGCTACCGCTATGCCTTCACGAAAGGCCGACTCAAGTACGGGATCTACGGGGGCCAAGAGCAGACCTACTTTCTTTGCGACTACTTCGGAAAGGACAAAGACATCCGTCTTGATGCTCACCATCAGGAGTTTGGCCGTTGGAAGTGGATCAATCCCACCGACTTCAAGCTCAAGTGGGTGCCCAAGTTCAAGCGTCACGTCTATCACCAAGTCTTCAAAGATTTCTTCGGGATCGATTTGAAGGACGGGGAGTGAAGCCCCGAGCTACGCAGTTGTGCAGGCGGGATTTCCCCGCACCTGGGCGGCCTGCATTCGGATCGCGTCTTGGCGCTCGTCACTCAGCCGATCCACGTTGCGGAGCTGCATCGTCATGCGGCCATTACTCTTTAGACGTTCCCGATGACGGATCAGAAAGTCCCAGTAGAGCGTCGTGAACGGGCAGGCATCCTCCCCCGTCGCATTGGCTGGGTTCTTGGGACAACTGTCGCAGTAATTGCTCATCCGCTGGATGTACTTGCCTGAAGCAACGTAGGGCTTGGACGCCATCACTCCGCCATCCGCATACTGGGACATGCCCAGCGTGTTCGGCAGTTCCACCCACTCGACCGCATCCACGTACACCGCGAGATACCACTCGTGCACCTCTTTCGGGCGCACACCCAAAAGCAACGCATAGAGACCCGTCACCATCAGCCGCTGAATGTGGTGGGCATACCCGTGCTCGAGCGTTTGGCCAATGGCTTCACTCAGACAGACCAGCGGCGTTTCACCGGTCCAGTACCATTCCGGCAGTGGATGATCGGCCTCAAGGGCATTCCGCTCCAGATAGTCCGGCATGAAGTGCCAATACACTCCGCGAACGTACTCGCGCCAGCCGAGGATCTGTCGGATGAATCCCTCGACGGCGGCCAGGGGTGCCTTTCCTTGGCGATAGGCGGCCTCCGCCGCAGCAATCACTTCTCGAGGGTTCAGCAGCTTCAGGTTCAGCGACGACGCAAGAAGGCTGTGGGAAAGAAAGGCTTCCTTCGTCCACATCGCGTCCTGATGATCCCCAAACGTCGGCAGGCGATGATCGATGAAGTCCGCCAAAGCGCCCAAGGCCTGATTCCGCGTCACCGGCCAGCCGAAGCCTTCGAGCGAACCCGGATGGTCCGAGAAGCGTTCTTCGACTTCCACGAGGACCTTGCTCGTGATTGAGTCCGGTGAAAAACGCCGGGCGGGATGCTCCAAATTCGGCCCGGCTTTCCCGAAAGCCTTCCGATTCTCCTTGTCGAAGTTCCAGTCACCCCCCTCCGGCTTGCCATCGCCGTCCAAAAGCACGCGATATCGCTTTCGCATTTCGCGATAGAAGTACTCCATCCGCAGTTCCTTCCGCCCTTCGGCGTGCTCGGAGAAGTCTTCTGCCGTGCTCAAAAAGTGCGTGTCGCTTCGGATCTCCAGGGGCACGCCGGCCTTTCGGCACGCCTTTTCCAGTCCGATCCTCACCCGATGCTCGCCCGGCTCGACGCAGATGACCTTCTCCATCTGGTGTGTCTCGAGAAAGGCCGTCAACTGCGCGGACAAACGCCCCTGATTGTCCGCGTCGCCAAGCTCTGTGTAAAACACCCGCCGGCCAGCTTTCTGGAGTTCCTCCCGGAAATGCCGCATCCCCGACAAGAACAGCGTGATCCGCTGCTTGTGACTCCACACGTGAGTGCTTTCGGCCGCCACCTCCGCCATCCAGACCGCATCCCGCTTTGAATCGAAGCCTTCAAACGCAGAGGAATCCGCATTCAACTGATCGCCAAAAACGACGATGAGATGGCGGATGGGGCTGGAGTCAGTGAGCATTCGACAAGAACTACGACCGGCTTCACCTCATGGACGAGCTAGGCCGTGAACCCGCATAACCAAGGGCAGTTGCGGCCTCCGCAGGCTCGGGCCATGGTTCAGTTTCGTTTTGAGCCGTGATCAGGATTTTGCCGATTATGGCGAAACGTGGTGATTCGAATCTGTGCTTCGTTCGCGCGAAAGAGAAAGTGCACCGGAAAGCGATGCAGATTGCAACGTCGCAATCCAGTCGAGTCATAGTGGTGCCGCTCAGGAAAGCTCTGTGCGTATTTGATCGAATCAAGGAGTTCCTTCCAAAAGGAATCGGCGAGCTCCTCTGAAATCTGCTCATAGTATTCAACCAACTCCCTCGCCTCTCTGGGTGCCAGCCGGTGATAAACCACACTCCTCATGAACGACGTGGTCGCACGAAGTCCAAAAACTCCTCATGTGACACGGCGACCTCAGGATGCGCCTCCAGCTCTTGATCGCGACGAAGGGCTTCTTCATGATCCGCTCCCAGTGGCATATTGCCTAGTGTCTGCAGCAGATGAGCGACCAACCCCTGCCGATCTTCAAGAGACAGCTTGTCGGCTTCTGTCTGAATGTCCTGAAGCGTTGTCATTGGGGAAGAGTATGCATGGAGAATCGCTGCGCAACTATCGCATGCCATGTCTAGCAATGCTCCTTCAAAACGCCCTCAGCATCTTCAGCGTCTCTTCGAGCTGCAGGTGACCCACCTTGGCGGTGAGCCGGGGGAACTTTCCATTGAGCATGACGAACTTCCCGTTGCGGCTGAGCTTGAGTTTTCGGTCCTCAATCTCAACTTCGTTGATGCCCGCATGGGCGGCGGCGAGCCGGATGGCGGCACAAGTCAGGAGGTTGCGAACGGAATGAGGGAGCCGCTCGCCAAACTGGTCCTGCCACTGGTCCCTGAGTTCGTCGAGTTCATTCCGCGTCATCACCTCGGCGAGCTGGCGATAGGCCGTGATGCGAAGCTGCGCATCCTCGATGAAGCCTTTCGGCATGAAGGCAGGGGTCGCCTTCGAGAGGTCGGCGGGCATCTGATTCTCGTTCAGCACGAGGAAGTCAGCCCGCAGTGCCACGTCCACGGGCCGTGAGACACGACGCCCTTCAAGCCGGTTCACGGATTGCTTGAGCATCTGGCAGTAGAGGTCAAAGCCGACTGCGGCGATGTGCCCGCTCTGCTCGGTGCCGAGGAGATTGCCCGCACCGCGGATCTCAAGGTCGCGCAGGGCAATCTTGAAGCCACTGCCAAGGCCGGAGTATTGTTTGATGGCGTTGACCCGTTTCCGGGCATCCCCGCCGGTGACGAAGTCGCGAGGTAGAAGCAGGTGGGCGTGAGCTTGGGTGCCACTTCGACCGACCCGACCCCGGAGCTGGTAGAGGTCGGCGAGTCCAAAACGATCCGCGCGGTCGATGATGATCGTGTTGGCGTTCGGGATGTCGACTCCGCTCTCAATGATCGTGGTGGCCACCAGGACATCAGCATCGCCCTCGATGAAGCGATGCATCACATTTTCCAGCACTTCCTTGTCCATCTGTCCGTGACCGACGATGGCTTTGGCTCGCGGGCACAGGTCCTCAATCTTCTTCGCCACGCTCTCGATGCTCTTCACCCGATTGTGGAGGAAAAACACTTGGCCCCCACGATCGATCTCCGCATTCACGGCGGTGCGGATGACGCGCTCATCGTAGGGTGAGATGCTGGTGATGACCGGGCTGCGATTGGGAGGTGGCGTCTCAATGGTGGACATGTCCCTCATGCCCATCAGGGCAAGGTAGAGCGTGCGTGGGATCGGCGTAGCGGAGAGCGTGAGCACATCGATGCGCCGGAAAAGCTCCTTGAAGCGCTCCTTGTGCTTCACGCCGAAACGCTGCTCCTCATCGATGACGACGAGCCCAAGGTCCTTGTATCGGATGTCCTTCGAGATCACCCGATGCGTACCGATGACGATGTCAACGGTGCCATCGCGCACCCCTTGGATGATGTCCTTCTCACGATCCTTCGGCGTTAGGCGGCAAAGCATCTCCACCGTCACGGGAAACTCCGACATTCGCTCGCGGAAGGTCATCCAGTGCTGCCGGGCGAGCACCGTCGTGGGCACGAGCACGGCCACCTGCTTGCCGCCCATCACCGCCTTGAAAGCGGCGCGTATCGCGATCTCCGTTTTGCCAAATCCCACGTCGGCACACAGCAGCCGGTCCATCGGTTTCGGCTTCTCCATGTCGGCCTTGATCTCTTCCACGCAACGAAGTTGATCCGCGGTCTCCTGATAGATGAAGCTTTGTTCAAACTCACCCTGCCACTTCGTATCGGGCGGATGGGCGAACCCCTCGAGCGCGGTGCGTTCTGCCGAAATGGACAACATCTTTGCCGCAAATTCTTCAACGCTCTTTTCCGTCTTCTTTCGCGTGAGCTGCCATCGGGCACCCCCGAGCTTCGAGAGAGGCGGTGCCTTGCCACCGACGCCCACATAGCGCGTGATCAGGTGGGACTGCGACACCGGCACGAAGACTTTGGCCTCTTCGGCGTAGCGAATCACGAGCACTTCCTCACGGCGATCCCCTTCCCTCACATCGATGCCGACGTACTTGCCGATGCCATGGTCGGAGTGAACGACCAGATCGCCTGCTCGCAGCTCGCGCAGGTAGTCCCGCGCCTTTCGCAGCACCTGCGCTTCGTCGAGCTTCGACCCACGCACCCGACGCACAGCTTGGTGGCGGCCAAAAATCTCCGCACCGGTCAGCACCGCGAGCTTGGCGCTGGGAATGGTGAGTCCCCTGTAGAGCAGGCCGAGCTCGGTTTCGAGAGTCGGCTTGCCCGGACCCGACCAGAGCTCATGGAATCGCTCGCGCTCAGCTTCGTTGTGGAAAAAGACGATGATCCTCCAGCCATCCCGCGCCCACTCGGCAACTTGCCGGTCGAACTCCCTTCGCCGAGCCTCCGAAAGCACGAAGTCGGAAGCATCGAAGACTCCGAGCGGGTTTTCATGAATCGCGGTGGAGAAATCCTCCGCCCCGTCGATCGCGGCTGCGCCTTGAAGGATGCGAACGTGAACCGGAACATCCGAATCCGGCTCGCAGTCCACAGCGATGAGGACGTCCTCTACGCGAAGATGATCTTTGAGCAGCCCCTGCTCGTCAGCTTCCCCGGCCATGCGGAGGATGAGGCTGGCGCGTTCGAGCCGCTTCACCGATGCCTGATTGTGAAGGTCGAAAGAGCGGATCGACTCCACTTCATCGTCGAAGAACTCCAGCCGCAGCGGCTCTTCCGCCTGCCAGGAGAAGAAATCAACGATGCCACCACGCCGGGCGAATTGCCCCCGCTCGGTCACGACCGGCACACGCTCGTACCCGTTTTCGGAAAGCTCGCGGAGCAGTTGTTCCACATCCAATCGGTCGCCCACCTGAATCGAGCGGCGATGAAGCTCCATTTCCTGCCGGTGTGGCGCGGGCTCGCCAAGGCTGTCCGCGCAGAGAACCAGGCCGTTCGGTCGATCCACGTCTTCCATCCATCGGGTGAGGACGGTGAGTCGTTCGGCAGCGACATCGGGGTCCTGCATCGAGTCGCCTTCGATCTCCGCAGCGCTCATGCGCGGGTAGTAGAGCGCGGGCGTCTGCCAAACCGTCAGCTCGGCGTGGAGTTGGTCCTGCTGCTTGGGATCGGCGCAAAGAATCCAGATGCGCCGGCTCGGATGAGCGGCTTCGAGCTGCTGCAGAACCATTGCCGCTACGAATGCGAAACCGTGGGGTGACACATGGTCGAAAGCCACCTCGGTGCCGGCCGTTCCGAGCCGGGAGAGCTTTTCCGCGTAGCACGGGGTTTGGGCGGTCGCCGCCACGAGGGCATGGGCCTCCCCCCGCTCCGACGTGGAGGCCGGGAGTGGTTTGCGGGATGGACGCGGCTTTCGGGGGCCGCGGGCTTTCGTGGATCGAAGGGGCACGACGGCTGAGTGGCGGAGTTAGGAAACGTCCGCCGGGAGATTGAGGCTGCGTTTCGCTGCGGCGGCAAGGATCCCTTTTGGAAATGATGGGGCATATTTCACGGCCTGCGTGATTGATCCGGCTAACGGAAGATGCCATGATCCTTCCACGAATGAGTGACTGGTCGAAAGCCGTTTGGATGTGCCGCCTTTTTCTGGCGGCGGGTGTGCTAGTCTCATCCGTGAGTTGCCAGTCGATGCAGCGCCCTGCCTTTCAGGAACAGGGATGGGCCTCCTACATCGCAGATTCCTATGCGGGCAAGCCAACGTCGAGCGGCGCCTTTTACGATCCCCGTGCCTTCACCGCCGCGCACAATACCCTGCCGTTTGGCACGATGGTGACGGTGAAAAACCAGCAGACGGGGAAAAAGGTGGAGGTCATGGTGAACGACCGCTTTCCCCGATATCCAGGCCGGGTGATCAATCTCTCCGGGGTTGCGGGGATGGCGATTGGCATCCCGCCCTACCAGCTCGCGCCGGTGGAAGTGACCGCCAAAGAATTTGGCCCTCCCGGCAGCGGAGCCGGTGCCACCCCAGCGTATTCGCCGGGCTACGGCGGTGCGGGTGCAGGGGTTCCCGCATACGGAGCCGCCCCCCCACCCGCGATGGGCGCTTACAACCCCGGTGCACCGCCTCCAACCTACACACCGCCCCCAACCTACGGTGCTCCTGCCAACCCAGGCTACCTCCCGGACTTCAACTCGACTCCCGCACCCTACACGCCGCCCGCGGGCGGAGGGATTCCACCGGCAGGCAACGGACTCGCGTACCCGCCCGGTGGTGATCGTGGACTATGATGGTAGGGAGTCCGGGGCTGCCGCCGGAGTTCTGACGTCGTTTGGTCCACAGATCGATGATCGACCTGCAATGTCCCAACGGGCCAAAGCCCGACACTACTTTGGCCTGCGGTTCGTCTTTGGATTGAGCCATTTTTCGTTGGCCTTCCAAGGCGAGCAGGGGCAATGCTTGGGCTCATGTCTTGGCTCATCCGCATCCTCCTCCTGGCCGCCGTGATCGGTGGAGTGGGGGTGTTTCATCAATGGCGGCAGGGACTGCCGTTGCGGGTGACGTTGGCGGCGGAGAAGAAGGTTTTGCTGATTGGCAATGGCACGGAAATCGAAACCGTGGATCCCCACATGGCGACAGGCGCACCGGAACACCGGATCATCAGCGCCTTGTTTGAAGGGCTCGTGGCTCCGGCGACGGATCACCCGGACAAGGACGGGCCAGGCGTGGCGATGAGCTGGGACACGCCGGACTTCATCACCTGGACGTTTCACTTGAATCCGAAGGCGGCTTGGAGCGACGGGATGCCGCTGACTGCGGACGACTTTGTCTACGCCTACCATCGGATGCTTTCCCCGGAGCTGGCGGCAGACTACTCTGAGATGCTGCACCTGATTCACAATGCGTCGAAATTTTCCCACGGCGAGCTGGGCAGCTTCGACGAAGTCGGCGTGGAGGCAGTGGACCCGCACACACTGAAGATCGTGCTCGAAGGGCCGGCTCCGTACTTCCCCTCCATGCTGAAGCACTACGCCTGGTTCCCGGTGCCCAAGCACACCGTGGAACAGTTTGGAACGATGACAGAGCGGGACACGGCTTGGGCCCGTCCCGGAAACCTCGTTTGCAATGGTGCCTTCACCCTCAAGGAATGGCGGATCAATCATTACCTTTCCATCGAAGCGAATCCCAACTACTGGGACGCCGAACGGGTGAGGTTGAAGGAGATCCACTTTTTCCCCATCGAAGATTATTCGGCCGAAGAACGCTCCTTTCTAGATGGTCAGCTTCATCACACCGAAACGGTGCCCTTGGAAAAAATCGCCTACTATCGGGAGAAGCGGCCGCCCTTTTTTCACGAGGATCCGCAACTGGTCACCGAGTACTACATGTTCAACGTCACGAAGAAACCCTTCGACGACAAGCGTGTGAGGCAGGCCCTCTCTCTGACGATTGACCGGGAAACACTGATCAACCAAGTGCTCAAGTCCGGCAGTGTGCCCGCCAAGGGTTTGGTGCCTCCCGGCGCGGGCGAAGGCTATGAGGGACCGGACGTTCTGCGATTTGATCCTGAGAGAGCAAGGCAATTGCTCGCGGAGGCGGGGTATCCCGGAGGAAAGGGCATTCCAGAGGTCGACGTGCTCACGAACACCTCGCCCTCGGCCAGAGTCGTTGCCGAGTTTTTCCAGGAATCGTGGCGAAAGCACTTGGGCCTCAAGATCACGATCCGACAGCAAGAGTGGGGGGTGTATCTCGACTCGCGCCGCAAGAAAACGTACGACATCAGTCGGGCGGGTTGGGTGGGCGACTATCCGGACCCCTACACTTTCCTCGCGATCTGGCGTTCATTCGACGGCAACAACGACGCAGGCTGGGACAACCCGCAGTTCGACAAACTGATGTTTGACTCAGAACGCGAACCCGATGCACGAACGCGGATGGGGCTGTTGCGTCAGGGCGAAGAACTGTTTCTCGAAGAGATGCCTGGCATCCCGATCTACTGGCGGATGCAGTCACACCTGATACGCAGCGAGTTGATCGGGTGGAAACCATCCCTGCTCGAGCACCGTTGCTACAAAGTAATCGATCTCGACCCAACGCGAACCATGGACATGCTGGAGGCCAAGACCCACCCATGATTCGATTCATTCTGTCTCGCCTGATTCAGGGGATCGTCGTGGTCACGGCGGTGATCTCCATCACCTTCCTGATCATGAAGGCGGCTCCCGGTGGGCCGTTTTCCAAGGAACGAAACATGCCCGCCTACGTGCAGGAGAATCTCGAGCGGATCTACGGGCTCGATCAACCGTGGTATGTGCAGCTGGGGCGCAACCTGAAGAGCTTCGCGACGCTGGACCTGCCGGTCTCGTTTCGCCTCAAAGGTTGGACCGTGGGAGAGATCATCGCGCAGGGTTTTCCGGTGTCATTGACGGTGGGTGGCTGGGCGCTGCTGATCTCCATCCTGATCGGCGTGCCCGCGGGAGCCTTGGCGGCGTTGAGAGCGGGACAGTTTGAAGATCGTGCGACCATGGCCGTGGCGACGCTTGGCATCTGCATCCCCAGTTTTGTGCTCGGGCCACTTGTGGCGCTCTTCTTTGGATTGAAGCTCCGATGGTTCAATGCCTCAGGGTGGTACGATTCGAGCGACTGGGTGCTGCCCGCCATGACGCTGGGAATCATCTGCAGTGCGGCGGTCGCCCGACTGACGAGGAGCGGCCTCCGGGAAACACTTCTTCAGGACTACGTGCGCACTGCACGCGCCAAGGGTGTGGCCGAGAAGATGATCGTGATGCGTCATGCCTTTCGTCTCGCCTGCATGCCGCTTCTCAACTACCTCGGCCCTCTGGCGGCAGGATTGGTGAGCGGTTCCTTTGTCACGGAGACCGTTTTTCAATTGCCCGGATTGGGTCGGCAGTTCATCAGCTCGGCCCTGCACAAGGACTACACCGTCGCCATGGGCCTGGCGGCATTTTTCGCCGTGCTCATTGTTGTGTTCAACCTGCTCGTGGACATTCTCCAAGCGTGGCTCAACCCGAGGATTCGACTCAAGGATTCATGAAAGCGAACGGGGGAAATGCCGGTGGGGCACCGAAATCACCCGGTCCTTGGAAGGCCGCGTGGATTCGCCTGCAGCGGCAGCGGACCGCGATGTGGGCGCTGGGATTCTTGGCCCTTGTCGTCGCGCTTTGCGTGGGTGGACCCTGGTTGTCACCCTACACGGAGTCGCAACAGAATCTCGATCACGTGAAGGAGATGCCAGGCTGGTCACACTGGATGGGAACGGATCAACTCGGTCGCGATGTGGCCACTCGCATTTTGTTTGGAGGGCGGGTGAGCTTGCTCGTGGGCGTCGTTGCGACAGCCGTCGCCATGGTGATCGGTGTGGTTTACGGGCTGATCTCGGGCTTCTTCGGCGGACGTTTGGATTCCGCGATGATGCGTTTGATCGACATCCTTTACGGGTTCCCTTTCATGGCGTTCATCATTCTGATTTCCGCGGTGTTTGGACGAAACTTCATTCTGCTTTTCGTCGCGATCGGTGCCGTGGAATGGTTGACGACAGCACGAGTGGTCCGGGCTCAGGTACTTGGGTTGAAGCATCAAGAATTCATCCTCGCCTCGCGCGTCTGCGGTGCAGGATCTGGACACATCCTGTTGCGACATCTCCTGCCCAACGTGATGGGGCAGGTGGTCATCTACGCGAGCCTCACCGTGCCCGGGGTCATGTTGCTTGAAGGAGTGCTGAGCTTCCTCGGCCTTGGTGTGCAACCCCCATCAAGTTCGTGGGGCGTTTTGATTCAGGAAGGCGCGTCGAACATGGAGACCGCCCCATGGCTTCTGTTTTTTCCCGGAGTGTTTTTTGTGATGACTCTGCTGGCGCTCAACACACTCGGCGATGGTCTGAGAGACGCGCTCGATCCGAAGACCAACCGAGAGGGTTCGTGAAAAAATATCACTGCGTCTGAATAGAGCGCGTGGGGGGTCAGTCGAAACTCACTGTAACCCCAAACACACTCGCTCTATGAAATACATCATCGCCATCATCGCAGCTCTGACCGTTGCCGGTTTCGCCATTCCTCAATCCGCCAGCGCGGATCCATATTGCCACGGTTCCCGTCGAATCGTCTCCTATCGCCCCTGCGGCGCTCCGATCTACGCGGTGTACAACGTGTCCTACTACCATGGGAGACAGTACGGCCGGTGGGTCACCCAGAACACGCCCTGCGGATGCTCGGCCTGCAATCCGCGGGTCAGCAACCACGGCTTTGGCCGACACGGTTTTGGGCGTCCCAACTACAACACCTGCCCTCCGCAACGCCCCTCGTATGGCTATCGGAGCGGATTCAGCTTCCGATTTGGACGGTGACACAAGCGTCTCCCAGTTCTCTCAAGACCTGACCCCCACGGAACGACCTCTTGCTTCGGCAGGAGGTCGTTTCCTTTTGTGGCAGCACTCCGGGATTTCCACTGGCAGCCCAGTCCGTTCGTGGACATGCTGCATTGATTCCAACGTGACTCCGCAAACCCCTCCAAGTTCCGATGCCGACTCAGGCAACGAAGAGACTCCCTCCTCATGGGAGAAAGGGTATGACCGCGAAGTCATCGAGCGCATTTGGAAATTGGCTCAGGTCGTTTCAGGAAACGATCCCGCTGTCTGGAGACGCGATGAGTTCGGCGCATGGATCCATCGGCTGGAGTACCGAAATCGGAACTCCGAGTTTGGCTGGGAGATTGCCGACTGTGGCTTTCGAACCGGCGTCTGCGGCATCGCAACGCTTCGCCCAATGCACTGGGAGAATCACCTCGACTACCTCGCAGGGCATCAACGGCGTGCAGTGATGCGCGCCGATGGGCTGCGAAATGCCCGGCGACTGATCTAGTCGAGCTCTTCGAGCGCTTTTCGCCCACGCCGTTTGGTCTCGGCATCGTCCTGAGCTCTGTTCGGCATTGAGAGACCCTTGCTGATCATGGCCTTGGCCTCTTCGTTCTTTCCCATCTGGGCATAAGTCCGTCCCAGCTCGACATAGTGAACGAGGCGATTGGGATTGAGTCCAATCGCCTTCTTGAAGAGCTTCACCGACTCTTCGTTCGAGGCATCGGGCATGGAACCGTAAATCAATTGAGCGAGGCCGCGTGTGAACCCGCTCATCCCGGCGATCGCTTGATGCCACCGCCCCAGAAGATGCCATGCATAATCATTTCCGGGATCGAGCTTGGCCGCCTTTTCGGCGCTGGCCTTGAGTTGCTTTGACCCTTCGAGCTTTTCCTTGTTGCCGAGAAGAGGCGAGATCTTTCCCAGCACGATGGCGACGGAAAGATGCGGATCGCCTTCATTCGGCGCGAGCCTGACCGCACGCTCGGCGTACTTCAGTGCCGTACGCCCACTCTCGAGTTTGTCCGACTTCGATCCGAGATCATCCATTCGGTACACATACTGCCGGACGATCTTGACGAGGAGATCGGCATTGTTTGGCTCGAGCTTCTCCGCAGGCAGGTAGTACTTCAGCGCTTCGAGGGGCTGATACTTCTCATCGAATGCATCACCCTTGCGGATGAGCTCGTCGGCATCGGCCAGCGCAAGTGGGCTCGAAACAACGAGCCAGCAGAGAATGGAAAGCGGGACGTTCATAGGGTTCGTTTCAATCGGGTTTGGTGAACCGATAGTGGGATACGATCCACTCTTCGCCTCCGCGGTAGCCCCACAGTTCGGCGCAAGCCAAGAAGAACAATCTCCACCAAACCCACCATTTGGTCACCTGATCAGGCCCATAGGTCTGCTCAAAGAGCGGAAGGATCTCCGCCTTGTGCCGATCCATGTTGGCCAGCCATGCCTCGCTGGTGCGGGAGTAGTGGCTTCCGTTCACACACCAGTGATCTTCGATCTTCAGGTCCTTCTGAAAGTAGAGAAGCGTGTCATCGGAGGGCATCTGTCCACCCGTGAAAAAGTACTTCGCCATCCAGTCATTCTCGCTTCGGACCTCGTAGTGGTAAGCGCAGTCCCGATGGGTGAAGATGTGCACGAAAAGCTTGCCCCCAGGTTTCATCCACGACGCCACTCTGTTCAGAAGAATCTCATAGTTCTTCATGTGCTCGAACATCTCCACACTGACGACGCGATCAAAAACGCCCGCGCCGATCCCTTCAAAGGTGATCATGTTGGCGGTGACCACTTCCAAATTCTTGAGCCCGCGTTTTTCCGCCTGGGCATCGATGTGGGCTTTTTGCGTCCGCGAGTTTGAGACGACCGTGATCTGCGCGTTCGGGTAATGCGATGCCATCCATAGCGAGAGCGATCCCCAGCCACAGCCGAGTTCGAGAATGCGATGCCCGTCCTCGAGTTGAGCCCGCTCGCAGGTCAGTTTCAGCATCGCTGCTTCCGAATCATCAAAGCTCGTGTTCTCGGATGGCCAGTATCCGCTGCTGTACTTGAGGTGCTTGCCAAGCACGAGCTCGTAGAAACGAGTCGGCACCTCGTAGTGCTGCTCGTTGGCCTCGTCCGTGGCGATGGCGACGGGCATTTGTTTGAGTCCATCGACATGCTTCAAGATGTTGGCGCGCCGTGCCTCGACCGTGGGTGCTCGATGCTCTTTGAGCGTTTCAGAAAGACGATGACGGATGCCCATGCGGATGAGGGCGTCCGGGAGGAGATCTTTGCTGAGGAGTGAATTGACGGAGGGATTCATAAGGATGTCGAGTTGGGGGGGGGGTGAAATCAGACCTTCCGGAACCAGGGCATAAAGGCGCTGGTGGTGCGTTGGTACTCGCGGTAGGTGTCGCCGCGTTTTTCGACGGCCAGTTTCTCGGTCAGCGGGATTCCCGTGACCTTGAGGAGAAAGTAGAGCATCGCCACCGGGGCGACGATGGATGTCCAACCCCACGGGGAGGGAAGGGCGATCAAAAACAGCGCCCACCAGAGCAGCGATTGAAAAAAGTAGTTTGGATGGCGGGAGTAGCTCCAAAGTCCAGTTTCGCAAATCGCCTTGGGGTCACGGTTCTCTCGTTTGAAGCGGCTAAGTTGTGCATCCGAGATGCCCTCTCCCAGCAATCCAATGACCCACACGAGCAGCCCTGCCATTTCGGCCCATTCAAGTTGGGGCGTGGTGTTCTGGCAGATCAAAAGAACGGGAAGCATCAACAACCAAACCAGCACCGCCTGAGCGAGGAAGAAGTTCAAGAACGCTGACGCAAGGCGATCACTCCACCGCTGCCGAAGCACCGCATAGCGAGGATCCTCTTTCGGATGATGCGCGGCCACTCGCTGCCAAAGATGCAACCCGAGACGGAAGCTCCAAACGGCCACGACCGTCCCAATCGCCAAACGCCGCGGCATCCAGCCTTCGCCGACAAAGGCGTAGCCAATGGCCACTGGCGCAAAGCTCATCGCCCACGTCACATCGACGAAAGAATAGTTGTCGAGCTTCACGCTCAGTCGCCACGTGGCGAGGAACATGGCGACCAGCAACGCCGCCGCACCCGCCATGGCCATCCAAGGATCAAGCATGCCGGACCTTTCTGATTTGACGACCCATCGCCTCGATCAGGGGACGCGTGGAAAAATAGATCCCTGCGAGCAGAAAGGGCATCACGATCACCCAGACGCCGATCCCTCCAAGCGCGGTGATTCCGTATTTGGCGAAAAAAGGTCCTGGCGCCTCGGCAAACTCCTTCATCATGACCGGGATGGAAAGGGACACGGGTTCAAGATGAAAGGCGACTTCGCCCAGCCGATAGAATCCAAGAATGAGAATCCATTGCAAGGGAGTGGCCAAGGCTTTGAAGGCCTGAAGAATGGGCTGATTCAGTTTCAAGGGCGGCCCAACCATCAAGCTTAGAATGGTTGTCGAACCAATGATGGGGAAGATTGCCAGGGTGACACCGAAGGCGATCGCTTGGGCGATCTTGTGAGCACTGGTCCCCTGAGTCAGCTGCTTCAGGATCGGGTCCAAGACCCACCGCCGCCACATCGAACGCGGAGACCCGACCAACGTATCATTGGTTTTTGGGTCGAGCATGACTGCGGCGTCGGGTTTTGGGACCATTGCAAAGAATTGGGTTGGTGGATCACCCGATCCGATTCAGCGAGGCATTGTTGGGTCGCGTGTAAACCGCTTGAATCACACTGATGTTGCGGGTGGCGAAGGCGGCCTCACAGTACTTGAGGTAGTAGTTCCACTTCCGACGAAAACGTTCGTCAAACCCGAGTGCCGAAACGGCGGCCCATTGCTCGTTGAATTGATCGTGCCAAAGCGACAACGTCTTCGCGTAGGAAGAACCAAAGTCGTGAAGTCCATGCATGAACAGGTCTCCCGTCTTGTTGATGGCTTCATTCAGACGAGCTACGCTCAGGAGCAACGACCCCGGGAAGATGTGCTTCTGAATCCAGTCCACGCCTTTCCGTAGATTCTCGAAACGGCTGTCAGGCACGGTGATGACCTGAAACGCCAGGAGTCCACTCGGCTTTAGCAATTCGGCACACTTCGCGAAGTAGGTCTCGACATACTGATCTCCCACGGCTTCGAGCATCTCAATGGACGCGATTTTGTCGAACTGCCCCTCAATGTGCCGGTAGTCTTGAAGCCGCACCTCCACGAGATGATCCAGCCCATCTCGCTTCACGCGATCCATGGCGTACCGGTGCTGCTCCTGAGAGATCGTAACCGCCGTGACACGGCATCCATGTTCCCGAGCCGCATGCGTGCAGAAGCCACCCCACCCGCAGCCAATCTCGAGGACATGATCCGTCTCACTCAATTGGAGTTGCCGACACAACGCCTCGTATTTGGCGAACTGGGCATCGGCCAAATCCTGGTCCTCGCGTTCAAAGAGCGCGGACGAATAGGTCATCGTCTTGTCGAGCCAAAGAGAGTAGAACTCGTTCCCCAAATCGTAGTGCTCAGAGATGTTGCGTCGACTGGTGGTGATGCTGTTGGGCCGGAGCAGATGCTTCAATCGATTCCATCCGCGCAGTACATTGGTGAAAGCGACGCGACTGGACGAAGCTTCGCTGCCTTGAACCCGCACGATGTTCGTGATGAAAAAGGAGACGACGGCTTCAATGTCCGGCGTGTCCCAGTCGCCATCGACAAAGCTTTCTCCGAACCCAACGTTCCCGAACAAAACGCACCTGCGAAAGAAGGCCATGTCATGAATCCGAAGCTCCGCAGTGACGTCCGATGCTGCGTCTCCAACGATCCGGTGGGTCCCATCCGGGTAAGAAAGCCGCAACGCTCCTTGATCGAATGCTTTGAAGCTGCGCAGGAGCAAGCGCTCGTAGAAGGTCGGCTTTGAGGCAACACTGGTGGCGGCTTCGACACTGTCGGGACAGGCAATGGCGGTATTCATACGGACTGGGTTTGAATGGAGGAATGTGGACGGAGGACGTCGGTTTGGAGATGTGGAGAGGCCGCTTTGGGATGGACTGGAAGGCGCTTGAGCCAGAGCCGAAGGGCGTGCCAGTGAATGAGCCAGATCACCCGGAGGGTCAGGAGCGGGTAGGTGAACGCGCAGCGCAGAAGGGCGGCGTCAGTGAGTTCCTCGCGCTGACCACTCAGATGGCTGACGAGGTAGATGTCGTCACCGGCGACATCGTTGATATGAATGTCGAGCCGTTTGCCGGGAACGGGGATCTGAAAGTCAAAGCACATCTCCAGATCGGAGAAAGGCGAGACATAAAAATGTTTGGGCGTCACGCGACGAAAGCGGTCTTGGGCAACCTGCTCGTTCAGGTAGTAGAGCTTCTGCTCATGATAGGTGTTGGTCACCTGCACGACGGCACACACCGCGTTGCTTTCGGCATCGAAGCAGAAGTAGAATGCCACCGGATTGAAGATGTAGCCCAGCACGCGGGGGAACGAAATCAGACGAACGGATTTGATCGTGGAAACGTCGGTCCCTTGCTTCTCCAGATAAACGAACAAGGCAGCACGAGTGTCATCGTGATCACCACCCAAGTAGTCGCCGTCGTAGAATGAGAACAGGTTGAAACGATTTCGACTGAACCAGCTCAAACGTTGATCGAAGGTATCCAGCTCATCGAGATCCAGATCAAGGTAGAATACCGGATAGTCAAACTGATGCCGCTTCGGGATGAGGCGGTGGTGCATCACCCGGCAGGTGTAAAGGCCCGAGCGGGCAATGGCGGTATCGGTCGTCATCGGTTCACCAAGGCTCCTCTCCGAGAATGTCACGGCACACGTTCACGGCGGACATGAAGCCATCTTCATGGAAGCCATAGCGAAACCAAGCGCCGCAGTAGTAGGTCGTTTGGTCCTTCGATTGCGTATTGAGCTCCGGCAGGCGCTTTTGCGCTTCGACCGCTTTAAGATCGAAGAGCGGGTGCTCGTAGTTGATGCGGCGAAGGACCTTGGACTCATCGATCTCGTCCGCGCCATTCACCGAGACAAAATAGTTGGTTTTGTCGGAGACACCCTGGAGCGAATTCATCCAGTAGTGCGTGCTCGGATTGACCCGGCCGTTTTTGTCCAGCTTCACCAAGTAGTTCCATGACGCCCAGCAGCGGCGTGTGTTCGGCATGAAGGACTCGTCCGTGTGCAGCGTGGCGATGTTGGGCTGATACCTGAAGCAGCTGAGAAGCTCCGACTCCAAGTCGGTGGGGTCAGCAAGCATGGCGAGCGACTGGGGCGCGTGTCCGGCGAGGATTACTTTGTCAAACACCTCGGGTCGTTCGCCATGCGGATACACCGTCACCTTGCCTGCGGTCCGCTCGATTCGGTCCACTGGACAATTGAGGCGGATGCGATCTTCGAATGGAGGAATGATCTTCCGTACATACGACCTCGAACCGTCGACCACGGTCCACCACGGATGCCGGGTTTCCATGCCCAGAAAGCCGTGGTTGAACCAGAATCGCATGAGCGTCTTCGCCGGAAAATCGAGCATGAGATCCGGCGGCGTGGACCAAACCGCCGAACCCATGGGCAAAATATAGAGATCCAGAAAGTCTTCACCGTAACCCCGAGCTTCGGCATACTCGCGCAGGGTCATCGAATCGTAGGTTGGATCTTCGAGAGCTGCGACGGTCTCCTGATTGAAACGGTGGATCTTGAGGACGAAGTTCCAGAATCGGGGACTGACAAGATTCTTCCGCTGGCCGAAGACTTTGCCGAGTCCCCCGCCGTTCCATTCATAGCCTGTCGGGAGGTGCTTCAGGCTAAAGGACATGTCCGTGGGCTTCGTCTCAACGCCGAGTTCGTCGAACAGGCGGCAGAGGAGGGGATACGTTTGGTGGTTGAACACCATGAAGCCCGTATCGATCGGAACCTCGCGACCCTCTTCGTTCACCACGACGGTATTCGTGTGGCCGCCGATGTAGTCGTTCTTTTCGAAGATCGTCAGGTCGAAATGCTTGTGAAGAAAGTGAGCACAGCCCAACCCGGAAATTCCAGATCCAATGATGGCGAGACGGGGTTTGACGGACATGAAGGTCAGGGGGAGCGGTCGATACGTTGGCGTTCGGCGGCGTGAGACGCGGGTTTCGGAAAGCAAATGCGCCCGGCAACGCGAATTGGATTCAACAAAATGCGAATCGGCCTCAAAGACGCTTCCGCACGAGCCCCGCCATTTGGTTGGTAACGGGTAAGTGCTCGAAGAGTCCTGCCATGGAGTCCCAGTAGTCCTGATGCATCGCTACCTTCCCGTCGGCATCAAACCGAATCTGAGTCATCCCAATGGAAC
>CAXBNA010000032.1:0-36717 GCA_963976915.1 uncultured Verrucomicrobiales bacterium
GCCGGGTCCGTCGAGAATGAGGAAGGTCTTCTGGTAATGTTGACGATAGAAGGCGTTCTCATCGTTGGTTTCGCCGCGTCCCCAATAGGCGGCACCAAATTCGGAGATGAGCTCCAAGTCACGACCATGACGGTGTCCTCCGGTGCCATGGCAGAAAATCGTGAAGGTCCGCTTGTCGCCATCAGTGAAGCCCTGGGCGTAGACCGTGTCTCCAGAACTGACCAAGCCGACGGTGGGCGTCGCCGAACTCAGGACAGAAGGCTCGGGGAGGGCACAGGCTCCGAGAACGAAACCGGCAACGCAGATCCATAAGCACCGAATCGCGACTCGGGCATGAGTTGATGAAACTGAACCAGGGGATGGAAGCATGGCCGACGAAAGATGGATGTGTGAGGCGAATCAGAAGAGTTCTCCAAGCGTCGACATCATGGCACAGGCAACGCCAAGAAGTCGAGGATCTCCCCTGCGACTGACATTCCAATGACTTGAGACCGACGCGAGCATGTGCATGTTGAGCGCATGAAATCGTCGGTTTTATCGCTTTTGATCCTGGCCGCGTGCTCGGCGTCGCTTCGGGCAGACACGCTGCCATTGAACACCGTTTTCGTGGGTCAAGACCGCTTCAAGGACGTCGCCAAGCTCGCCATTCCCAAGCTGGACCGCCTCCAAGCTCTTCCTGTTGGGGAGCGAGTGGCTTGGTTTGGTCAGGTGCTCGTCGGGACCCCTTACAAAGGCTACACCCTGGAAATTCACGACCACGTCGAGGCCGCCTCCTGCAATCTCCACGGTCTAGACTGCTGGACTTTCTTCGAATCCGCCCTCGCGTTCGCCCGCATGTGCGAGCTCCCGCCCGAACAATGGACGCCGCAGCACATGCTCCGCCACATCGAGCTCGACCGCTACTGGGGCGGCAAATGCACCGGCAGCTACCTTTCCCGCCTGCACTACCTCGAAGATTGGGCGCGTGACAACGACAAGCGCAACCTCGTCGATGACCTCACTCGAAAGCTTGGCGGCATCGGCGTTCCCAACTCCGCGCGGGAGATGACGGTGAACGCCGATCACTATCGCTACATGAAGAACAGCTCCACCAACCGTGCGGGCATCGCCAAACTCGAAGCCCAGCTCCGCGAGCGGCCTCTGTACATGATTCCCAAATCCAAAGTCCCCGGCATCGAGCCCAAACTCCAGAACGGCGACATCATCGGCATCATCAGCAAGGACGGCACCGCCTACGGGACCTCCCATGTCGGCATCGCCCTGCGCAAAGACGGCGTCCTCCGCTTCATGCACGCGAGTTCTCCCAGAAACTACGGCAAGGTGGTCGTCGACTCCCGACTTTACGACTACCTCAACCGCTACAAGTCCCACGCGGGCATCCTCGTGGCGCGTCCGGTGAAGTAGAGTCTTATTGCTTCCGCAGTATTGCTTCGACCTGCTTCCGGTGGATGCCCATGTGCATGGCTCCCATCGCGTGCCAGTCTGACGCGTTGAGGGGCCCGAACCATGGATGAGCAAACCGGGTCATCGTCTTCAAACTCGACTCGCCGTTGGTGGCGCCGACAAAGACATCGCAAGCCTCCTCGAATTCCGACACCACCGACGCATCCACCGCTGAATCGGGTTTGACCGCAGCCGTGCTGGCCGGGTGATCCGGTGTTTTACCCCGCTGCAACAACTGGATCACGCCCGCCAATTCTTGGTTCACAATGCGAAGGTGGTCCAAGACCATGAACACTGACCAGTAGCGGCTGCTGTCCTCCAAGCCGCGAATGCGATCAATCAAGACCCGCTTTCCCGCGCGCGCCTGGTCGCACGACTCGACCAGTGACTGGATCTTCCGACGCTCGGCATTGAAAAGTCGGTTGAGCTCGGAACGCCGTTTTCTTCGGACACGCCCAAAGATCATCCGTGCGACAAGCAGTTCCACCTTGGGCAATCCAGCGCCTGGTGCGGCCAATTGAGGTTCTCGAATTTCCGACATGGTTTACTTGCAAAAAGAAAGTGTTTTACTTGTGGATTGCAAGTGATCTTCCATCAATATTGAGTGGTGCCCAAGTCCTCCGACAAGCCTGAGCCCAGTCCAAATCGCAGATCACCCTGCCCGGTGGCGTGCTCTCTCGACCTCTTCGGTGATCGTTGGACGCTGCTTGTGATTCGCGACCTCGTGCTGGGACGGACCCGGTTCAAGGACTTCGCGGCTTCACCAGAAGGCATTCCGACCAACATTCTCAGCGATCGTCTGGACCGACTGGTCCAAAGCGGCATCGCGATTCAGGTTCCCGCTGCCGCAGGCTCCAAACGCCTCGCCTATCAACTTACGGAAAAGGGGCGTGCGCTGATTCCAGTCTTGAAGGCGATGCGTGACTGGGGATTGAAATGGGAACCCGGAACCCGTGTCGACCTGGCGTCGCAGGTCTAATGCACGGGCTCCATAGCCAAATTCAGATCGGCTTTCGCCAGCGGACCCTGGCTCTGCCGACTCATTTCAGTCCTTTTCAGGGGCTTCTTTTTTGGGTGAGCCTTGAGTCTTCGACTTGAGGGCCTGCGCCTCGACACGGGCAGCTTCGACGGCGGCCGTGGCGCGAGCCAGCTCTTCAGCCGCAGCTTTCTGAGCGCTGTCCAACTGGGCCTTCAAGGCGTTCATCCGATCTTCAGCCACTCGGCGCAGAGCCTCGGCGGCGGCTTGTTTTTCCTCGAGTTCGCGAGCGGCCTTTGCTTGGGCGGCTGTTTGCTCTTGGGTCAGCTGACGCTTCAACGCATCACCCGTTTTCTGCATGGCGGCGATGTCCCGCTCCAAAGACTGATTTGTCTTCTTCGCCTCCGCGTATTCGACTTCCAAGTCCGCAATGAGCTTTTGGTTGCGCGCAATCCCGGCCTCGGCGGCTTTGCGGGCACCTTCCGAGGCTTCCACCATCTCGGCGAGGTTGGCCGCCTGCTTGCTGAGGGCCAAAATCTGCTTCTCCGCTTCGGCCAGTGCAGTCGCGGTCGCTTCTTTCTCCTTGGTGAGAATTGTGACTTGTTTCTCGGTGTTCTGGAGTTGAGCCACCGTGCGTTGCTTCTCGGCCTCCACGGCAGCCTTGTCCTTCTTGACCTCGGCAAGCTCTCCCTCCACGGCTGACTTGGCTTCCATGATTCCCTTCATGTCTTCCCGCATGCCTGCCATGACTTGCTTGGCGTCGCTCAGTTCGCCCTCGACCGCTGTCTTTGCCGCCATGACTTGATTCATGTCTTCCCGCATCGCCACCATCGCCTGCTTGGCGTCGCTCAGTTCGCCTTCAACGGCTGTCTTTGCCGCCATGACTTGACTCATGTCTTTCTGCATCGCCGCGACGGTCTCCTGAGTCTGCGCGAGATCCTTCTCGATCGCGGCCTTCGCCGTTTCGAGTGAGCTCACCTGCTTCTTGGCCGCCAAGAGTTGCTTCTCGGTATCGTTGAGCTCCGACTCGGTCATCTGCTTCTTGCTCACAAGCGCAGCCGCTTCCTTCTGCGCGGACGAAACCGTCGACTTGAGAGCCACGATCTCCGACTCCGCTTTCTCATTGAGTGCCTTGAGCTTCTGTTCCGCCGCCTGGATTGCTTTCTTCGCCGCAGCTTCAGCCTCCGCACGCTCCACCGCCACACGCTGGAGGGCCGCGTCCCGTTCCCCCACCTTCAAATCGGTGTTGTATCCGTACCAAACGGCCCCTCCAAGGGCGAGCAGGATGAAGAACACCAGCACCCCGGAAACGCCGCCTTTCCCTTCAGAACTCGCATCGGACGCTGGAGAAGATGCTGCCGACGACTCTGAAGTCGCCGGGGTCTCCGGAGTCGTCTTGCTCAAATCTTGATTCGTGGATTCTTCGGATTTCGAGGCTTGTTGGGGGGATTTTTCTTCGCTCACGGTAGAAATATGGGGGCTAAGGACAGGTCACCTTTCACGGGAGTTGTGGTTGTTCAACCCACGAAAAATATATCTCGAATCCTGAACGAAATCGGCTTCAGGATTGTCGCCCACCACACCCCCCACAGTTAGTGGGGCAACCCAAACACGAAGTAGCTGGCGCAAAGACCAGCCAGCAACCACGTGCCGCCATTGACCTCCCTGAATCGGCCGCAGGCGATCTTGACCAGCGGATACAACACCAAGCCGGCCGTCAGCCCGTTCGCGATATTGTAGGTGAAGAGCATCATCACGATGGTGACGAAGGCTGGAATCCATTCGGTCAAATCCTCGAACTCAATTCTCCGCACGACGCCAATCATCAGAACACCCACGGCGATGAGCGCCGGACCATAGGCGAACTTCAACGCCTGCAGTGGCTCCAGTAGCGGGATAAAGAACAAGCATAGGGCGAACAAGCCCGCCGTCACCACGGCGGCCAGCCCCGTGCGTGCGCCTTCGCCGATCCCCGTGGCGGACTCGATGTAGGCACCACTCGTGGACGTCCCGACCGCGCCGCTGAACATGCAGGTGAAAGCATCCACCAGCATCGGCTTCTCAATCTTCGGAAAGTTGCCTTTTTCATCGAGGAGGTTCGCCGCCGCTCCGAGCCCAGAGAGGGTTCCAAGCGTGTCGAGAAAACCCATCAGGAAGAGAGTCAACAACACCGGGAGAAAACTGATCTGCAGCACACCCGCGACGTCCATCTTGAAAGCGATTTCGCCGAGCGAGTACTCACCGACAAAGGGCATGGCCATCATTGCCGTGGGGGCTTCTCCGAAACCCATCGCCATTCCCACCGCCGCCGTGACGACGATTCCGATCAGTAGCGCTCCACGAATCTTTCGGATCATCAGCACGCTCATCAGGACAAACCCACCGATCGCCAGCAAGACCTCGGGATCACGCAGGTCACCCAGTTTCACCGGCACCGCAGGCGCGGCCAACACTCCCTCTGCTTCTGTCGGCAGCGCCGTGGCTGGCATTCCTTCCACGAAGCTCGTGACGATTCCCGTCTCGTAGAGCCCGATGAAGGCGAGGAACAAGCCGATGCCCACGGCGAAGCTGTGCTTCAAGGATGACGGCACGGAGTTCGCCAACCATCCGCGCACGCCGAGGAGGGTAATGACCAAAAACAGAGCCCCGCTGACAAACACCGCGCCCAAGCGTTGTTCCCAACCAATGCCGAGTGCCGTCAGTCCAAAAGCAATGAAGGCATTCTCACCCATGTAGGGTGCGACACCGATGGGCCGGTTCGCAATCAGCCCCATGAGCAGCGTGCCAACCGCGGCTGTCAGGATCGTGGCCACCGTTCCCGGCCCGATTGGAATGCCGGCAAACGACAGGATCGCCGGATTGACGACCATGATGTAGGCCATCGTCGCGAACGTCGTTGCGCCGCCCAGCACTTCGGTGCGAACGGAGGTGCCGTGTTCCTGAAGCTTGAACCACTCGATCATACCGATGGATCAACGGGAGCCGGTTGCAGGGCCACCGCAATCAAAAATGCTGAACCGATCCACCCATCAACCAGAGCCTTCGCGACGACGTTCGTGAAGGGAGCAGCGCAGAGTGAATGGCAACTCATGTCTTGATGCAAGATACCCCTCACCGCATCCTGAGTACGATGAAACCACCTGAACTATTCTCTCTTGCCACCCGGCTCGCCGGACTGTGGATCCTGCTCTCCAGTCTCCCGGGCCTCCCTTACACGTTGTCGAAGCTCGGTTCGGCCTTGGTGAACGTCCGCGCTGGAGCGGCCGTTGAAATTCTCCTGAGCTTGGTCTGGGTTTATGTCGTGGCCTGGTGGTTTCTGACTGGGGCACCATGGTTGCAGCAACTGGTTTACCCCAACAGCCGTTCCGACAAGGCAGCATCGAATCCACCCACCTGATCGGTGGGCAACCCCGTCAGCCCAAAGCCCGGCCCTTGAAGGTCAGCTCCGCGATTCCCGACTTATCGAGGCCACCGAGGCCCAGCTCGACCATCTTTTGATACTGGCCAACGGTGGCGGAGTTGAGCGGAAGGTTCAGTCCAGCCTCCTCCGCCAAACCGGCCGCGATGCCACTGTCCTTGGCCGCATGCTCTGCCGAGAACCAGCAGTCGTGGTCTCTCGCAACCATGTCGCCCGCGTCGGTTTCCAGCACGCGGCTGTTGGCGCCGGTTTGAGAGAACACCTCACGGATCATGTCGAGATCGTGACCGAGCGCCTGAGCGAGTCCAAGTCCCTCGGCCAAGCCTGCCGTATTGATGTTCATCACCATGTTGACCAGCGCCTTCACTTCGGCGGCACGTCCCATGGCACCCACGTAACGTCGATTCACACTCATTTGCTCCAGCATTGGCAGCAAACCTTGATACACTGATTCCTCTCCGCCGATCATGAGGTAAAGCTTCCCCTCGCGGGCATGACTGATGGAGGACGCCATGCAGACCTCCAAGGAGCCAGCGCCCGCAGACTTCGCGGCGGCTTCGACTTCCTTTTGAATCGCCGGGGACAAGGTCGCACAATTCAGGAACGTCTTCCCGCTCGCGCCCATGAGGAGATTGTCACCCTCGCCGAAGAAAATCGACCGCATCGCCGCGTCATTCGTCACCACGGTGAAAATCACGTCCGCCGCTGCCGTCACCTCTGCCAATTTCTCGCAGGCCCGACAACCGAGTTCGGCTGCGAGTTCGGCTGCGACGTCACGATTCACGTCGGCGACAGCCGTGACTGAATATCCGCAATCCTTCAGTCGGCGTGCCATGTTGGCACCCATCCGACCGACTCCGACAAAGGCGATAGTTTGAGACATAGTGGTAATGGAATGATGGGGTTGGTGAAGGTCGCTAGAACTGGTGGTCCCATTGAATTCCTTCTGAGATTGTTGCGCTTTTGCGATGATCCTGAGCTTACTTGAACTCGGGGAAAAACGGATTGTGAGCCTTCTCTTCGCCAACGGTGGTCAGCGGACCGTGTCCGGGACAAATCACCGTCTCGTCTGAGAGCGTGAAGATCTCTTTTCGATTCGTTTCCAAGGCATCGGCGAATGAAACCTTTCCACCCCCCATGGAGCTGGCGAAGACGGCGTCCCCGACGATGGCCAGAGGGCGCTCCAGTCCCGCAACGACGTAGGTGATCCCGGCCTCCGCATGTCCCCAAGTGAGGCGAGGTTCGATCTTCAACCCGCCGAAGCTCCAAGCTGGAGAATCAGCCAGATCAAAGGTGGTCGTGCCCGGGACTGACTCTTTTGCATGACTGAAGACCTCGGGATGGCCACCTTCGGCAACGAGTCGCGGCAAATCCGCAACGTGATCCGTGTGCGTGTGGGTGATGAAGACCGCTTTCAGGGTCAGCCCGTTCGCCTTCACGCAGTCGAGCAGTGGGCCCGCATCCGCGCCGGTGTCAAAAATCACGGCCTCTTTGGTGGCCGGGTCCCAGACGACGTAGGCATTCACGGTCATGTCGTGCCAGGTGGTGTTGAACTGGGCCAAGCCCGCCACGGAAACCGGCTCAGGTGCCCAGCCTTTCTCCGCCATCGTCACAAGGCTGGGGCCGTGCAAGTTCAAGGCCTCGGCCAATTTCAAGAGAACGAGGCTGGATGGCTTCCCGTCCTCCGAAGTCGCTTCATCGAGTTCCGCCTGCATGACGTCGGCCTTCGCCGCCAAGTCTGCGTCCGAAAGCCCCAGCCCACGCTGGGTTTTGCCGATCACATCACACGCCAAGTCTTCGAGAGGAATCATCATACCCCATCCAAGACCACCTGACGGATCAGGCAAGCTCGATTTCCAACCAGCTACGCGCTGAGAAGCTTCCTAAAATGCCGCTCCACCCCGTCTGCAGATCGACAGCTCATCATCGCCTCCACCAAGATCCTTGCGACATCCAGCCTCGAGATCTTCACCCCTCCGATGACTTGTGACCAGGACGACCGGCGCATTTTTGCCAGCGTCAACGCCCCCAGCAACAGAGGCAGCGCGGTCGCGTAGCGCAGTTTCCCATCGGCGACGTGCCTGACGTAGGTCAAACCGGCGACCAAGTGTTCCTCGCATACCATCGCCCACCGCTCCCATACCGGCTTCAGCACATCGCTGGATCCTTGGGTCAGCGTGGTGGCAGCGGACACGTTCCACTCCTCGGAGGGCAGGTAGCAGCGGCCCGCCTCCAGATCCTCCCCCACATCACGCAGGATGTTGATGAGTTGCAGCGCCTTGCCCAGCCTCACGCCGCACGCCCGCATCTCTTCGGGTGAGATCGTCGACTCCAGCGCCCCCGGTTTTTCCGATTCGCAGAGCCGTGTCCAAAACTCCCCGACACAGCCGGCCACCTTCCATGTGTAGTCATCGAGTTCTTCCGCCGTTGCGAGACTCCTCACGACGTGATCCCCCGGGAATCGCTGAATGTCCAGCTTTTGCCCCTCAATAATCGGCCCCAAAACGTCTCGAATGGCCTTGAGCCGGGCACCCTTCATCGTTTCGAGCCATGCCAGCCCCTCCGAGAAACGCTCCATCAGTCGACGTTCTGCCGGGTCGGCCTGATGCGGACAGAAGTCCCCCGTCAGCCTCGCACTCAATGCACTCAGCTCCACCGAAGAGCCCACTCCCCGCACCAACTCTTCGAAGGCCTTCAGGCACTCCAGCCGCACCTCCGCCGCCACGACCTCCGTGTCCGCGATCGTGTCTGCGGTCCGAGCCAACAGATAGGCCAGTGAGATCGGCTCCCGCAGTTCCTGCGGGAGCGCCTTGAGCGTGAGGTAGAACGAACGCGACACCGAGGCCAACAACTGACCGCCCAGTTCGCGTTCGTGGATGGATTCTTCTGGCTCGGACATTTTCAGTCACGAGCGTTAAGGCCGAATCGACAAAAGTGAAACTTCTCAATCCTCGAACTTGAACCCACCCCCGCCCTCAGTACAAACTCTGATCCATGGTTCGACTCACGGTTTTAGGCAGCGGCAGTTCGGGGAATTGCGCCGTCGTCTCCACGGACCGCACCACTCTGCTGATCGATGCGGGTCTGAGTGCCAAGCAGATTTGCCTCCGGATGGAGGCCCGCGGCTACTCGCCGGACCAACTCGACGGCATCCTCCTCACGCACGAACACAAGGACCACACCGGTGGGCTGGAGGTGCTCAGCCGCAAGCACAGCGTTCCGCTCTTCTGTACCGCGCTCACCCAAGAAGCGGTCGGCACGTCACTCGCCTTTCGCTCGCCGCCGAAGTGGCGGATCATGAGCACCGGGGATCCCTTTGAATTTCAAGACCTGCGGATCGAGTGCTTTCCCGTCCCTCACGACGCCGTCGATCCTGTCGGATTCATCATTGAGGATGATCATGCGAAGCTTGGCGTCCTCAGCGACGTTGGCTACGTCACCTCGCTGATCAAGGATCGCCTCCGCCACTCCGACAGTCTGTTTGTCGAGGCGAACTACGATACTCAGATGCTCGAAGAGGACCTGAAGCGACCCTGGGCCACCAAACAACGCATCAGTTCCCGGCACGGGCACCTGTCGAATGAGCAAACCGCCGAGCTCGTCGCTGAACTCGCCCATGAGGGCCTCGCCAATGTCGTCCTCGGCCATCTCAGTGATGACTGCAATTGCCCAAATCGCGCCGCCGAACACATTCGTCAGGCTCTTGCCAAGGCTGGAGCGGGTCACACCCATGTGGTCTGTGCCGCACGGAAGGAGCCCACGGCCACTCTGGACGTGGCGATGAAAAACCGGCCGCAGCCGCAAACCGAGATGACGTCGGTGCCATCCGGCGAACTCGCTCTTTGGTAGACGATGACCTCTCGGCGGTATCTCTGGATCGCACTCGTTTTGATCTTTCTCTTGGGAAGCGGATGGTCCGCATGGTGGTGTTTCGGCCGCACACCCCAGTCGGAAATCCTCGCTGCCCAGGAAAAGCTCCTCACCGCCGTGGAAAAGCGCGATTGGGAACGCGTCCTCGGCATGCTCACGGAGGACTACCTCGATGAGTGGGGGCATGACCGCCAATCCGCCGTGCAGGACGGCAAGCAGGCACTGGCAGGGTTTTTCACCATCGACCTCGAGACACAGATCACCACCCTTCAAGCCACCAAGGATCTCGGAATGGTGAAGATGATGATTCGCATGGAAGGCAACGGCACCGGCTTCAGCCAATTTGTGGTGACCAAGGTGAACCAAGTTCAGGAGCCATGGTTTTTCCATTGGCATAAGAAGGGTCGCTGGCCTTGGGATTGGAAGGTGGTTCAGATCCACAACGAGCAGATCATATGGGCACGGTAGCGCTGAAGGAATTTCGAGGCCCCGAGCTCGAACCGTGGATCGATGCTTTGGGAGACGTCCGCATCCGGGTGTTTCGCGAGTTTCCGTATCTCTACGACGGCTCGCTCGACTACGAGCGTGAGTATCTGCGGACCTATCTGCAGTCTGAGCTCAGCTTGGTGGTGCTCGCCTTGGATGGACATCAGGTCGTCGGAGCCACCACCTGCCTGCCCATGACTGACGGGGGACCGGAATTTCAGCAGCCCTTTCTCGACTATGGCTACGATGTGGAAGCCATCTGCTACTTTGGCGAGTCCATCCTGCTGCCCGAGTATCGGGGTCGCGGAATCGGGGTCTCCTTTTTCGAGAAACGCGAGGCACACGCTCAGTCGATGGATGGCATCCGGATCACCACCTTCTGCGCCGTGGACCGTCCGTTGGATCATCCCCTGCGCCCCGGCGACTACGTCCCCCTCGACGCTTTTTGGACGAAACGCGGCTACACCAGGCAACCCAAACTGAAGACGCATTTCACGTGGAAGGATCTCGATGAAGAAGCGGAGTCGCCGAAGCCCCTCACCTTTTGGCTCCGAGAGTGGCCTGCAAGCTGCTGAACTCATTCTAGGCTTGCCCGGGCATCCACATCTTCGTTAACCTCCAAAATCACACTCCACCCCACCATGCTCAACGAGTTCAAAAAATTCATTCTCAAAGGCAACGTCATCGATCTTTCCACCGGCGTCATCATCGGTGCCGCCTTCTCCGGTATTGTCACGGCATTCACCAAGGGATTCGTCGAGCCCCTCATTCAGCTTTTCGGGGGCAAACCCAACGTGACCCTGGGAATCAAGATTGGCGAACTGACGGCGGAGGACGGGTCCATTGTTCCCAACATGTTGGATCTCGGAATGATCATCAATGCCGCCATTGGATTCCTGATCACCGCGGCCGTGGTCTTTTTCATCATCATTAAGCCCATGAACAAGCTGGTAGCCCTCACCGAGAAGAAGGCAGAGGAAGAGCCCAAGGCTGCGGAAATTCCCAAGGACATCCAACTCCTCACAGAGATTCGGGATGCCCTCAAGAAGTGAGGTAATGCACACGTGATGCATGTACTCGATGCATCACGTATGTATAATCACCTTGCGAGAACACACCTCATGATGCATGCTTGAGGCATCATGAAGCTCACCATCAATATCGACGACGCATTGTTGGACACCGTGGTCCGGATCACAGGTGCCTCCACGAAGACGGAAGCGATCACCACCGCCTTGAAAGAGGTGGAGCGGAAGGCCAAGTTGGTGGAGGTGTTGCGGGCCGGGACGGGCGCAAGCCCCAAGGAATTGAAAACCATGTTTGACCCTGCCTCTGACCCCATGCTGATGCGGGCCGCAGAGACGCCCGGCTCCTACAAAACCAAAGCCAGCGACTGAATCCATGAGCAGACCTGTCATGGTGGACAGTTGCTGGTACATCCAGCGCGCCCGAGAGGGACAGGATCCCCTTAAGATCCTCAGTTACCACGCCGAATCCCGAGACATCGCCACCTGTGGCTTGATCAAAGCGGAGGTTGGGCGCGGGGTTCGCTATCCGAGGCATCTGGAGCGCTACGAGGCGGCTTGGTCGGTGATGCTCTACGTCGATTCCAGTTTCCAGCGCTGGGAGGAAACGATGAAGCTGGCCTGGAGCCTGGATAGGAAGGGCATCCACCTGCCTCTTCAGGACATCCACATCGCCGTCTGTGCCCACCACATTGGTGCCGTCATCCTCACTCACGACCACCACTTCCAGACCATCCCCGGCATCGACGCCACGGATCGCATTTTCTAAACGTTGGCGAACTGATTCTACAGCGCACGTGCGTAGGCCCCGCCGTCCACGAGCAGCGCCTCACCCGTGATGTAGCTTCCCGCATCACTCGCAAGCATCAGGATCGGCCCCACAATCTCAGGTGGCTGCCCCCAGCGCTTCAGCGCCGTCCGGTTTGAGAACGCTTCCTTCTCCGGATCGCTCAAAAGGCTCATCGGCAGATCCGTCATGAAGGGCCCGGGGCAGAGGCAGTTCACCGTGATGTTGTCCGGTCCCAGATCGATGGCACTCGCCTTGGCCATCCCAATGAGTGCCGCCTTCGTTGCCGAATAGGAGTTCCGCTTTTCCTTGGAGCCCACGCCGAGCACCGACGAAATGTGGATCACCCGCCCCCACTTCCGCGCCTTCATGCCGGGGACGAGAGCTCGGGTCAGTGACATGCAGCTCGTCAGGTTCAGTTCCACAATCCGATCCCAGGCTTCATCCGTGATCTCATCGATGGCCTGCGGTTGATTCGATCCTGCGTTGTTGACCAGAATGTCCACCTTGCCGAGGCGTTTGGTCGCCTCCTCGGCCAGGGCCGTCACTTGGGCGCGATCACCCATATCGGCCACCATCCACTCCACTTTCACGTCCAGCCCCTCGCCAATCTCGGCAGCAGCCACCTTCAACTCGTCCGCATGTCGGCTGGAAATGAACACATCGGCACCGGATTCCGCAAAACCCCGAGCCATCGCTTTTCCCAACCCCTTGCTGCCACCCGTTACCAGCGCCGCCTTGCCCGTCAGATCAAAAAGTTTGTGAACCATCCATCCGATCTACCACGGCATGGAAACTGGTCCAAGCAAATCCGAATCGCACGACCTAGGCGGCGTACTTTTCCAGCACCCACTCCGGGATGATCTCTGCGCGGCCCGTCCCCACATTCACCAAGGTAAAATGGCACCACCCCAAACAGAGCATCTTCCCTGAATCCAGGCGGCGCATCTCAAACCGCACTTCCACATCGGTGCCGGAAACGGAGTCGATCCACGTCTTCACCACAAACCGCTCGCCGAGTCCGAGCGGGCGCTTGTACTCCATGTGGGAGGTCTTCACCACCCAGCCCAATCCACGATCAAGGAAGGTCTCCATGGAAAGTCCATAGCAGCGCTCCATCTGGTCAAACCGTGCCGCGAGCAGGTAGTCGAGGTACTTGCTGCTGTGCACGTGCCTGAAAAAATCCAGATCGTCGGGACGCACCTGCATCTCCGTTTCGAAGGCGGTCTTCAGAGGAGTGGCCATGGCATCAGCGGGGAACGCATGAGAATCGGGTGAAAACAACAAAACCCCGTCCAAGGACGGGGTTTTGGAAAAGAAACAAAGTCGAGTTCGACCCGCGATTAACGCTTGGAGAACTGGAAGCGCTTCCGAGCACCCGGCTGACCTGCCTTCTTCCGCTCTTTCGCGCGGGAGTCACGAGTCAACATGCCTTCCGCCTTCAAGGCTGGGCGAAGTTCAGGCTCTACGGAAATGAGGGCGCGGGCAATGCCGAGCACCACCGCTCCGACTTGACCATTGATGCCACCGCCATGGGCGTTGACCGAGAAATCGTAAGCTTGTCGCTTGTTCGTGACAGCCAGAGGTCCAAGGACCAAGTTCTGCTGCGTCAGGGTCGGGAAATACTCTTCGAAGTCGCGGCCATTGACCGTGATGGCTCCAGAGCCTTCGCGGATGTGGACACGGGCGATCGCGGTCTTACGGCGACCAGTGGCGTTTTTGAGGGGTGCACTCATGAGTCAGTAAAGTCAGTCAGTCGAAAACGGGTGAGGATTAGGCCACCTCGAAAGGTTGCGGATTCTGAGCCTCATGCGGATGCTCGGCACCGTTGTAGATTTTCAGCTTCTTGTTGATGGCGCGTCCGAGACGGTTGTGAGGGATCATCCCGCGAACCGCACGCTCAACGAGGAGTTCAGGACGGCGAGCGCGAAGCTTCTCCGCAGTCTCCACCTTTTGGCCGCCAATGTAACCGGACACCGAGGTGTAAACCTTCTGCTGCTCTTTTTTCCCCGTGAGGATCACCTTGTCCGCGTTCACCACGACGACGAAGTCGCCTGTGTCCACGTGAGGGGTAAAGATGGGCTTGTTCTTACCGCGCAGAATGTTGGCGGCGGCCACAGCGACTTGGCCGAGGACTTTGTCCTTGGCATCGATGACCCACCACTTGCGGTCCACGTCCTGGGCTTTGGCTGAGAATGTCTTCATTGTCTTAAGGGGAGGCAAAAGCGCCCTCGCTTCAACGAGGGCGGCTAAAATAGGGCCGTGAAAGTAGAAGAGACCCCTTGTCTGTCAAACGGAAACTCCATGTCTCTGAAAGCGATTTTTCAGCGCTGCACACGAGCGTCTCCGCCCTTGGCCAAGAGTTCCACCTCGGCCAGGGTCGCCATGCT
Source organism: uncultured Verrucomicrobiales bacterium (assembly GCA_963976915.1). Taxonomy (GTDB): domain Bacteria; phylum Verrucomicrobiota; class Verrucomicrobiia; order Verrucomicrobiales; family Verrucomicrobiaceae; genus CAXBNA01. Next base: position 14,396 of record CAXBNA010000032.1, read on the forward strand.
GGTGTCGCCGGGGGTCGTCATGGCGAGCGCCCCGTGGGCCGCGCCCAGATCCACCGCCCGCTGCGGATCGTTCTCGATCAGCAGTCCATGGATCAACCCAGCCACAAAGCTGTCCCCCGCCCCGATTCGGTCGAGGATGTCGAAGGCAGGGTAGTCTCGACTGCGGAAAAACCGCCCCTCATGCCAGCACATCGCGCCCCAGTCATTGACCGACGCCTTGTGGACCCGGCGCAGGGTGGCGGCGATGGTTTTCAGATTCGGATACTCCTTGGCCAACCCTTCCATCGCAGGCTTCAGGGCCTCGACTTCCCCGGCAAACAGGTCGTCCGCATCTGGACCACGCGTCGGCTTGGGCAGTTCGTCCGCCAACACACCGATCATCACATCTACATAAGGCGCCAGTTTCCGGTTCAGGGCCTGCGCTCCGGCGAATCCGCCCCGCTCCTGCCACAGCGATGCCCGGTAATTCAAGTCGTAGGAAACCGTGATCCCGTGCCGCTTCGCCGCCTCGCAGGCCTCGATGGTTAGCTCCGCCGTCGTCTCCGAAAGCCCGGCGTAAATCCCACCCGTGTGCAGCCATTGGCAGCCGGTCTCTTTAAAGAGAGCTTCCCAATCGTAGTCGCCCGGCTTCATCTGCGAGGCCGCGCTGTTGCCGCGATCCACGCTGCCCTTCGCCCCCCGAACGCCAAAGCCGCGCTCGGTGAAGTTGATCGGATTCCGCACCCGCTTGCCCATGCCGTCGTAGGGCACCCACTTCACGAACGAGGTATCCACCCCGCCCTGCAGCATCAGGTCTTCAACGAGACGGCCGATCTCGTTGTCGGCCAGGGCCGTCAAGATGCCCGATGGGACGCCAAAGCAACGCCGCAAGCCGCGCGCCACATTGTACTCACCGCCGCCCTCCCAGGCCGTGAACTGACGCGATGTACGCACCCGACCCTCGCCGGGATCGAGACGGAGGAGGACTTCACCGAGGGATAGGACTTTGGGCATGAAATTCAATAGACGGGAAGTTGGCCAAGGCAATGGGACCATTACAAACGGAGTCTATCGAATGCTTTCCACCAGCTAGACCCAACGAAAGCGGCAGCGAGCTGCACGCACTCCAAGACGCTTCGCGACTTCCCACGTCAATCGCAGGCGCGCCAGCGTCTTGGAGTGCGGTGGCTGTGACACCGCTTTCGTTCTCGCGAGCGAATTTCGAAGACCCCATGAGAAACGCCCGTGATACATCGAATCACTCCACCTCATACGTCGGCAAGGCCGCCGCATCAAAGCGCGCACTGCTCACTTCGTCGGCCAGCTCGTTCAGCGCCTCGACCTCGGCGGCGGTGAACAGCAAGCCGCCGGCCTTCGCCGTGTGCTCGGCGTTCTTCGCTTCGGGTTGGCCGGGGAGCATGCAGTTCTCGTTGCCGTGGCCCAGGATGTCGTCGATCACGGCCTTCAGGTTTTCGGAGGCCGTGCGTCCCTTCGCGAACAAGCCCGAACTGATCGCGTCCGGATGGATGACTTGGAAATAGAATGACGAGGTCCGCTTTTCGCCCTCCGGGAAAGGCTGGGCCTTGATGTCCGGATGGCCGCCGCCCCCGCGCAGCGTCGGCAGCGAACCGCCGATCATTCCGCCCATGAGTTCGATGAGCAGCGAGAGCCCGTAGCCCTTGTGAGCGCCGAACGGCAGCAGCCACTGGGCAGCGTGAGGATCGGTCGTCGGATTGCCATCCGCATCCACCGCCGCGCCCGGAGGCAGCGGCTTGTTTTCGCGGCGAAACTGCTGCACGCGACCCATCGCCACCGTGGAGGTAGCCCAGTCGATCACGACCGGGAATCCGCAGGCGTCCTGCGTTGGGATGCCCCAGGAGTGCGGGTTCGTCCCCAGCACGGGAAACCTGCCACCGAAGGGTACCACCTCTCCCAACGTTGAGGTGCAGTTCGTGTAGGCGATGTAGCCCTTCTTGGCCGCGTCCATCACGTAGCCACCGCCCCAGAGGTAGTGGAAGGCATTGTCCACGGCCACTTGGCCGATGCCGTATTGGTCCGCCATCTGCATGCAGCGCTCCATGGCGCGAAACGCCACGCTTTGCCCCAGCTTCAACTGCGCGTCCCACACCTCGCTGGCCGCGAACTTCTTCTCGATCACTTTGATCTCCGCTCCCGGTTTGCAACCGCCCGTCGCACTGCCAAAGAGATGGTCGAGGTGTAGCGCCTTGATCGCGTTGTGCGTGCGGATGCCATGCGCGGCTGCCATCTCGCAGAAACGCGCCGCGTCCTCGGCTTCGTCGGCGGTGTAACCGCGGTGTTGGTACGCCTTGTGGACAAGCTCGTTGTGCGCGTCGGCCGGGAGGATGTGGTAGGTGGTGGGCATGGTTGGTGAAAATACGCCGTCAACAGGCCAGAACTCAGAACTTCGGCAACTGGAAAGGCACCTCCGGCGCGGGAAGGAGCGCACTTCCGCCCGGAGGAACCACATTGATGACGAGGTCGATCGGGACGATCACACCCGATGAGGCGACTCTGAAGTTTCTAGGAAACACGTCGGAGACGAGCAGCCCGTCGCGCTGTCGATACCAAACCGCCCCGTGCAACACGGGATCACCTATCGCGTCATCATCGACTTTGAAGAAACCGCGCTTTGACAAAAACTCCTCCACCTCGTTCCACGACGGGAACCCATCTTCGTCGTTGCCAATAAACGGTTGAGATACCACCAGGGCCGCCAATGTCTCGCGACTCCAAAGGACGCCCTCAAACCGGGTAGGCAATCCAAAGAAGGCTGTCAGCGCCGCCCACCGCCACAGATATTCGGATGGCAATGCGCGGCGATGGCGCAGTTTCCTCTTCAACAAAAAGTTTCGCGGGTCCAGCAGGTCCTTTTCATCGACGATGAATCCGAAGGAACCATCGAGCGCCACCTTGGTGATTCGCGCCGTGTCGGCACAGTAGTAAACCGCGTGCTCACCACCATTTGCCAACCGCTCTCCCTGAATCGCATAGCAACGCGGAAGAAGCCCAAGGCGGCCTACCTGCTCTTCCCTTTGGTGTCCGATCTCCCCATCCTCACTCCCATAGCAACGGAGTGCCTCGCCGACTCCAGCGACACTTTCGGCTGCTTCAAGCAATGCTCGTACACATGCTTCGGGTCCATCGTCACATGAGTCGTCACGATTTTCTGAGGGCTTGCCGTCTTCATCCTGATTCACGGTAACCGTCGAGTTGCGAAAATCAATCGCCCTGTGGGGCATCCAAATCAAAACCGATTCGCCTGAATCACGTCCGCCTCGCCCTTGAGGTAGTTCACGAGGTTCAGCGTCGCACGCATCGCCTGACGGGGAACGCTCTCATAAGTGCGGGATCCAATGTGCGGGGTGATGAGCGCCTTGGGATGCTTGAGCAGCGGATGATCCGGGGGTGGCGGTTCTTCGTCCAGCACGTCGGTGGCATAACCACTGATCGCGCCCGCGTCCAGCGCGGCGATCATGTCCGGCATGTGTACCAGCTCGGCGCGCGACGTGTTCACCACCAGCAGATCCTTTTTCGCCAGCGCGATCCGGTCCGCGCGGACGAGGTGCTTCGTACTTTCGCTCAAATTGGCGTGCAGGCTCAGCACATCAATCTCTGGCAGCATCGTCTCGATGGTCTCATGCTGCGTCACCCCGTTCTCCGTCGCGAACTGTTCCGGCCAATACGGGTCCAGCGCATGCACCTTCATGCCGAAGGCCAGCGCCCGCTTCGCCACCTCCTGGCCAATCCGGCCGAGGCCCACGATGCCCATGCTCTTGTTCCAGATCTCATGACCCGTCACCCGCTTCCACTCGCCGCCACGGACGCAGTTGGCACTGTCCACGAGGTTCCGCACCAGGGCGAGCAGGAGGCAAAAGGTGTGCTCCGCCACGGTCGTGTGATTGACGCCCGGCGTGAACAGCACCGGCAGCTTCCGCGCCGTGCACTCCTCCACATCGATCTTGTCCAGACCGATCCCATACTTGCTGATCACCCGCAGACGCGGCAGCGCCTTGTCCAGCACCGCCTTGGTGATCTCGTCATCGCCACAGAGAAACGCATCAAAGTCGCCCGCCAGCTCCAGCATCTTCGACTCCGGCAGCGGCCCGCGCTCCCGATGGATGTCAAAACCGGCGGACTCCAGCAGCGCATGGTGATCGCCGGGAGTGTCCTGATAACTGGTGGTGGTGAGAAGAACGCGCATGAGGGTTGGGGGCAGGAAGGAAGTGATACTAAGCCTAAAAACCGGAATGAATCGCCGCAAAAAACGCAGAAATCGCCAAAAAGGAAGGCTCGAGAAGTGAATCAGCCATCATGCGGGGCGCACGTCTCCGCCAGCGAAGAGCAACGAGTCACCGATCCCATTTTGAAATATTTGCGTTTTTTGCGGCCATCCGTCTCGGGAGAATTAGGATAAGCCGTGCAACCTGAAGAACGCAACCTCGGCCCCCAACCCCTCGACGAACTCATGTCCGCCCTGGAGATCGGCAACCACGAACTCGTCGCCGCCTGCGCCGATCCCCTCACCCACAAGGCCGTCCAACGCGCGAGAAAAGGCCGCTGGCTCACCAAGAACACCCAGCGCCGCGTCGCCACCGCCTTCAACAAACTCCTCGAAGCCAAAGGCGAGCCCGCGAAGACGTTGGAAGAGCTGTTCACCTACCGGGGATAAACTCCCCAAAGGAGCGTGGACCTACGCTTCCCGCATCACGCCGCGACGCTGCGCGGACGGCACCCATCGTGGTCCGCACAGTCCTCTGTGCGGAAGGTTCGTCCCCCCGGCCTGCGATCCCGCACACAGGGGAGTGTGCGGACTACTTTGCTTCCGCCCGCGCAGCAGCGTCTTGGATTGCGGTGGCCATGGCACCGCCTTCGTTCATGCCTCCGACATCCGCAGAACGAAAGACGGTTGGAGCGCGGAAAGTAGGCCGGACACTCCTGTTGTATTCCATGATGTTGCACTGTGTTGCATTCATTTGCAAAGCCTTGCAGCACAAGGGTTCGGCGATGATTGCGCGTTGCGCCCAATTGCATCCAGTGGGGCTGAATTGCACGTTTTCAGGCCGTGACTGTATAAAATGGCTGTATAAAACCGGCGACTTGATCAGGCAAGGTAGCCGTGCTTTTTCAGCCATTCGGCCAGTGCCTCGGCAACAATGTCTCGCTGCGTGAACGGGTCAAGCCTCTGGATTTTCCGGTCCATGGATGCTCTGAGGAGTGCGGTGCTGATCTCGGGTTCGATGCGAACATTCAGGGAGACGGCACCCGCCATCGTGAACTGAGGCAGTGCGGAACTTGGTGGCACCTGGGCGGTTGGTCGTTGTGCGAAATTTTCTTTCAGTGCTGCTCTTGCCATAGGGGTATTCTCCTTCTTTGAGGTTGCTTCAGATTTCGGTTTCGGCTCTGCCTTGGCAGTCTTGCCGGTTTCAAGAAAACTCTGCTCATCAGGGGTAAGCGCGTCGTCGAGTGAGCGTCGGTTAACCACGGGTCATATCCTTCATGAGCTGCTGCATTTCGAGAGAGGCCAGCAAAGCCCCTGCGCCCATTTGCCAGACCACTTTGGCCTGCCCTGCGGAGTCCGCGAAGCTTTGACGAAGGCACACTCCAGCGGTGACATCCACGCCAAGTTTTTTGGCGGCGTTCATCATTTCACGGCTGAGGCGTCCGCGCTTTTGCAGCTTGTTGGGGATGAGAAGTCCTTCCGGTTTGCCTTTGCGTGTTTTCTGAGCTTCGCGAAGAAGCTGCACGGCTTTGGAGGCTGCTCGGAGATCAAGAATTGACGGTCCGCATGGAAAAAACACGCGGTCAGCACGGAGCATGATGGCCCTGGTCGTTGCTGAAAGTCCTGCGGGGCCGTCAATGACGATGTCATTCGCACCGCCCGCGAATTTGGCGAGCCGATGAATTATTTCCTCCGGCGAGTCGATCTGCTCAAGCTGGATCGGCAGTGCCAGTTCCTTGATCCATTGTGATGCCGAAGATTGCGGGTCGGCATCAATGAAGATCACGCTGCGCTTCTTTTTGACGAGCCATGCCGCCAAGTGAACTGCGATGGTTGTTTTGCCAACACCGCCTTTTGAATTTGTGAGTCCGTAAATCATGTCTGCCTCTTTTTGGCAGAATAGTGATTTGCTCCTGTCACCGATAGCCTCTCGAATGTTTGGCTGCTGCGTGCCTTCATTTTTCTTCGGAGGGTTGCAAACTTGCAACACAGCTTGCTAGCTAGTTTGCTAGCTTTCTAGTCCTTCCCTGCCAGGCACCCGGAGGCAGACGAGCTTTTCAAAAAGGCGAGTCGGCTGCCGACGGGGTTTAAAGGTTTTATTCTTTACTGTTTAAGTAAGGTTTAGAGAGGTGGGGAAGCGCAGCCAGCTTGGGCTTGAGGGCTGTTCAGGTCGCTGCTCTGACGATGGCGGGTCGTTGGTGTGACGATAGCAAAGTCGTTGGCTTGACGTGGGTTGGTCGGTGGTCTGACGGCACGGTCGCTGGCATGACGATTCAAAGGGTTGCCGGTCTGACGATGGTTGGAAAGTTCGGATAAATCCGGCTCAAAGGTCGCTGCTCTGACGATATTGTTTTTTCAAACCAATCATGGTATGCCGAAGGGCATGGGCAGGATGATTGAGGGTGGGATCAAAGAACATCAGAACTTGGAAAGGTTCATAGCGTCCTCGGCTGACATCGCTCCCAAAGACCAGATTGATCTGATGGCGCGTTGCTGGTTCAGCCTGACACCCGGAAGAACTGAGGCCATTCAGCACGAGTATGTGGACGCGAGGTCGGGCCAAACTGAAACAGTCCGCATCACCGGCAGCGGGGAACACGGCATTGCCACGATCCACGATCAGGATTTGCTCATCTATGCCATTTCGCAATGGATTGAAGCCAAGAGGAAGGGGCTTGAGCCTTCACGCCGAATTCACTTCACCCCGTATCAGTTCCTCGCGTGGATGAACCGTGAACCCGGCGGCGGGCAATATCAGCGGCTCAAAGATGCCCTGCACCGCCTCAAGATGACGAGTATTCAAACCACCATCCGATCCGAACAAGGCAAGCGTAGTCGCAAACGCATCAGGCAGTTCTCGTGGATTTCAGAGTGGGAGATCACGGAAGAAAAAGGCGAAATTCGCGGCGTTGAAGTCGTGCTGGCCGAATGGCTCTTTGAAAGCATTCAGGACTTCCATGTGCTGACTCTCGACAAACGGTATTTTGATATTTCCGGCAGCGTGGAGCGCTGGCTATATCTTTATGCGCGAAAAGCCACGGGAGGCCCGACAGGCGTCTGGAAAGAGACGTTCAAGAGCCTTTACCAGAAATCCGCATCGCAGCAGGCATACAAGCATTATGCGAGCACACTGCGAAAGCTGGTGAAGAAGAATGACCTGCCGGGTTTCCGTCTGGAGCATGTGAGTTCGGCGCAAGGCAAAGACATGCTTCTCATGGAGCGCACAGAAAAGCGGGGAGTGATTGAAGCCAAGAACCCTCCGGCTCAAGAGGCGCAGCTCGTGCTCATTGAGCGGTCACCTCTGGAAGAAGCCTGGGAGAACGTGCTGGAACTGTTGCGCAAACAAGTTGGCGCAGACCAAGTGAAAGCTTGGCTGGAAAGGTTGCAGCTTGGCGAACTGGTGGATGGCACCCTCACCTATCGCGCAAACCTCAAATTCGTGGCTGATTGGGTGGAAACCAATTTCAAACACAAGATGGAAGCAGCATGGCAGTCGATTGGTCATCCGGTGACTTCGGTTCGCATCGAAACGAAAGGCAGAAAATCAGCCGCCTAGTTTCACTGTTCCGTCGGCGACGGAGTGACAAGCCCAAGTATTTCGACGGAGCCATAGAAAAGCATGACAATGGCTGCTGCTTGTTTGGGAGGTGTTCCCTCGCGTCCAAAGCGGAAACGGAAAATGTCGGGATTGGGACACGCATACTCGGTCATGACCGAACTGTCGTTGAGCAGAGGCCCCAGGTTTTCAGCAAGGGTCTTGTAGTCCAGACCTGAATAGAATTGTGGCGATGCGGTGACGATCTGACCGCAAGCGGGCTCCCGAAACGCTAGGTAGTAGGCACCTCGCACAAGCTTCTCGAAGAATTGGTTTTGCTTTTCAGGTTCAACCGAGAAAATACGTCGGCGTTCGCCATCCACCATGATCCACTTGCTGTATTGGGCCAATGAAGCCGTGAATTTCTGCGCCGCCTCCTTTTGCAAGCCCCTGATTGTTTTGTCGGCAAACATCTGGAAGGCGTCTTCACTCATGGCCGATCCTTGGATGTAGAATCGAAACCTTTCGTCGAGTGTAGAGAACATTTCATTGTGGTTCGCACATGAAGGCACTTTGAAGAGATTCAGATTCTTCCCTTGAGGGAAAAAGCTTTTTGGAGGCACATGATCCTCAGAGGTGGCGACTTCGCCGCACCAATAGCAAGTGGGGACGGTTGTTGATGTCATACAAACATATTTAGTCAGCCGCCTAGAGTTCGGCGGAAATACTCGATGGCCTCATTCAAAGTCGCCGCTTTTTCGGTGGCCCCTTCGTCCGCGTTGTTCGGATCGGGATGGACGGTCTTGATGAGATGGCGGTAATTCAGCTCGGCCTGCTCCAGTGAATGGGGAGGCATCAGTCTCAACACTTCTGCGGAGCGGAATTCCAATGCCTTCACTGCCTGCTCATCCTCGGCTATTTGGGGAGGGCGCTTCGCCCTTGGTTTGCGGGTTCCTGCCGCTGGCAGTGGCACTTCAGCAGCGCCGCTCCCTGGCATCTTCTCCTTGGCGTCTTCAATGATGTCCTCGTGCTTTTTCTCCGAGCGGATGCCATACCAGAAATTGATGAACTCCTTCAGCCACATGGCGACGGCGACAAGGATCAGCCATGTTGAAAGGCGGTGTTCTGTGAAAAAAGCGCGAAGCATCGCCGCAGTGGTCAAGGCCAGAAAAGGCTCGACCCAGAGATGCACCATCAGCTCGGAGCGCGGGTTGCCGCGAAGCTGGCTGAAGCCGGGAAGCAGCAGCAGGTGCGATGTCCCTGAATAGAAGTCGTGCTTGCCCTGCCTGCCCACTTCCCGTGAAAAGGCCAGCATAAGGTGCAGCAGATACAACGCAGCCGCGCCAAGACCGAAGCTCGCCACGGCCCAATACTTGAACCAAACGCCCTGCTCTATCCACGCGTAGATCGAGAACAGGAGGTGCGCCCAAACGAAGGCGAAGAAAACACTTTTGGGACTGAGAAACGAAAAGCCGAATCGGGAGCGCAGGAACACGATGGCCGGCATCGCCAGCCAGTGCAGGATGGGACTGAGGATGGGGACGCTTGGCTGCGCTCCCGTGGATTGAATTTGCCGGTCCTTCATGTGTGGATTTGTTCACCGTTGCCCTGCCCTATGACTTTTGCGAGAAGACATGCCGGATGAAATTCTGAGCGACCGGCTCGCCCTTCTTGGTCGCGAGCCATCGCCGCCCGCCTTGAAAAATGATCGAGTCCACAAGATATTCAGATTCAGGGCCACCCGTGCGCAGCATGGTGAACTCTTGCGGCTGCACGACGTATTCCACCACCATGCTGCCGCCTGCGTTCTGGCTCATCGTGCCGCCTTTCGCCATCCCTTCATTTAATCCACCGTAAAACGTCGCTTGCCGCGTCTTGCCGATGGAATCCGCTGCCCAGTTGTTCGTGGTCGGGTCGCCGTTGGCGTGGAAAATCTTCGTTTGGAGGTTCCCAAGGAAGCTCTCGGCATCGGAGCGGGAGTTTTGTCCGCCGAAGGCCGAAAAGTAGCTGGGGAGGTTCTGGGTCAGGTAAACGGTGCAGGCGCGGGAGCTTCGCGCCGTGCTCTGAAAAAGGGCATCGTAGGAATTGACGAAAAACTGTGATTCGTCCGCCCAAAGGAAAACGGGGCGAGCTGCGGCCTGGGCTGCTTCGCGGCTCATGTCCGCAGAAATCCTCCGCTCAACGGCCCTCTGCCAGATGAACTTGAAAAGCACCTGGGCGAACTGGCCCAGCTCATTGAACTCCTTCACCGGCAGATTGAGGATGATGATCTTGCCGTTGAACGTGTCCTCGGGGGTGAAGGTGAGATCGGTGCAGAACAGGTCACGCAGCAGGCCGCGCAGAAAACAGTCGGCCATGCTGGTGAAGGTGGAGACGATCACGGAGCGGGTTTCAGGGGCGAGGCTTGGAAACTCCCGCAGCCAGAAGTCGCGAGTCAGTTCCAAATCGTTCGCCCTGCCCTTATCTTTAGTTTTTGCCGTCGCCACTTCCAGCAATGCAAAGCAGGCCGATTTCTTCTGCCAGTCGGGATTCTCGGCCTCCTCAGTGCTGCGGGGCGCGGACGTGATGATCCGGTAGAGGGATGGCAGGTCGATGTCATCCAGCGCGAGCACGGCAAGGTCAATCGCATTCCTGAGAAGCTGCTTCAATGTGCGCTGCCAATAAGCGTCCTGGCCCCCGCCCTGCCCTTGTTTTCGCTCGGCTGCTTCCAGCACGCTGCAAAACAGGTTCACGAGGTTTTCGGTGTGCCCTGCCCCGGTTCCTGGCCGCTTCAATTCGTAGCGCAGGAAGTTGAACCTGTGGGGTGAGTCGGGGCCGACAATGAGCAATTCTGACTCACGGCCTGCGGCCTTGGCGAAGCGCTTCCATGAGAGCACTTCGTCGTTCTTGGCAGTCAGAACCAGTCCGCCTAGATTGGACTCCATGAACGCCTTGGCGAGGGCTTGCCCACTCCCTGATGATTTGCCAGAACCGGTCGCTCCCAAAATCTGCACTCCCTCAAACGCATCCTTCAGGCACCAGTAGTTTTCAGCCCTGCTGGTCTTGCCGTCTGCACTCAATTCCAGCAACGCCTCGTCGTCATCAGGCCAGTTTCGTTTTGCGCCTGTAGGGGCAGATGGGGGACGTTTGGCGAGGCTGAATTCATCCATGAGGGGAGGGTGCTGGGGTCACTGCAAGCTAGCCGCGCAGCCGCTCTGCGGCGAGCAAAAACCACAGCCTTAGCACTGCTAAGGAGAGATGTCTGAAGATCATATTGCTATGTTGCTAGCTTGCTAGTTTCCTAGCTCGGTAGCCTCCTTGCTAGACGGCAAACTTGCTCGAAAACTGCCTTCCCAGCTTGCTAGCTCGCAACCTGACAAGGTGGCAAGTTCGCTGCCTTGCTGGCTCGCTCAATAGCTTGCTAGCAGGCAAATTTTGCCGAGTAAGCGGCGAAAATGGATTCACGGAATCAGATGTGGTAGAATGAACCGATGCTCAGAGTTGTGGCGCACACGAGCGCGGCAGCCGCCCGCAAATACTATGCGGAAGGTCTGAAACGCGAGGACTACTACTCCGAGAAACAGGAGGTGGTAGGCAAGTGGCATGGCCGCGCTGCGGGCCTGCTGGGGCTGTCCGGGGACGTGGATCGGGAGCAGTTCGCGGCGCTGGTGGAGAACCGCAATCCCCTCACTGGGGAGAAGCTGACACCCCGCACGAAGGAAGGTCGCCGCGTCGGGTATGACCTCAATTTTCACGCGCCAAAAAGTCTCTCCGTGCTTTATGCGCTAACGCAGGACAAAGAGGTTTTGAAAGCGTTTCGGCAGGCGGTTTCTGACACCATGACGGAACTTGAGGCGAGGGCAGAAACCCGAGTCAGAAGGAAGGGGGCGCGGGAAAACCGCGTCACTGGAAACCTGGCCTGGGCGGAGTTTGTTCACTTCACCTCACGCCCGGTCGGGGGCATTCCCGATCCGCATCTTCACGTCCACTGCTTCACCTTCAACGCGACTTTCGACCAAACAGAGGCGCGATGGAAAGCGGCGGAGTTCGGGGCCATCAAGCGCGAAGCGCATTACGCGGAAGCGGCGTTTCATGCCCGCCTGACGGCAAGTTTAGTGGCTCAAGGCTACGCCATCGAGCGCCGGAAAAGCGGCTGGGAAATCAAAGGGATGCCTGCCAGTGTCATTGCCAAGTTCTCGCGGCGCACCGCTCAAATTGAGCGGCTGGCCGATGAAATGGGCATCAAGGACGCCAAAGCCAAGGACGCGCTTGGGGCTGCAAGCCGGGAGGGAAAACGACACGGCATGACCTTTTCAGACCTGCTGGCGGCGTGGAGTGTCCGGCTCACCGATGACGAAAAGGTGCAAATCTCCAAGGTTTGCTATGAGCGTGGGCAGGGTGGAGCCGAAAGGGTGACTGCGGGGCAGGCCGTGGACTATGCCATTTCCAAACTGTTCGAGCGCCAGTCGGTGGTGGAACGCGGTCACATCCTGGCGGCTGCGCTTCGCTTTGGCGTCGGGCAAACGACGCCGGAGGCCATCAAAGCTGAGTTTGAGCGGCGGCAGTTGATCGGGCGCAAGATTGGGGATGAGCATCTTTGCACTTCCGTGGATGTTCTGGCGGAAGAAATCGCCCTCCTTGCCTTCGTTCGTTCTGGCCGGAATTCGGCCATGCCGCTGGGCGGCAAGGGCAGGCTTTCATATTCTGAAAAGCTCTCCGAGGAACAGCGGGCAGCGGTCAAACATCTGCTCACCAGCCGCGATCAGGTGATGGCGATTCGCGGCGGTGCCGGCGTGGGCAAGACCACGCTCATGAAAGACGCGGTGGCCGCGATTGAGGCGCAAGGATTGAAGGTGTTCGCCTTTGCTCCCTCCGCCGTCGCTTCCCGTGAAACCCTCCGTGAAGCGGGGTTCGCGGGTGCTGATACGGTCGCCCATCTGATGCTCAACACGAAGCTGCAAAAGCAGGCTCGTGGGCAGGTCATCTGGATCGACGAGGCGGGCCTGCTCGGCACGCGGGACTTGTGGCGCATCATGGAAATCGCCGGGCCTAAAACGCGCGTCATCCTCACTGGCGACACCGCGCAGCACGCGCCGGTGGCGCGGGGTGATGCGTTTCGCATCCTGCAAAAACATGCCGGTCTTCGCGTCGCGGAAGTGACGGAGATCCGGCGGCAGGAAGTCGAGGACTACAAGAAGGCCATCGAAGCCATCAGCAAAGGCGACCTCCGAACCGGTTTCCGTCGCCTGGACAGCCTGGGAGCGTTCGTGGAAATTGCAGACGAAGCGCAGCGTCACCGGGAACTGGCGGCTGATTACATCGCCCTCGGGCGACGGGGCGAGTTTCCGCTGGTCGTCTCTCCGACCCATGCGGAGAGCGCCAAGGTCACGAACGCCATTCGTGAGGCTCGCCGGGAGGCGGGACAGCTCGGCGCGGAAAAGAAGTTCCTTCAATACCAGAACTTGCAGTGGGAGGAAGCGGAGCGCCAACTTCCTGAGAACTACCGTGCCGGTCTGGTGGTGCAGTTCCATCAAAACGCCAAGGGCGTGAAACGCGGCGAGATTTTCAAGGTGCTGGGGCAGGGCGAAAACGGCGCGGTGCAAATTCAGAATAAGGCAGGCAAAACCCGCACGCTGCCCCTCAACGAGGCCACAAAGTTTCTGGTCTATGAGGAACGCGAGATCGCCCTGGCAAAGGGGGACCGCATTCGCATCACACGAAACGGAGAGAGCACGAACGGCAAACGCCTCAACAACGGCAACCTCTTAGCTGTGGAGAAGTTCGGCAGGAAGGGCGAGATCATCCTCAGCAACGGGGCCATTCTTCCGGCAAACCACGGCCATATCGCGCACGGCTATTGCCAGACCTCGCATTCTAGCCAGAGCCGGAGCGTCCGCGACGTGCTGGTGGCACAAAGCGCCGATTCGTTCCTTGCCAGTTCTCGTGAACAATTTTATGTGTCATGCAGCCGTGGCAAACAAACCCTCCGCATCTACACTGACAACCGCCGCGAATTGCAGCAGGCGGTCGGCAACACGTCCACGCGAATGTCCGGCGTGGAACTGGCGGAACTGACCTCGCAGGAACTCTCCAACTTCATGAACGGCGAACTGGGTGCAAAACAATGGCGGGAGGCTGTTCACAGCCGCAAAGGGCTGGACGGTGCCAAAACCTTCGTCAAGCAGCTCGCTGAGCGACGGAAGGTCGAACCACGCAAAACAGGCGAGGTCATCGACTGGAAGGGCTACGTCGAGATGCGCCGGAACCTGGTTGGCGCGGACGGCAAAAGCCGCTCCAAGGGCTATCCTTCAGAACCGAGAAAGGGCAGTCAAAGCAAAGGCATCGCACGGCCCAAGATAAGCCAGCACTCGGACGCGAGGATCGCTGAGCTGAAGGCGGCTCATGAAGCCAAGAAGACAGGAGCCGCTCAAGAAAAACCTCCAGCATCGAAAGCCCCTCAAGATCGCAAAGAGCGGCTCGTGAAAGCTTACGAGTCAGCGGCCAGCCATTTCAAGAAAGTGGCGGACAAGGTGCGTGGTAGGTCTGCGCAGGGAGACAAAGAGAAAGAGGTCAAGATGGGGAGGGCAAAAGTAAAACCGTTGCAGAACAGCAACGCGGACCGTGCGGCGGAGCACTCCAAAAAGGAAAAAGCAGCAAGTATTAGGAAGACCGGCGAGGGACAGGCTAAAAACAGAACTGAAACCAAGACGAAGCAGGCCGCGCCGCGTCCCGTCGTCATCAAAAAATGAGGCACTATGGCTGACAAAATTGACGAAATTCTCAAGGCAAGACAGGCGGCTGAAAAGCCTGCCGAACTGACGCCTGATGGCGATAAGTTTTTCTCCATTCTGATCGGTGAAGGGATGCAGGAGAACTTCCTGGAATTGCAGTTCCGCAACGGGCTGCAAACCTGTTTCAGCTATACGGATTTGCTATGGTTCAACCATGACCCGGAAAGCGGCTGCATCGACCTGGAATTTGGCGGCTTCCTTATCACCATCAAAGGCCGTGGCCTGCGCACGATCTTCAACGGCGTGAAGGGCAAGCGGGTCGCGTGGGTGAAGGAAGCGGACAGCAACCTTCAGGATCACAAAGACAACGAGTGTTTTGTTGAAGAGATCAGCATCACTCCGCCGAAAGGGTTCACTGAGGAAGCACCTGCCGCCGACTAAACTTCATGAACTGGCGCATACTGAAGGCGTTCCCGAAATACGCGATTGCCATCGGCGTGGTGCTGCTCAGCACGGGCTTGTTTGGTGCATGGTGGTTCTTCAAGCGCACGATGCCGCGCTGGGAGTTTGCGAAACCTGATCCCGCCGTGGTGGAAGAGATCAAAAAGAAAGCTGACGCGCTTCCCGACAAGCTGGGCTGGCTGGCCCTGGTTGGCGGCGACCTCTATGACATCAGCACAGGTGAAGTGATCTTCAAGAATTGGCTGCGGGGCATTCCGATGCGCGTGTTTTACTATCCTGAAAGCAGGCATCTTATGGTGCAGGCAGAGCGTGGCATCATGCGGTTCGGGCTGGATGGAAAACAAGACGGGGTGATGGGCGTTGAAACGCCTCCTGCGTTTACCAATGACGGCAGCCAAGCCATGTATGTCAAAGACGGTGACATCTGGATCGCGGGCATTGATTGGACCGCATTCAAGTTTATCAACGAGCGGCAGGCCACGAAATACGGCCAGTTCTACGCGCAATACTTTTCGGTCAACGTGGCGCTGGCCTCTGACAAAGCCTGCTTGGTCAATGTGCAGAGCAAGCAACTCCGGGTGGACTTGAGCACGGGCGACTTGCAGCAAACAAACATCACCCCGCATATCAAAGCCAAGCTTCGCTCACCCGACTGCAAGGTCTTGGTGGGCGACGATGGCGAGAAATTTTTTGTCTATGACATCGACAAGCCGGAGCCCACCTTGTTTCCCAAGAATGGCGGCAAGGTGTCAGATGTGCAGTGGCTCAACAACGACAGATGCGCTTTCATCATCGGTGGCAAAACCGTCAGCGTATTCGACCGCAAGAAGAACACAGTGGAGGAGGTGGCCACGCTGCCTTTTGATTGCCAGAAGATCACTGACCCTTCCATGGATGGCCGCTATGTGCTATGCAATAACGGGCAGGCGCTGGTGGTGGTCGATGTCGAAAAGAAGACCGCCGAGAATTTGGGCATTGAAGCCGATCATATCGGCTGGGTCAGCCACGACACGCTGATCTATTCACGGGAAATCCCGGACATGAAACTTCGCGGCACCTGGATCAAAACCATTGGCAGTGAACCGCAGCGAGTGTTGGCCGAACCTTATCTTGTCGGCTACGACAAGTCAGCTCCGCTGGCTTTGATGCGCGAGCTTGGCGTGGTAGTCTTCGCGACTCGCAATGGGATTTTCAGGATGAAGCCTGATGGCTCAGAGCTTCGCGAAGTTGCCAAGCTCAAACAGCCTGTGGGGAGAATTCAAGCGGTGGAGATGTGGGGCAAGGGGCCTCAGTAGTGAGCCAATTGCCGCCGCAGTAATCCTGTGGAGAAATCAAAACTCTGGTTTCCGAGTCAATAGGCGACGCTTTGAGGAGCCGCACCAAGGGATGGGCAGGGCGGGCACTTCCAAAAGTATTCGCAGAACAAGCGAACAGCGAGTGTCGCATCTGCTGCCCCTAACGGGGCAGTGCTTCCAGGTGAAGGTGCAATTTCCGGTCATGTGCCATATTGCAGGAAAGTGAAACGGCGCGGTGATAGCTGAGACAGTGATAAACCTTGCCCTGTGGCTTCCGGTTCTGTATTTCGATCACGGCAACGCGCCAAGCGGCGCGGGGCTTGCCTTCGATTCTGACGGCTCCGGCGTGGGGTCCGGTGACTTTGACAAGGGCATTCATGGTGTGCGCTTTAGTCGATGCGTTTGGAGATGATGCCGCGCACGATGGCGGCGACGGTTTCGAGCGGCTGGCGCATGGGGTCGCCAGTCCAGCCAAGGCACGCGGCGCGAAGTGCGAGCTGGTTTTCCAGCTCGTCAAACTCCGCATCGGTAAGGTCTGCCAATTCGATCAGCTCGGCATCTGAGAGGGCAAGCAAGGTGCTCATGGCAGAACCTCCGGCTGAATGTTCAAGATGTAGTTGGCTGCCTTCTGTGCCTGCGATGCAGCGCGGACAATCCAGCTTTTGGCGTCCTTGCTTTTGAGGACATCAATCCAGCTTTGCAGGTAGGCGGCGGAGTTGCTGATTTCGTCCTCCATGATGCCGGCGTGGGCGTTCAGGAATGAAGCGCCCATTTCTGCAACCAGTTCTTCCTCGGCATAGACTTTGCGGGCGGTGTCGCCTGCGGCATCAATACCCTTGTTCTCAAGCAGTGACTTACGGGCAAGGCGTGAGGCGTGGCCGGTGCTGTGACTCAGCTCGTGAAAGAGGGTGGAATAATACGCTTCTTCACTCCCGAAGAAACCACGCTCCGGCATGTGAACGCTGTCAGTCTTGGGCCGATAGCAGGGAATCGCGTTCCCGTCATGGATGGCGGGAGCGTTGGGCATCGCTGCGACGATCTCGCGGGCGCGGTCTGTCTTCTGTGTGATGGAAAGCTCGGGCAGATTATCGGGCTGCGGGAATTCGATGCCTTCGATCTGCGAAGCATGAAACACGGTGTAAGCCCTCAAAAAGCGGCGTGTCTCTGCCTCGTCCTCAATGGCGGGGGCTTGGTCCTCGTGCTTGGTGTAGGTGCCGTATTTCACGACAAGGGAACCGTGCTCACCTTTGCGGATGTGTCCGCCAAGCTCCTTGGCCTGAATGAAGGTCAGGAAGTGAGGCGAGGTGAAGCGCAGGCTTCCAAGCAGGAAGACGTTGATTCCCTGATAAGCTCTGCCGGTGGAGAAGTTGCGGGGAAAACCAACCTTCGAGAAGTATGGCGATTTCCAAGGGACAACCCCTGATTCAAGCTGTGTGATGATGCGGTCTGTGACCTGTTCGTAGATGTCTGGTTTCATGTTGTTTCCTCCTGTTGCGGGTTTGCGCAAAGCACTCGGGCGCGCGCAAAACATGATGACCAAACCGCCGTAGGACGGGCGGCAGTCACAGGGAGGCTCCGCCAGAGGGGCATCCCCAAAGTCCCGCAGCGAGGCACGAGAGAGGACAATTTGGGGAGACTGGTGGATGCCCTTGACGGCACGAACGTCCGGGAGGCATCAGAGCCGACAAGCGAGGCACAAGCGGTCGGCGTAGTTCACCGCCGCAAGGCGGGAAGATTCACACGGAAGAAGCCGGAAGCGCAGCGGACGGTCAGGCGGTAGCGAAGTGTCCGGCTTTCTTCGGTGTTCAGTATCGTGGCAGGTAGTGACGTGGTTCGGTTCGCCGCGCCTTGACCCTCAAGGCTGCTGAAGGCGAGCCGAACGGCGTCACGCGGCAGGCGAGGGCGTTACGGGAACCGTCCCGTTAGAATGGGTAGCCGCGCACGAAGTAGCGGCGAGGGAAAGACCTTTCCCGCCAGAAGCCCTTGTTCAAAAACAGGAACACGTTTACAACCAGAAGAGAAAAAACCGCCTCACGAGAAAAGACGGCCTAAACTTCAGGAGAAAGTCAGAATGAGCTACATCCCCAAGACCATCAGCGAAGTCGTATCGGAATTTTTGAACCGGACCACGTTCCTGCCAGCCATCCAGCGAGAATATGTGTGGGGCACCTACGCTATCGAAAAGCTCTTTGACTCGATCATGGGAGACTTTCCAATCAGCACCTTCCTGTTCTGGAAGATCAAGGAAGAGAACAAAAGCGAATGGGTCGCCTACGAATTCATCAGGGATTATGACGCCGAAGCGCCGCACAACAAGGAAGCCAGCGTCAAGGGCATCAACCAGGACATCTATTTTGTGCTCGACGGGCAGCAACGGCTGACCTCGTTGTTCATCGGACTGAAAGGCTCCTACCGATATTTCTACTACCGGTGGCACAAGACCCGGCTTTACCTGAACCTGTTGAAGGAACCCATCAAGGACGACAATCCCGAAGAACTGACCTATCAATTCAAATTCAGGGCTGACAGCCAGCCGGACCCTAGAGACACCACCCCGCAATACTGGTATCTAGTGGGCGACATTCTGAACTTCGATGACGCGGAAGATGCAAAGCGGAGCATCAAACAGCAGTTGGCCGGGTTCACGGAACATGAACGCGACATCGCCAATTCCCACATTGGACGCCTGCACTCCCGCATCAGCACGGCGCGGCTGCTGAACTACTACGAGGAGAAATCGCAGGACTATGACAAGGTCGTGGAAGCGTTCATCCGTGCGAACACGGGAGGCGTGAAGCTGGAGTATAGCGACATCCTGCTTTCCACCGCCACTGCCAAGTGGGCGAACCTCAATGCGCGTGAGGAGATCCATTCATTCACCGATGACCTCAACGCCATCGGGAACGGCTATTCCTTCGGCAAAGACTTTGTTCTGAAAGGCTGCCTGTATCTCACCGAGGGGCTGCCTATCCAATACAAGGTTAAGAACTTCAACCGGACGAATTTGGAGAAAATCGAAAACGCCTGGCCGAAGATCAAGGACAACCTCGAAGAGGCGATCCAGCTTGCGAGCCGGTTTGGCTTTAGTGACAAGAACATCGTGTCGAAGATCGCGCTGCTTCCTATTGCCTATTACCTCGGCAAGCTTGGGGCGAAGCACTTCGTCACGTCCTCCAACAAGGAGGATGTGAGAAACCAGCTCATCATGCAGAAGTGGCTGGCGCTGGTGCTGCTAAAAAATGCGTTCGGCGGGTCATCCGACACCACGCTGACCAATCTTCAGCAGGTCATTGATGAGCAGGCTGACTTCAAGAGCTTCCCTTACGAAGCCATGAACAAGCGGCTGAACATTGAGGCATCCTTCACCGACAGCGAGATTGAGAACCTGCTGGCGACGAACTACAGCACGAAATACAGCTATCTGATCCTGGCGCTTTTGTATCCTGACCGTGACTGGAAGGACAAAAACTACCATGAGGACCATGTGTTCCCGAAATCAGAGTTCACGAATGCCAAGCTGAAAGCGCGTGGCTATGATGACGCGAAGATCACGGAGTATCAGAAATGGTTCAACTGCATCCTCAACCTTGAGCTTCTGACTGACAGGGAGAATCTTGAGAAGAGCGCGGAAGATTTCGGCGACTGGTTCGCCAGCCGTGATGCAAACTTCAAAGACCGTCACGCGATCCCGACACTCGCGTCGTATGATTTCGACAGCTTTCTCGAATTCATCGAGAAGAGGCGGGCAATCTTGGTCGAGAAGCTAAAGGCGTTTAGCATCTAAACCGTGGCTGCCGGAGCGAACTACTGCCCATCACTTGTCGGGGAAGCCGTCTTTGTTTTCTTTCCACCATGATTTCCATTTGGCGACGCCCTCTGGCGTGGCGGCGGATTTCAGTTCTGTCTTGGTAAAGGGAGCAGAAGGGATGCCCATCTTGGCGATGGCAACGGCAAAATCTCCGGGCGGCACCTCCAAGTTGGATTCGTCCATGAGTTCGATGAGGAGACTGACGGCGAACTTGTTGTTCGCGGCGGTCAGGCTGTCCAGCGTGGTCTGCCGGTAGTTCATGAGCATTCCCGATTTGGGCCTTCCTTCCTCCTTCTTGAAGAGGCGCTTGATGTAGTCAGCGGCGGTCGGGCATTCGGTGATGTATTGCGCAGCTTTGGCGGCAATGGCCTTTTTCTGGGTCTCTTTGGAATAGACGTAGAAATTCTGTTTGAAGAACATCAGAAGTCCGGCAACCGAATCGTCGCCCGGCAGGGCTTTCACCTCGTCGAGAGCTGCGATGTCGCCGCGCATGAGGCGCTCGCTCGCGGCCTTCAGCACTGGCATCGTTTGTTTCTGCTGCTCTGTCTGCGCAGAAGATGGAATGAGGGGAAACAGACAAAGCGTGACGGCGAGAATGGTGTGGAATCTGCGGCTCATAGTGTGCGGGAATTGTAGATGAAACGGCCCGGTTGCCGAGAAGTGTTTTGTGAAAACTAAGGGCAAGCGGCGGTGCCACAAGGCCCGCCTGTGCAGGCATCATTTGAAAGTCTCCACAGAGACGCGCTTGCCCCGCCTGCGAGAGCAGGCGCTTCAGAGCGGACGGAACCGCAGATGTAGCAAGGACCGGCGACAAGAAGGGAGGGCGAAGGCGGGCAAAGTGGTCGCGGTCCGGCGCATCTGCGGATCGGTCCAAGAGGTTGAGGGGGAGCAAGCTGGCCTTTGTCAGCAGAGGGAGGGCTTGCCCCGACCCTGATGATGAAGGCGGGATTGCTCGCGGTGGGTTTGACTGGCACGGAAGCAGCCGGTAGCGAAGCGGAGGGTCAGGCAGAAGCGAAGCGTCCGGCTGCTTCGGTGTGCGACATGGGGCGGCAGTGACGTGGTTTGAAACGCCGCGCCTTGACTCTTCAAGGCTTGCTGAAGGCGGATCGAACGGCGTCACGCGGCGGGCGAGGGCGTTACGGGACACTTCCCGTTGGAATGGGTAGCCGCCCACGCAGTAGCGGCGAGGGAAAAGCTTTTCCCCCACACCTCACTCGATGTTGTATTCATCAGCTTCGTCATGAGCCACTTCGGTGACGTAGTATTCCAAACGGTTGATACGCCAGTAACCATTGACGATGACCGCTGTGTTGTAGTCAGGGCAGTCGATGAGAGTCCAGATTTTCGAGTTGGGTTGTGTGCGCAGAAAATCAATGTCGTCGTGGGTATCGAAAGCGATGTGGTCGGTTCCAGTTTTGGTGATGGGTTTGAACTGTTCAAACCAGGTGTCGTAGTCGAGTTGAATGAAAGTCATGATCGTTCTCCTTGGAGAGTTGGATGTGAAAAAAGAATGCCGCGCCCGAAGGCGCGGCATCAAGGTTTAAGCTGCTTGTGCCTCGGCGGCAGCGGGTTCGCGTTCCGCGATCCACTGCTCGGCTTGAGCAAGCGCTGTGCTCAGCTTCGACAGGTGGGATTTGAGGAAGCTGGTGGTTTGCTTCCATTCCTCGCCAGCTTTGTAGCTGCGGGACACGGTGGCGCTGTAGCGGGTTTTGCCCTGGTCTTCGTTTAGCCAGATGGTGACTTTGACTCCGCCGTTTCTGATTTCGTGGGCTGGTTTGTTATTCATAGGTTCTCCTTGTTTAGTGGTTTCTCCCCGAAGGGATTGGGAGCGTGCTGAGCAGCCGGTGAAGCAGGGCGTTGTCATGCCCAACACGGGAGCGCAGCGAATGGAGCGGGCCGGGCATTGACTGCCCTGCGCGGCTGCTACGTTTCCAAAATTCCAAGTGAGAAACCCAAGGAGCCATGAAGAACTGCCCACAAGAAACGGTGACGAGAACCTGATGGCCTGACTTCCAGCAAAACCACACTCAACGTGCGCAGCCTTCATGCGAGGAAGCAAACCATGCTTCGATTCCACCCTTCCGCATGGCGCGTCGTGCCGCGCCTTTCAGAGTATCAGAGCGGACGGAACCGAGCCGGGGCAAGGAAGGGTGATCCGCAGGAGGGCGAAGGCGGGCTGAGGAAATCACCGGATTGCCCGGCGGAGGTTTGGTCCAAGAGGAAGGTGGGGAGCAAGCTGGCCGTTTGGCGAAGCAGTGGAGGGCGTGTCCCGACCGCGCCGACGAATGGCGGG
>CAXBNA010000033.1:0-36657 GCA_963976915.1 uncultured Verrucomicrobiales bacterium
TTCTTGCTATCTGCCACCCCCAGCGCCACCAAAGCCGCCTCCGCCCCCTTCGCCGCCTCCTCACGGGCAGCCACAACGGCTTTCTCAAGTTTCGAACGGAGATCTTTGGGTAGGGTGGGCATGGTTAGACAGAGACTAGATATTGACTCCAAAACTCTTTGTTACTGAGACTTAGTGGGAACTCATTCTCTGCGGCGAAATCTGCGGCAAAGGAAGACTCATCCACCTCCTTTTCGGAGATGAAGTTCGACAATTCCCCAAGAGCCTCCAAAGCCTTACTCACTCTGGGATGCGATTTGTTGACGTAACAGGTATTGTCTTCTGGGTCGATGACCTCTTGGATGTCTGCTGCCTCCCTCACATTTTCCCATTCATTGGATTCAGGGCAATAGGTCCCAGATCGCATGTGCCAGTACAGGGCTGTCTGAGTCGCGTATTGAACCTTCCGCAAGCGCTCTTCCGCTCTCTCACACAGAGCATTGAATTGCTGTTCGTCATTCGAGAACTTGCTAACAACCGCATTGACCTGGGTGGCATCTTTGCACTTTCTCAACTCCTCGATCTGTGCTTTGAGGGTATCATTCTCCTCGTCCTTTGAGGCTACTTCATCGAGTGCGGCCTGGTAATTTGCTTCAGCCGCCACCAGTTCCGTTCGATCAACCGTTGAGGGCTTTTCAAGTGTCGAAATGATGCTTGGCGCGACCTTCAAAAACTCGTCACGCTTCAGATTCCAACGAGCCGTCTTGACGTTCGTATAAAGGTGCTCATTCACTGCGTCCCTCAATTCGTCCAGATAGGAAGCGTCAAGGATATCGCCAGCCTGTGTCACTTTCAGTGTGCCTTTCAACTTCCCCTTGTCCAAGGGAGGCACCACGAGAGGAAAGGTGTTAAGTCCCATTCCCCACGCAGCACCAAGTTCACAAACACAAAATGTACTGGCAAAGTAGTTCTCCGTCAGGAGAAGAATGACGAGCTTCGGCCTTTGAATCTTCTCGCGAAGGAACTCGATGAAGCTGGGCGTGCCGGCGGGAATCCCCAGCCCCTCAAGCGAGGTGCAAAGGATGCGGTTGGCACTCACGTCACATCCATTGGTCAAAAGCACATCGACCAACTTCTCCGCCAACGCTTTGTCCTTGGAGGAGTGACTGATGAAAATGTCGTATTGCGTGGGCATGTCTAGAGAGTTTCGTCGCCCAGCATTTTGCCGAGAGTTTTAAAAAGTCTGTTGGCCGATGGGCAGTATTTCCGCACCTTCTCAGGGTCAATCACCGCAAGCATCCGGGTACCATCGTCAATCTTGCGATACTCCTTGGCTGCGGTGCCTTTGAATGCCTTCTTCAGAATGGCATTGACTGCTGTCTTCGATTTCGACTCCAGAAACGTTGAAGCCTTTGGGGGAGGCGCCTGCTGACCCTCCTTGGGCGGTGCGGGGTCAGCAGGCATCTTGGGGAATGCGGATGCGTCGAACCCGTTGGTGTTTTTGAACAAATTCTTGAGAGCCTCTGCATCAGCGAGAAACCAAGTCTCCATCGTGACAATCATCATGTGACAGTGGTTATTGGTGGCCTTGACGGGTTTCACCCACTCATCGCCCTTTCTTGCCTTCAGGTGATCCCAAGGCTTGGTTAAATCCGAAACCGGTTCCTCGGCATCAACCAGCAAGACATTGAAAACTTCCGGATCTGTTTTGAGCGCACTCTTGAATGCCTTCAAAGCTTCGGCACGCCCCCCGCATGGAATCACCTTCCAACGCACTCGCTTTTCACGCGCTGCATCTACAAGTGGCTTGAGAAAGGTTGACATGCCTTGGCGGAATGGCGTTAAAGTCTCCGCATTGGGGCCGCCGCCTTCCAAATAGATGGCAATTTCCTTCACCATAGGTTTCCTCCGAGTTTGCCGATGCGCCAGATTTCACCCAACCGATATTCCTTCAGCCAGTGTTGCAGCTTGGCAGATTCCAAGCGTTGAAACTCGGTACCATTGCCAAGCATTTCGGTGACAATTACCGACTCAAGGTTGGGGGTGAGCGCCGAAATCAGAACATCGGAGTGAGTGGTAACAATCAACTGCGTGCGGGAAGATGCCTTGACCATCAGTTCCGCCAACAGAGCCAAAGCATCTGGATGGAGCCCCAGTTCGGGTTCCTCCAAACAGATTAACGGTGGCGCATCCGGATTGAGAAGGATGGCAAGCAATGCAAGAAACCGGATGGTTCCATCGGAAAGGCGAGTTGCCGGAACGGGGGAATTGAGCCCCTTCTCATGCAAGTATATTTGAACTTGGTTGCTCTGCACGCGAGTCGTCAGATGACCGAACCGGGGCAGGAATCTACGACAATAGTCGTTGAGCACCTGCCATGTCTCACTTCGGTGTTCCAAGTCATTGAGCGCCATCCCGAGGTTCGTGGCATCGGGAAGGAGAGGGCTGGACTGGAGATCCGCCGGCTGGGGTTTCCGGGGGGCGACTGAGCGCCCGAAGCTCCACTCGCGAAAAGTCTGGATTTCGCCGTAGAGCTTGCCGAGACGCGTGACTTCTGGATAAAGGTCCGGGTCTTTCCTTTGCGAAAGGACAGACTGATCAGGAGTCAAACTCTCGCGCTGTAATTTCCGTTCAGTAAAGCCGCCTGCTGCACGAGGGCTCTTCCTGACATTCATGACCGGGTTTCCACGCTGAAACCGGTAGTAGAAGAAGACGTCGGGCTTTCCGTTCTGACGAGGCGAACTCTCCTCGATCGTCTCGTCCAGTATTTCGAGGCGGTGCCCGCTCTGGGCAAACTGAAGGCGGTGGCGGATATCCTTGGCACCTAGGGAGAGGGTTTGGGCATCAAGGACGCCCGATCCCCTCAGAACGACCTCCATGTTTGCCTCAAGGGCCGATGGCACACTCCGAGCGGTTCCTTTCCACAACCACTCCGACACCGATCCACCTTCTCGAATGGGCGAAGCAAAGTCGGTCGGGGTTGCGTGGAGCAAATCGAAGGCTTCAATCAAGTTCGACTTGCCTGAGCCGTTTGGGCCAATCAGTACGTTCAGCGCTGTCAGTTTCAAAGGTTCACTATCCGGGCTGAAGGATAGGAAATTCTTTAGAGCCACGCTTTGGAATAGGGGTGTCCATGAATCCCCCGAATCTCGGATAGGTGTTTTAACAGGCATGGTGGAATGAGGTGAGTTGAATGAAACGAAAATTATTGGGGAGGCCGCTCATTGCCATTCTTTCGGCTTGGGCAGGTTGATGCCGATTGCGCCAACAACCGGATTGGGTAGCTGGCTCTGCCGAATGGTGTTGTCGCTCAGGCTGAAGAAGGCGTTGGCGGTCTGTTTGAGGCGTTGTGAAACTCGCTTCGGCGGAAACACGGAAACCACACGCTTGTTCGGATAAATCTGGCGAATCTTGGCGACGGGTGCATTCAGGTCACTATCGCCGGTGACAAGCAGGGCCGTATCGAAAAGGTCCTGATGAGCGTCCGCCAGCATTTCCACCGCGATGTTCACATCGGTCATCTTTTCCTCGGGCTTCTGCCATTGGTTTCCACAGTGCCGGCAGGTCACCGTCTTCGACAAGTAGTGCCCAAAATGAAGCGTGGTGTCCGGCAAGGTGGCAAGCGCATCGAGATAGGTGGACTGGCGGCGGTCCTGGCCTGGATCGCCCGGACTAGGCGAGACTCGGCTCGTAAAGTAGTGGACGTGCGCCAGAGTCTGCTGCGGCTTCAACAAGGCTTCTGACATGGCCCGGACATCAAGCCAGTAGAAACGCCTCAAGCCCCTCTCCCTCAGCCCGAAGTATAGGTTAAAGCCGTCGATGTAGACGATAACGCGTTCCATAATTCAGGCAAAAGGTTGAAAATCCTGCAAAAAGGTGCTTGATTCCTCCGAGGCGCGGTTGTACAACCGCTTCATCACCCCACCGGAGATCGCATCTCCGGCCCGACGCCCGGCTCCGGCCGGGCGTCTCTCTTTCCAGGCAGATTCTGAACAACGACGCCTCATACGATCACGGGTCCCTCCTGAAGTTTGGGCTCAATTTCGCTGCGAATGTCGGTGATCCATTGATCGAGATCGGACGTGGAACGCAGAGTGCAGGACGGCAGGTGGATTTTCTGGGCCTTAGGCTCAAGCAGCTTGGCGGCCTTGGCTGCAACGTTTTGGAACCGGGCTGGCAGAGCGGCCGTTTTGTCCTGCCACCACGGCAGTGGGGTGCGGCGGAGGGTCTCGATCAGCTGATCGTCCGTGCCAACGCCCAAGAGAGGCACGCCATCAATCGCCTCACTGGCGAGCAGGGTCCCACGCTGTTCAGGTGTGAGTTTCTCCCAAGTATCCGTGGCTTCCAACGCGGCGGTCAGCATCGCATGCTGACTACTGTAGTCCTGATGAGCAGAGGTCACAGCCGAACGCAGGATCTGAGCACACTGCTTGATCAATGGCGGAACATGATCGGTCATATCGAGCAGAAGCCTCCCTTCGGCAATGCCGGTCAAACCTGCCCGAACCTCATCGAGTCCTTCCACTCCTTGACCCACGGAAAGCAGCGCCTGGAGCCGAATCCACGCCGGCAGACGCTTCTCCGCCAGATCGGCGGACTTCTTCCAACTGGTGGCGTTTGCCTTCAGCACGTCCGCTTGAATGAGGACGGCGGCAAGGCGCTCATTGCCGACCATGGAACGAAGGTCGCCAATGAACTGAGTCTGCGGACGCTCTGGCAGGGGAGCCTCGCCACCAGCCTTCCCCGCGACGGCAATCAGAGTGTCCAGGTATTCGCCTGACTTGATGTCCAAATCGTCGCTAGCCTTTGCTGAAATACCCACATCCTGAAACAGGCCCCGTAGTTTGATCTTGTCCTGAGCGGTGAGGGTAACGGTCTCGGTGCGAAACTCGGTCTTGGCGATCTTGTTCTGATCAAGATGGCCAACGGCCAATGGTGCATTGTTGTACCGCGCCGTTAGATGACCTCCAGCATGCAAGGCGATGATCGCTCCATCGATGGCGTCTTGATCCCATCCAAAAGGGGTTCCTCCAAAGTGCTTGCGAAGATCCGAACCCATCCTGCCGGAACCGACCTCCAAAAGCACCTCACGAGCCACCGAATGACGCTCTGTGCTTCCCGGCCAATCGACTGCAGTCAGTGGCGAATCATCTCCACTACGAGACCGACTGATGACAACGGGCCAATTCTTGTGATCCGCCTCGCTGAAGCGTGGAAACAATCGGTCCAAAGCATCGAAAGCCCCTTCACGCACCTTGTCATGCAAGCTGAGCTGGATCAGCTCAGATCCACCACCCTTGAACACCTTGGCACCGCCGATGATCTGGCCAATCAATGACTTCCGCGACCGCTCTGCATCCGACAACCGCGTTGCCAACGAAGCCCTCGCTTCCTCACCTTCCCGAGTGGTAGGAACACCTTTGAAGTCTAGTGTCCCCCGGGCAGCTTCCTCGCGAACGATCTGCTGTCTAAGTTCTTCCGCCGAAGCCTTGGGAATGAATACAAAGAGGACAGGACTATCCGTTCCGGCTCCCTTGGCAGCATCGACGACGTTTTTTTCGGTCGAAGTCCACCCGTCGAGAATCCAGACTGGTATGTCCGTGCCGGTAATGGGAGGTGCCTCGGCACCAAAATGAAGCGCCATCTTTCGAAACACCTTGGCAGCTCCTTGCTGAACCCGGATGCCGGTGACCTCTTCCTGCGCAGCCACACGAAGGTAGGTCTCACGCTTCTGGTGAACGGAGAGTTCGTTGCCTGAGATTTGAGTGATTCGGTTTCGGAACTCCTTTTCCCATTCCAAAGACTCGCGGGTCTGCAGATTGTATTCCTCCCCGTCCTTCAAGAGAATGCCGTCATCGGCAAGTTGCTGGAGCATCTCTGGAACTTGCTTTCTGAGGACAGGACCGTCATTGGCCAAATCCGTCACAAGCAGATCTGCCAACATTTCCGGGGTCGCTCGAACGCCGCTATCCGCGGCTGCCTCCCGAGGAAGTTTGCGAACCAAAAAGACGAGGCTGCACAGGCGTGCCGCGAGTTTTCCGGCATCCGTACCGTCGTCAAGGCTTCGGATGCGCTCATCGATCTCCCGAAGAAGCACTCCCTGCTGAACCATCGCTGCCTGCAACTGCTCGAACATGAAGTCAGCAGGAACAACGCTGCCAACCGGCTGTTCCGCAAAATCGTGAAGCGCATCGTGAATCATGCGCAATTGCGTGCGCAACATGCTGCTCGTCCCGGCTGGATCAACCGCCCGACTCACCTGCTCCCAAAAGCGACGACGCACCGGAAGAATTGGGTAGTCGTCCGCGAGAATGTCCCGGTCAGTACTCCGGGAGGCAATGGCGGTGCCCGCGAGATGCCTTTCAATCTCACCCACATGCTTCGCCAGTTCTTGACGAAGGGGCTCCACCTGTTCTGCGCGTTTGGCCAGGAGAATGCGACGGGTCACGTTCTCCACATCCGCATCCGAAAGTTCGACAGGGATAGTGAATCGAGCACGCATCCATCCAAACTCTGGCACTTCCGTACTAAGCGCACTCTGACCTGCACCGACCAACAACATGCGACTCTCCATCTGCTTGGCCAAAGCCTCGGCCACTTCCACAACTTGACGGGTGCGATCGAGATTGTTTCGGACGTAGATTTGGACTTCGTCGAGCACCAGAATTGTCAGCGGCAATTCCCCATCGCGGGTCAGAATCTCTCGGGTCATGCGCCGAACCTCGGCGGTATCGATGTCCCCCGGCTGAGAGAACTCACTCTTGATGAGGTTTCTCACATCGGCATCGCTGCCCAGCGTCGGATCCAGTTCCAGAAGAGCTTTGCGAATCACCGGGCTGACAGATAGATCGACAAGCTCCCGCTCAAATGCCTTCCCCCCAGCCTCAACTTTCGCGACCATTGCGTCATAGAATCCGTGGTTCTTCAGATAGAGGCAGAACTTGGCGAGACGATACTGCTCCGGCAGACCACAGCTGCGCAGGAGGATTCCGAGAATGGTCAGACGAACGCTTTCACTACTGCCGGAGGGCAGAATGCCGAGAGCGGAGTGAAGTCCACCCGAGCGACGCCCCTGGGTGTCGAGTTCCTTCAGCGCTGCTTCCACTTCCGAAGGGAGTGAAGGAACCAGGCTGCGCGCTGTGACTCCATCCTCGGAAAATTCGGTGTTGGTCCAAAGGTGGCCCAGCATCTTCAGCAAGTGAGATTTGCCGCTGCCGTAGAAGCCGCTCACCCATGCCGCAGGTTGGTTGGTGCCTCCAATATGGCTGAAAAACGAATCGAAAATGCGCATCATCCCGTCCGAGTACTGCCCTTCGCAGACAAAATTGGAGAGTTCCTGCCGGAGTTCTCTCTGAAGGACTTCCCTTTCCTTCGCCGTTACGCCCTCAGTGATGCGAGCCTGCCCATTGTTCATGAGTTGGGCCGTTGCTGGATCCCGATGGAAGAGTTCTCGATTTTTCATGGTGGGAAGATCAGGAGGCGATTGGCGTTGCCAGGTAGTTCCAGCCGTCACGGGCATCGAGCATTCGATAGATATTCTGCTCGTAAGAGCCCGGAAAAAACACCACCACACGCCCACGGATGTCCGGCTGAACGTTCTGCAAAACCGCGTGCAGCGTGGCAAAACCAAAGAGAGAAGCGACTCCAAAAACAGCGACCACCGATGCGTCCGTTGCAGATTCCGAGATCAATACCGTGCGAAGTTTTTCAACACAGTGCGCAGAAAAGCCATAAGGGTTGTCTGCCTTCATCTTGTCGTCCATCAACTCAGGCTCGGAAAAGTACTCCTCAGGATAAGATTCACCGGCCATCCAATCTGGAAAACCATCGGTGAAGTCCACTTCGAGCCATGGGTGTTTGGCGGCAAGAGTGCGGTTTTCAAACTCCTTCAAGCGTGCCCGCAGTTTTCGCTCATCTTCCTTGGGATAGACAACGAATACAATGCGCTGGGCTCCAGGCAGGTTTCGCTGCCAGGGCGTTGAGATGTGCCGCTCATATTGGTCGGCGATGTCGTCAATTCGGGACACGGGATTCAATGAGTTCTCGGTTGGTAAGAAGATTGGGGAATGTCACCTCAATGACATCTGCGGCTACCTTGAGATCAAGGTAGCCGAGGCGTTTCGCCTCCATTGCTAGGCTGCGCAGATCACTTTGGCCGGCATCGAGAATGCGCGTCCATTCCGAATCGAACAGTTGAGCCCCGCGGCGACCTTGGAGATACCCCAGAATGAGCGCGTAGGTGAGAGCAGCAGGCGACGGCCGCACAAGACGGCGAAATTTCCGCACCCGCCCCTCAAGATGTCCACCCTGCGACCACGAGGAAGAAGCATTGCGAACCACCTTGTCCGACGTGGAGTCGTTCAACCGACCACCCACATGATCACGAACAGCGTCCGTCATTGCCTGCCTGGAAAGCTCCTCTCCCGCGCGCATCTCCAGAATTGGACGTGCTGTGGCGCGAAGCAAGGGATCACGCGCAAGCGCGCAAAGCAAAGCCATCAGTGGACGGCCTTCGGAATCACGAAACCAAAGATGCCGGAGCACTCGAAAAAGGGGTTCCGAATCCCGCAGAGCGTATAATTCGGACAGGCGCTGCAAAGTAAGCTTTCGGGTAGCCGCCGTTTGCTTTCCGAGGACATTGTCCTCCAAAGCGGCAGTCACATATGCGTCTCTGGAACAGTCTGGGGCACAGGATTCGAGAAGAGAACTCAATTCAGTCAGCATGATCGTCCGACTCGTCTGAGTGCCCTTGTCGCCGACGCGAAAACCGAGTCGTTCGTTGTAGGCAGATGCTACCATGTGAGGAATTTGACACTAGAAATTCCTCCGGTCTACTTTTTTCACCACTATTCGCCGGCAAGTTTGCCGGCGATCCTTTCTGGCTTTCCTTCAATACCACTCATCGACAATCCTTCCGGCAGTTTTGTCAGTTTGAGCTTCTGAATTCCCTTTTGCTTTCGAGGACAAAATCATGAACGCCTTCCATTCAATTCACAAGCCCAGATCTAAGACTGAGTCCAATCCACCCACTGACAAAGCTGTCATAAGCGCCTTTTGTCGGTTTTGTCAGCACGGGAGGTGAATTCATCAAAAATGGAGGGATGAGCAATGAATTCGACTGTGCTTCGCCCTCCCGTATGAACGCGCTCTTCCGTGAGCCAGTCATGGTCCTGGAGCAATTCCAGCGCGACTTTGACAGTCTCCTCATCGGTGAGTCCTGACCAACAATTGCGCTTGAGGTCCCGGGCCCGGAATCGGGGTGGAAGATCCCCCTTTCTCAAGCGACTCAATATCCGCTGCGCAGCGTTGACGGTGTTGGTTTGACCACTGCCGTAGATCCGCAGGGCGTGCGGAGTGAGGTAGTCTAACCAGTCAAGAGCACGGTCAAGCGACTCTTCACCCACCTCCCCTTGTTCACCGTCGCCCGCCACATGAAAGATCAATGCCAATGCTGGCACCAATTTTCGATACTTCATGAAGTGTGACTCCAGCGCTGGGCTCCACTCCCCTGCCCGAATGCGGCAAGTCCAATGTTCCATCCATTGAGCGAATTTTTCGGCAGCCTTGGACTCGAATCGCAAATACCAACTGTTCTTGAACTCGTTCCATTTGGCTCCTTTCCACACCACTCCGCGCGTCGCTTCCGCTCTCTCAAAAACTTCGTTCACCTGTTCCCAAGCATCATCGTCAGGATCACGATCCACGTGCTGATAGGTGCTGGGCGAATCGGGACTCACAATCAGCGAAAACCGCTGGATCCAGCCGTCGTCGGCAATGGACTCACGGTTTGCCGCATCCACCAACGGAGCCAGCTTCCCCGGCTGGATGCCGCCCAGCACGGTGACGCAGGCTTTCTCCACCCGCAGGTTCTGCCCCCGCCCAATGCGATCCACGACCGCACTTTGATTTCCCGTCCATCCCGAAAGAAGAAAGGCCCTGTGGGCGCCACCCCGGTCGGGATCGTTCAAACGCGCGATCAAGCCACTGAGTTCGTCATTCATCACCATCACACCTGTCGCATTCTCTTCTTCAATGAGGATGGAATGAAGAGCTTCCGGTGTGGCATCATTGGTAACGAACCGTCGCAGGACCGGCTCGTCCGATGACTCCTCCACAAGTGAATCCGCGTCGATCTCGTCCCCGCACTTGATGGCCTTTTTCGCTGACTCCCGTGCGGCAGATTTCTTGATTTTTCGAATCTCACTATCTCTCGACCAACCCACCATTGCATCTTTGTGACGTACGGCTGCGTCGCTCTGGAGCCTCATCATTGGAGCAAGGCCGACTGACAGGGAAGGGCTTTTCAGGGTCGATGGTCTGCCGACGATGGCCCCCCAGAGATTCGGATACTCAATCCAATCGTCTTTGGCTTTGGGCATCAGTCCGATGCGGTTGCCTAGCACACTGCCCAACGCCGCAATCACAGGGACAGCAATGAAGGACCCGTCCACCTGAAGGCGTTCGGCGTGATCGACAACGTAGCCCCGAAGACTGGGAGGCAGCAGACGGGCGGCATCAAATGCCGGCACCGGCTCCTGCGAGGAGGGAAGTGGCGTCGGCTGTGCCCGCTCATTGCCACATGAGCCAGCAGTAGGCGCAGAACCTTTGAGGGAGTCGGTAATATCTTTCATGAGAAGAGTGAGCGGAGGGTGGAAAGATGCTTGGCGGGCTCGGCCACGAGCGGGCCGAGATCCTTGGTATTGGGGTCACTGAAGACCCGAACGTGGCAACCGACGGACTGCAGGTCTTCAAGCCAGGAACTGGCGGCTCGAAAACCCGCCTCGTCGTGATCAGCCACAATGCTGATTCTTCGGCCCTTTAGACGACAAAGCAGGTCGGGCGACTGACCAAACCGAGAAGAAGCCGAAGTCGCCGCTAGGACTGTCCAGCTTTTGGGTGGGTCCGCGAGCAGGACGGCCGCTACAGCTTCGATCAAGCCAAAGGCCCCCTCGACGAGAAGAATATCGCTGCTTGAATCCAGCAGAGTGGCACCAATAAACGATCCCTTTGCACCCGGCAGGTTTTTCTTCCGAACTCTGCCCGCACGAGTGCTCAACTCTTCTCCGTCAAAGCGCATCAATTGCGCAAATGAACCTTCACCCATGACCACACAACGGTGTCCTTGGTACATCGTCGAACCAATCAGCCGCGCCGTGGCAACCAAGTGGACGGCTTCAATCGAAACTTGCCGCATCTCGGCGACTATCCCCACCTCATCTGAGTCGAGTGTACAAAAAGTCGGCCACCGTTTTGTGGTGAGAGGGGGTCGAACCCTCGACTCGTCTGGGTCTTCCCACGCTCCTTTGGCGATATTTCCTGCTGCAACGCATGCAGTTGGGGTTGCCTGCCGGGCATCGTGGATCTTATGGCGCAAATCAGATTCGCTCCACGGTGGAATGCAAAACCTGTTCCACTCCCGCATCAGGTCGAAGGCTTCATCCTGTGTCAGATAAAACGTTTGGATCAAGACACAAGCCGCTCGATAGGCGGCTGCGTGCCCTCGTTCACCGGTCACAGAAACCGGCAGTTTTGCGAGATAGGACCTCGCACGATCAATGTTCGTGTTCATGGCGCAATGAGGTTGCGCCGAGGACTATTTCGCCTACACTTCAGCATCACCACAATGCCGGCCGGGTGGGCGAAAGCTCCCCGGCTGTTTTTATGCTTTGGACTCGGCTTCGATCCGCTCGACATCGGCTACCGGATAGCGGGCGGAACGCCCGATGTAGTGAACGGTCAACAGACCATCTCGCCGCATGCGTCGCAGCTTCATCAGGCTGCACTGCCAGCGGGCGGAGAGTTGTTTTGGAGTGAGGAACTTCGGAGCGATGTCAGCGGGTGTCTTCATAGGCTGACGCCTACTTTTCCCATTTGTTCGCATTTGTCTCTACCTTGGCGTCCATGTTTGGGCCTAAACGTGGAATCTTTCTCGAACCATGCTTAGCGCAGCGACACTCGCTGATCCAGCACGTCACGCGAAACGGGACTTCGCTCATTTCGACCGCTTTCACTCATTCTTGGAAAACGCACTTCCAGAGGAACGAAGATCGACCAAGGGGGTTGATCGCCTCGCGCGCGCCCGCGCACCCGCGCGAGACCAAAACCGCCCTTTGAGCCAAGAAAATCGGTCCCAGTCTGAGGTCAGGTCAAGCAAGCTTCTTCCTCCACTGACTGAGACGAGTGGCAAAGGACTTGGGCTTTAGTGTCTTCCCATTTCCGCGCACCAAGTTCCCCTCATCGTCAAAACCAAGTCGATGACGCGGATGATCTGGATCTGGCCTACCCTCCAAAGCCTGCAAGATCTCTCCTGCGGTTTTTCCTCGAAACTCGCCCGACGCACAGAGCACTCCAAGGCGGCTAAACCCCTTTCCCCGCCCGTGCTGAGCCAGCCACGACCTAGCGGTGATGGAGTTCAGCAGCGCACCGCACTCCACC
The DNA here is from genome assembly GCA_963976915.1 of uncultured Verrucomicrobiales bacterium. GTDB lineage: Bacteria > Verrucomicrobiota > Verrucomicrobiia > Verrucomicrobiales > Verrucomicrobiaceae > CAXBNA01. The sequence goes on from CAXBNA010000033.1 coordinate 12,415, forward strand.
AACCGACGACCCATGAGAAACGCTTGCCTCAGAGCCGTGGCGACGTCCACCCCGCGAAGCGTGTCATCATTTTTGTCCGCCACGAAGCGGTAGACCATGCACCCAATCAATGCGGCCAGTTGCTGGCGATTGTCGCGCAAAAGTTTAGCTGTCTTCCAAAGCTCAAAAGGCAGTGGCCTGACGCAATACAAAGCGTCCTGAACATCGCAGCCGCACTTGGGAAATTCGCACATTGACTCACGATAACCTTCTTCATCCCGGAAGACTTCCTCATAATCCGGCAGCAACTCCGCCGCTTGACAGTAAAGCCCTGCGGTTTCAAACAAAGCCAGGGAAACAAAGGCGGCAGACCTGGTGAGGGCGGAGTCTCGATGCTTTCTAGCCCATACCACGGCGTCCGTGTCAGGATCGAAAATTGTGTACTCAAGCGGGATGATTCCCCATTGAGGTTCATCTTTCTGAAGTCCCGGGGGGTTCAAGAGAAACCGCGAAACCTCCAACTCCTCCCATGCAAACCATGACCAGCCGTCAAAGCAGGCAATGCACCGAACAAATTCGGGTCTCGACTCCTGACCTCCTCCCAGTTCCTCAAAGGAAGACAACTCGATCGTGAGCAATTTCGCAAACTCAATCTCCCTCACCCACTGGTTGTACACCTTGCGATGTTTGGGCCGTCGGTCAGTCCAAAATTGATTCCTCCCGTCAGGTACAACCTCCACCCGCCCTTCGTGCATGCAGGCCACAGCCTCCTTCGATTCAAATCCCCGGCCCTGCGCTGCCTTCTTCGCCTTCTTCAAGTCGTAGGCACAGGGCAGGGTGGATTTCTTGACCCCCGCGTTCATGAAACCTGTCGATCTTGCCCAGCGGTTGAACCCGCCCCGCTTTGAGACTCGTCCTGATTTGTCACCATCGGGATTACCTTTGAATGCCGTTTCCCGCCCTTCAAGAGTCCCCCCAACCCCACTGTGACGCGATCTTTCTGATCGGTGTAATGCTGGGCTGTGATCGCAATGTCTGCATGCCGCAAGAAACGCGACGCCGCGTAGATTCCGGCACGCTGGCATACGAGCGATCCCGCCTCTTTCCGAAGCGTGTGGAGTGGTGACCGGGCAGCAACACCATTCGACCGAAGCCACGTCATGAGCCGCTTGAAGGTATCTTCTGCCCGATACGTGACCCAGGTGCCATCGATGCTCACTGAATCACCGCTCAATACATACTCGGAATCCGGCTCTCTCGCACGCAGGCCGCGAAGGATCGCCAGCACTTCGGAATCGACGGGAACCTCACCCAAACTGGCTTCAGCCTTGGGGGCAAAGTCGTGATGCGCTTCAACACGAATCACACCCGTCAGAAAATCGACAGAACGCCAGCGAAGCCGGTCCACCTCACTGCGACGGAGCCCCGCAAACAGCCCCAGCAGAAACGCCTTAAACGCTTCGGGATCATTTGCGGCCAGATCCTCTTGAGCCAAGCGAATCAACCCCGAGACATCCATGGTGCTGACGTAACGCATGGACTGCCGGGGAAACATTTCAACGCCGTCAAACGGCAGAGGCGAGGGAAGGCAAATCTCGTCGCCCACCAATCGCAGGAGCCGTTTCGAGAAGAGCGCCTTGGCCATCCGGATGATCGAGTTGGCACTGTTGCGCGCCGCACGAGCCTTCGACTCGTTCCCTTCAGATCGCTGTGCCACATAGCTGATCTTCCATGCCTCAATCTTCGAGGGAGTCAGCTTCTCCAGTGGCATCCGGTTAACCGCCGCCAGCCACCATTCCCGATTCGTCCCACATCGAGCATACCGGCCCGGCGTCGCTTTGATCTTCCCCACATCGCCCACGATGCGCCGAAGGCTTCTGGCGTACCCACGCAGGCTCGCTTGGCGCACGTTCGCCAACTTGGACACGGCCTCAATGAACTCACCCACGGTGGTCCCCTTCTCCTTCTTCTCACTCTCCGGCTTGTGCTTCTTGATGGCAGCATCCCAACCGAGGACCACGACATCGGAATAGATCTTGGCAGCCAATTGAGCCGCTTTGGACTTGCTGGATTGCCTGAGGGGAAACGACTCTCTCCTACCCTTGATCTGGATCTTGCAACTGAAGGCCCGGCTCCTCGAATCAAGGATCAGCTTTCCTGGCTGTGTCCAGTAGCGCCAATCCCCCTTACCGATGACCATTGGCGCAGTCGTCGAATCGGACATTTCTCGGACACTTTTTTGATTCATCTCTGAGCTAATTTGATCTCACATGTTCGCACAAGTCAAGCTGTATCCATTGATTTTACAGGCATTTTTGGCGATCACGAACGCACAAGTGCGAACACCGGCAAACATAGCAATGTTGAATTTGTAATCATCAGGTCGTCGGTTCAAATCCGACATCCGGCTCCATAGTCCAATCGGGCAGGTTGAATTGCCAAACCTGCATCGCAACGAGACCCCTAGCCTTGAATCACGGATAACCCGTGGTGATCCCGGTATTGCCCACGGGATGGTGCATGACCCGATCAAACCAAGCGTCATTCCTTGCCTCGTTTCTGACGGCGCTCTGGCGCATCCGCTCGGCGAATGAGTCGTGTGTTGGCTTTCTCCATCTGGACTCGTCCTCACTGGCACATGAGGACAAAATGCAGGAAAGAAGAAGCGCTGAGCACCGAGGTCGATGCAGGAGCGTTGGAACCCGAGACATGTGACATCGTTATCCCATCTTCGGAGGTTGGGTCCAGATGAATCTCCACCAGTCTCGCAGTGGACGAGGACTGGTTCTTCCCGTACAACACCGCTATCGCGGATCGTTCAGCATCCGCCCCTCACCGCCCACCGCCTCTGCGAAAGCGATCCAAGGGGGCGGATCCGCCGCCACCGGAAGAGGTCGATGATCCGTCGGCGCGGACCATTGGGTAGCGGGACGATGAGCCCGAACCACTGCTGGGCATGCGCGCCCCGTGTCCGCTACCGGAGGATCCCCCCTGATTCGGGCGGATCGAGGGCACGCTGGGCGAGGAAACTCTGGAGCGTCCAAAGCCGCTCGCCGAACGCATGCCCCCAAGCGAAGCCCCCGAGGATCGCGACGGCCCCGAAAAGGCAGGCGAACTGGAATACCCGTGGCGGCTGCTAGGTAGGACCGGAACATTGGCGCTGGAGTGATAACCAATGCTCCGGTAATTCGACGTCGGCGGGCAATAGGCAGGGGCTGAGCGACTCGCGTAGTTCGCACGACCTGTGGAATAGGAGCGATTCCTCGCTGGCGTCGTGTTGAAGTAACCATAGGAGATGCTGGACGTCCGCGGAGCCAAAATGGGTGTCGGACCGTAGCCGCTGTAGTAGCCACCCGATCCGCTGTAGGCATAGGGGTCATAGCCGACGCAAGAAGAGAGAGTCAGGGCGATCACGACGGCACCAAAGCCACACAAGGAAGTTGAGTTCATGCCGACTCTGACGGGGCCTTGTGAGATTCCATTCAAGACCATTCGAGCCATGGTTGAAACTGTCTGGATCGGATGAACGGTAACGCTCCGATCATCCGCACCCATGTCTTCCGATTCTCCAGTCGAACTCACCCCGCTCTCCTTCGAGGATACTCGTGTCCTCGGCTCTCTAATTGAAAAAGAGCTGACCACTCCCGATCACTACCCTCTCACTCTGAAGGCCCTCCAAAGTGCCTGCAACCAAACGACGAGCCGCGAACCGCTTGTGAATTACAGTGAGAGCACGGTCATGCGCAGCATCGAACGCTTGAAATCGGAGCAATGGGTTTACCAGATTCAAATGGCGGGGGCGCGTGTTCCGAAGTACCGCCACAACACGGCGGGCAAACTTGAAGGCATCACCCAAGCGGGATTGGCGCTTCTTTCTACCCTGCTATTGCGGGGCGCTCAAACCGTGGGCGAACTTCGCCAGAGGACCGAGCGCATGCATGCCTTTCCAGATCTGGCATCGACGGAAGAAGCCCTCACCGATCTGATCGCACACCCCGCTGGACCTCTCGTCGCCTGCTTCCTTCCAGGTCAAGGACGGCGGGTCTCCGTCTACGTTCATCTCCTTTCGGGCGAGGTGGAGTCACCGGACATTCCCCTGGCCCCAGCTTCAGCCTCCACACCAATTCAAGACTCTCACGACAACGACCCGCAGCCTTCAGGAGATTGGAAGTCGCGCATGGAAGCACAGATCGAACTCTTGAAGATGGAAGTTTCGAGGCTCAAGCAACGACTCGAAGACATTGAGTCGTAGGCCGTTGAATTGTCGTCGATCAGATCAAAGGCTCTGCGTCGGAACCTTTGCTGGCTTCTTTTCCTCGCCCTCGGGCGATGACGTCTTCGCCGGTTTCTTCGGCGAGAGCCGCTTCAGACCATCGCGGATTCGCTTCTGCACCTCTGGATCGGGACTGCTTAGAGCCTCTGCACGCCGGAGATAGTCCAGCGCCTCTTTGGTCCGGGTCATCTTCTCGAGAACCTGCGCGATGTGCTCCAAGATCTCGGCGTCCTCAGGTTGAAGCTCATTCAAGAGCGACTCCGCATGCTGAAGTGCTTCGAGCGCCTTGGGATAATCACGCTTCTTGAAGTGAAACCAGCCGAGGCTGTCGATGTAGGCGGGATTCTCGGCCTCCAATTCATTGGCTTTGACGATCAATTCGCCCGCCTTGTCGATTTGGTGGTCCCGCTCGAGCCACATGTAGCCCAAATAATTCATCGCCGTGGCGGCCGCCTCGATGTCGTCCGGCGGCGTCATCGTGATCGATTTTTCCAACATCCGATCCGCACTCTCGTGTTGGCCCGCGCTCTCCAGCGTGATGCCATACTGGAAAAAGAAACGATGATTCAAGAGCTCGGGTTGCGAGGACTGTGCGAGACGCTCTGCCACCACAAAATGCTCCACGGCGTCGTCCCACTTTTCCAAAGCCCGGTTCGCCACCGCTGCCTGCCATTGAAAAATCGAGTTGTCCGGGAAAAGCGTGACACTTCGGGACGTGAGCTGGAGCAGCCGCTCGTACTGCCGGGTATGTGCCAGCATCTCTCCCAGCGTGAGGTAGTCACTGGCAGATCCGCCTCCAACCTGAATCGCCGCTTCGAGTTGTGGGATCGCTTTTTCAAATTCCTGCCTCTCCTGATAGGCACCCGCAAGGAGCCGCCTTTGCTCCACATCGCCCGGGACCTCGGCCACAATTTTTTCCAAAACGGACAGCGCAAGATCATCCATGTCCCTCGCGTCATACAGGCGGTAAAGAAGCTTGCGGGCGACCAGGCCATCGGGTCGCTTGGCCAGTTCTTCGCAAATCTCCAAAGAGCGCTCCGGCTGATTGCTGAGAAGAAAGTACTTCGCCACCTCAAGCTGCGCGTCACTGGAGGCGTCGCCCTCGCCCTCCGCCATCACGAGCGCCTTTTCAAAAAAGGGATTCACCTGATCCAGATGCTCGGCTCTCGCACCTGCTTCTCCCAAAGGCCAAACCCGTTGGGCCGCCCTTCCTACTTCCAGCCAGTATTCCGGGTCTTCCGACGGTTGATCCGCAGCCTTCTGCATCACTTCCACGGCCTTGGCTCTTTCCTGCGTGGTGAGGTAGGCTGAGACCGCGACCGAGTAAACGCCCGCGTTGAGGGGGAATTTCCTCAGGGCTGTCGTGACTGCGGAGATGGCTCGTGAGCTCAAGCCGGGATCATCCGCCCCGTAGGTGAGGCAAAAGGTCGCCAAATGCAGATACGGCTCCGCTTGTGCCGGGTTGGCCTCCACCGCTTCTTCAAGAATGACCTTCGCCCGGTCCAAGCCTTCATAACGAAGCGCCAACTCTGCGGTGTGCGCCGCGAGAGCCGCATTGGACGGATCGGCTTGGAAGACGCGCAGGTAATGCTTCAGCGCCTCTCGCATCTGACCCGAAGCCTCGAACTGCAGCGCGCAGCTGAAATCCGCCAAGGCCTGGGCATGCACCTTCCCTGTGAGGGAAAGACCAGCATCCCCCAACTCTGGACGAACCGGCCCCAAAGAAAGATCAGCGGGCAGCGCAAAGAGAGTCCCCGTGACGATGCACGAGGACCACGCGAGAGCGCACGCCGCCCGAAGAGGCCGCAAAGGCAAGCAATGAGATGCTATGGGTCTCCAGGCGTCCTGCGCCCCACGTACAAACGAGTTTGTGCGGCGAGGACGGGCCATGGCGGAGGCTAAGCCTTAGCTCTTGTAGCGCAAACGCTTCTTGTGGCGATTCGCCTTCATGCGCTTGCGACGCTTGTGGTTATTGATCTTCGTTTTCCGACGCTTTTTTAGCGATCCCATGGTGGTTTCTCCTGTGTTCTTGGATTCGTTCGGTTCAATGAACGACTTTGTTGAGTGGGTACTCGACGATGCCCTCGGCGCCGAGGGACTTCAGCCTCGGGATGATCTCCCGGACAACGGTTTCTCCGATCACGATCTCCACGGCCACCCACTCGGGATTGGCCAGTTGAGAGATGGTGGGGAGCCTCAGGGATGGTATGCAGTCCAGCACCTGCTGAAGACTGCCCTGAGGGACATTCATTTTGAGCCCGACCTTGTCGCGGGCCTCGAGGGCGCTCTTGAGGAGCAGCACCAAATTCTCCATCTTCTGCCGCTTCCACGGATCGCGGAACGCGTCCGGACTGGCGACAAACTGGGGGTAGCTCTCCATGAGCGTGTCCACGATGCGCAGCTTGTTCGCACGGAGGGACGATCCCGTTTCTGTGATGTCCACAATGGCATCCACCAACTCCGGCACCTTCACCTCAGTGGCGCCCCAGCTAAACTCCACTTCGGCGTCCACGCCATTCTCAGCGAGGTACTTCCTGGTCATCTCCACCGCTTCGGTCGCGATGCGTTTGCCCTGAAGGTCTTTCACCGACTGAACGGGAGACTCTTCCGGCACGACCAGCACCCACCGGGTCGGACGTGACGTCGCGCGGCTGTAGCGCAGATCCGTCAGCACCTCGACGGTGGCGTTGTTCTCGACGATCCAATCGCGCCCCGTGATCCCGCAGTCGAGAAATCCATGATCGACGTAGCGCCCGATCTCTTGGGCGCGCAGCAGACGCAGTTCCAAATCATCGTCGTCCACGGTCGGACGGTAGGAGCGCGATGACACCACGATCTCGAATCCCGCACCCTTGAAGAGGGCGAGTGTCGGCTCCTGAAGACTGCCTTTCGGCAGGCCCAGGCGCAAAACGGGCGTTGAAGTGGAATCGGCCATGGTCGGCAGTCTCCCAACGGGAGGGGCGCGCATCTTAACGGGCAATTCCGGCGAGGCTAGGAAAAAGTGGAGAATCCGGGGCTTCAGCAAAAGAATTGCTTCGAATGTTTGCCGGATTCCCCTGTTTGAGGACGCTTGGCACCCCGTTCCCAACACTCCCACCTCTCTTCACCGCGTTGTCGTGATCTCATGCCGCCATCCCAGCGCCATCGAGGTGGCCTGAAATGACCTCGACACCAGGATCGTTTCTCCTCACCATCCGACCATGAAGCCTGACCGATTTCGATTTTTCCACCGCCTCCTCCTCGCTGCCCTCGTCGCGTGCGTCGCCTCGGCCCCGGCCGCCACGGAGAAACGACCCAACATCCTCTTCATCTACACCGATGACCACAGCCACCGCGCCGTCGGCTGCTACCCGGAGGCATGGCCTTGGATCAAGACACCCCACATGGATTCGCTGGCAAAAACCGGCGTCCGCTTCACCCATGCCTACATCGGCACCTGGTGCATGCCCTCCCGCGCCACCATGCTCACCGGTCACCTCCAGTTCGGCGTCGAGTCCATGCGCATGGAAGGTCAGTATCCAGGCAGCGAGTACGATCCCGCGCAGTGCCGCTTTTGGCCCTCCGTCTTCCGCGAAAACGGCTACACCACCGCCCACATCGGCAAGTGGCACACCGGCACCGACACCGGGTTCGGACGAGACTGGGATTTTCAAAAGGTCTGGAACCGACCCCGTTTCCCGAAAAACTCCGGCAACTACTACTACGATCAGATGATCGAGACCAACGGTGGCCAGGCCGAGCTCGTCAAAGGCTACTCCACCGACAACTACACCGACTGGGCACTCGATTACATCAACGGCCAAAACCGAGACGCCGACAAGCCTTGGTATCTCTGGCTCTGCTATGGTGCCGTCCACGGCCCCTTCACTCCCGCCGACCGCCACCTCGAATCCTACCCGGACGCTGAGGTCCCCGTCCCCGCCGACATCTACCCACCCCGCCCCGGCAAGCCCACCTACTCCCGCGACTGGGAGGAATGGGTTCCTGGTCCCGACGGACAGCCCTACCTCAAGCGCGGCAGCACCCAAAAAACCGTCACAGAAAAAGCCGTCCACGGCCAATCCCTCAACGACTGGGAGCGCCAGTACAATCAGGGCGTCCTCGCCATCGATGAAGGCATCGGTCGTCTCCTCGAAGCCCTCGAAAAAACCGGCCAGCGTGAGAACACCCTCATCGTCTTCACCTCCGACCAAGGCTTCGCCTGGGGCCAGCACGGCTTCCGCCGAAAGATCGCCCCCTACGACGGCACCATCCGCTCCCCCTTCATCATCAATTTCCCCGGCCACGTCGCCGAGGGCGCGGTGTGCAAGCATCCCGTGGGCGGTCAAAACATCCCACCCACCCTCTTCGCCTTCGCTGGCATCGACCTGCCTTGGAAAATGCACGGCAGCGACCTCACGCCTCTCTTGAAAAAGCCCGACGCCAACTGGGACGAGCCCCTCCTCATGGCCTACACCGGTCAAACGTACGGCTCCGAAACCGACACCATCCCCACCGATCCCAAAGTCCTCTCCCCCGCAGGCGTCCCCTGGTGGGTCTCCCTCATGGAAGGCCGCTACAAATACATCCGCACCCTCGTCGAAGGCGAGCCCGACGAACTCTACAACCTCGACACCGACCCCGAAGAACTCGACAACCTCGCCCTCAAGCCCGAGTTCCAAAAGCGCGTCCTCGCCATGCGCGCCCGCCTAACGGAGGAGCTGAGAAAACGCGACGCTGGATTGGCGGATCACATGCCCAGCGTCAAGAGCCCGGAATGATTGACGCACGTATGACATCCCGCTAAAACTTGGAGTGAAGGAGCAATTCATGAAAAATCCATCACCGACCACTCGCTGGAATGCTACGAAAAATGGATCGCTTCCCGCCTCAGTCCGCATTCTTCTCCCCGTTCTCTGTGTCATCGCGGTCCTTGGGGCGATGCCAGCTTGGGCCCAGAACTACCAAATCACACTCAGTGGAAATTTTGGCGGTACTGAGCTGATACGGATCAGCCAAACTGCCGCCACATTGGAGCATGTTCGGCAGCCGTATCCGACCCCGCCCGTGAATTTCAACGGCACACCGTGGGACCCTGAAACGAACCCCAGCCTCAGCCTCGCTTCACCTGTCACTCCGGCGAACTTGTCGGCATACCAAGTTCGGCTTCAAATCAATGCTGGTCGAGACATCGCAGGTGCGTGGATTGAAGGAAATGAGTTGGTTCTGTTGATAGCGGACACGGCAGGCGGCGAGTCCTATTACGACCTTACTGTCCAGTTGACTCCCAATCCGATCGCGCCTTCCCCTCACGTCGCCATGTTTGACATTGAGGGTGAGTTCGACGGCAGCGACCGCATTCGATTGACCCCCAATCGTGCCACATGGACGCACCAATATCAGAGCAACCCTTCGAATGTGTCCGTGGGGGGCAAGCCGTGGGACCTCGGCTCGACTTCGGAGTTCCCGAACTCGGGCGACACCATGTACCTTTCTCCTGCTGCCGATCTTCGCACCGCCAAACTGATTCAGCATTTCGGCCGGGATCCGGTGGGTATTGATGTGCAGGACACCTACACCGACATTCTGTTTTCCGACAATCCGGGGGGCCGCGTTTACTACAAGGTCAGCATTCTCGTGACTTTCCCTCCCTCCTCGCCGGACCCCCAACTTTCCATCGAGGAGAACACCGGCCTGTATGATCTTCGTTTCTTCACCGAAACGTCGAGAAGCTATCAATTGCAGTGGGCTCCCACGCTCCCTCCGCCGTCAGGTTGGATCAATCTGGGCCCGGTGATGAGCGGAACTGGATCCCCCAAGACGTTGAGCATCATTCCAGCCAGTGGATCTGCCGCGTTCTTCCAGCTCAGCATATCAAACGCCCCCTGAGACCGCCCGAACCGGTTTCTGAACTTCTTTGCGGCCAGCAAGAGAAGTGGTCTCCAATAGCGTAATTCTGTCTCCATGCTTCGCTCCACTCTTCTTTTCGCCACAGCCCTTTCCATCTTGCCTCTCATCCACGCCGAGGACACCACCCTCCACTGGTTCAAGGGCAACACCCACACGCACTCCCTCTGGAGCGATGGGAACGACTTCCCGGACATGATCACGGATTGGTTCGTCCAGCACGGCTACCAGTTCCTCGCCATGTCGGATCACAACGTCCTCGCCCGGGGCGACCGCTGGATGAGCGAGGATGCGATTGAAAAACGGCGCAAGGCACTCGGCCGCAAGGTCCTCGTCAAGTATCGCGAGCGTTTCGGCGACGAGTGGGTCCAGACGCGTACCACCGAGACGGGCGAAACTGAGATCCGCCTCAAGCCGCTCGAAGAATACCGCACGCGCTTTGAGAAGCCCGGCCAGTTCCTCCTCATCGAGGGCGAGGAAGTCACGGGCCAGGCCGGCTCCGCCCCGGTCCACATCAATGCCATCAACGTCAGCAATGTCCTCACGCCCACGCCCGATCTCACCGAAGTCCGCGAGGTCATGCGCAGCAACCTCCAAACCATCGCCCAGCACGCCATCGACACTGGCAAGCCGGTGCTCGCCCACGTCAACCATCCCAACTTCAGGTGGGCCATCTCCGCCGAAGACCTCGCCCACGTGATCGAAGCCAGCTTCTTCGAGGTCTTCAACGGCCACCCCTCCACCTACACCCAGGGCGATCCTGAGCGCGCGGAGTCCACCACCGACCGCATCTGGGACATCGCCAACACCATCCGCCTCTCCGAACTCAAGGCGCCGCCCCTCTACGGCGTCGCCACCGACGACTCCCACCACTACCACGGCGGCGATGTCTCCCCCGGTCGCGGTTGGGTCATGGTCCGAGCGGAAAAACTTGAGCCCGATGCCATCACCGCCGCCATGCAGCGCGGCGACTTCTACGGCTCCTCCGGCGTCACGCTGAACGATGTCCGTTTCGATGAAGCAACCCGCACCCTCAGCCTCGAAATTCAGCCCGAGGACGGCATCACCTACACCACCCAATTCATCGGCACCCGAAAAGGCTACGACCGCGCCGTCGAAAAAGTCCCGGCACCGAAGGGCGACTTCGTGAAGACCCGCCTCCGCTACTCCCCCGAGGTCGGAGCCATCCTCGCCACCTCCGACACCCTAACGCCCAGCTACACCCTAACCGGCAACGAGCTCTACGTCCGCGCCCTCATCACCGCCAGCCGAGCCCCCGACAATCCCGCCTGGAAAGAGCAGAAAGCCCAGGCCTGGACCCAGCCGGTGGGGTGGACGGTGGAGTGAGCCCTTTCAGAGATTGAGATTGTCGTTTCCTTCCTGAATGTGGAATGCTGGTGGGGATGAAAATCGCACACGTGATCTTGAGCTTGGGGTTTTTGATTCTCGCATGGGCGAGAATGACCGAGGCAGCGGAAAGCCGAGCTCCCCAAGAAGCCCCAGACGATCCACGAGCGTGGTCGATTCGAACCTACTGGCTTGGATATCCGTACTCATGGACATTGAAGGAGAGATACGGACTCGATCTTGAGGGGTCGACATCCGCTGAGTCGCTGAACCCGAAAGCAACTCCGCCGGAGATCCGCGATTTGATCCGTGACCATACCGAAACGATTCGACCCGCCATACTCAAGATTGGCGTCCCCACACCAGAAGGTTCGCTTTTCATCGCGGATCGGCGAGCAGGCTTGATCGCGGTGCGCACCACCAATGACGCCCACTCATTGTGGGAAGCGATGGAAAGGGAGGCCCTTGCAGAGGTTCCCATGATGATCCGCAGTCACTTGGACATCTTCGAGATCGAGGATGAACTGGCATCCCATCTGTTGGAGAAAAGCCTGTCGCTCGCCAATCATGCCAGCATCCTTGACGAGTTGGAGAAGTTGGCGGTACAGGGAAAGGTCGACCGCACCAAGTCTCAAAGCTGGATTTCAAAGAGCGGACAGCAAACGGCCACCGAGTCCGTCGGGAGTTCTCATCTGCCCGGAGCACCACAGGCAAGGAAGGAAGAAGGCCATATTCTTGTGCAAGGAGCACCCGGCTCGGGCCTGCAAGTGGAGCTCGATCAGGTGCTGGGAGCGGATCGGCAGACCATCGACCTCAATCTGCATTTCAATGATGCCTCAGGAGTGAGCCATGCTCAAATTTTAAAACATCACGATCCACGAAGTAAGCACGGGGTTGTCGCGGTTGAGAATCGCTTCCGAACGGAGATTCGAACCGCCATGACGCTCCAAGATGGCGAGCCCAGAATCGTGGCAACATGGGAGAGCGAGACACCCGGTAGGCGCACGATGGCATTCCAGACGGCGGACGTCGTCTTCGTCAGACCTGACGCCGTACCAAGTCTCATCGAGTCGTGGCTGAAACAGCATGGAGAAGCTGCCTTGCCGACCCCGCCCCCACTGGATAAACCTGCCACGGGGTTCATTCCCGAAGGGATGCTTCTGCGCCGGTATCGGTTGCCATCCGATTTTCTCTCGATGGGTGGAGGTGGTGTGGCTGACGTGCCGGCGGCGAGTAGTGATCCGTTTGCATCCACGTCTCTCCCCATCACTCGATTTCAAACCGCCCAAGAGATCCTTGAGTCACAAGGCATTCCCTTTCCCGAGGGTTCGAGCGCCACGTTTTTTCGGCAATCCGGCATTCTGGAAGTCGTGAACACTCAAGAGTCACTGGATTTGATCGACACTTTCACGACCAGCATCCTGCACCATCCGCCCCGATGCATCGATCTCGCGCTTCGCATCATCGAAGCCAATGCTTCTGACGTGCGAGAGTGGAGCCAAAAAGCAGGTGCAGCCTCTGCCAATCCATCCGCATACGAAGCCCTGAAACAGGAGGGTCGGGCCGTGGGAGAATACTTCATCACCACAAAGAGTGGACAGATAGTGAGGCTGGATTCGGGCCTCCAGTATCATCTCTCCGAATCGTCGCGAACGGAAAATGGGGAAGACGAAGGAACATCCATTACGACCGAAACGGTGGGAATGGTCTGGGAGGTTGACCCCATCATCGGTGCCGACGGCTACACGCTCGATCTCAATCTATCCATTGAGTTCGACACCGCTCCCCCGGTCGAGGAAATCGTCGAAGACCAGAAAATCGTTCGATTCTTTGAAGAGACGCTTTTAACGGCCATCACCACGTTGGACGGTCAAAACCGTCTCATCGGCACCTGGACACCAGAGACTCCGCCCGGCACAGAAAAACAAAATGTCATGCACGCCATTTTTCTCGAGGTGCATGCGACCACGATTGGCGGACATAACCTCGGGCCGATTGACGACGAAGAGTAGAGCGGGCTCATCCAAGTCCCCGATCCTCGGCGGATTCAAACACGGGCTGATCGGCCGGCGCCTTCGGCATTCCCATCGACGAATTTTGCCGCCGCTCCCAGCGCTGGCTCAGCCACCTCCGCTACAGCCTGCGGCTCCTCCGCAAAAACCTCCGGCGCAGCCGCCTCCCGAAATCCCGCCGCCCTCAACGCTCTATCTGGAACGGCGACAATCTCCGGGGGCACGGCCACTCTGCCGCCATGAGCCCGAGGCCAAACCCTCCTACCCGCCACTGCGCCCGACCCGGTGCGCCGGGTGTCAGGGGCCATGCCCCAGCCAGGAGTCCCCACGCCCTCGCTCTTCCGGGCCATGCCCCCGATCTCGGACACGACGCCTCCGTTCACAGTCGCAATGCCTCCCTTCGTCCAGGCCATGTCCCCAGCCGCAGTCGCGGTGCCCCAGGAGGCCGGGGCCCTGTCTCCAGCCGCAGTCGCGCCGGTCTTCGCCTCTGGGGGCATGCCCCCGCTCTCGGACACCATGCCCCCGCTCATCCGAGGCCTGCCCCCGCTCGCATCGGCACTGTCCCCTGCCGCATGGGACCTGTCTCTTTTCTCCGGGGCCATGCCCCCGCTGCCTGTGCCAACGCCCCGGCCAGCCGCCCCAGCGTCCCTTTTCCCGGAAACGGACGCATCCGCCTGCGCCGCCACGCCCCCTCCCCCATCCGCCGTGCCACTTTGGAATAACGCCACCTGGAACGCTCCAAGCAGCCTTTGGGGGTCGGCATCTCCGCCGGTCCCAGTCTCCAACACCCGCCAACGCAAGAAACCAACCATGAAACGTCAACACTACCACCCCTCCAGCCTCGCCCAACAGGGCAACTGGAACGGAAACTTCGCCGACAAGACCGGCACCTACGAGTCGGATCTCCCGCTCACCCCCGCGCAGGTCACCCGGGCCGTGTCCGAAGCTCAAAGGAATTCCGCAGTTGAGCGAAGGGTCCACTGGACCCTTGAACCCAACCAACGCCAAAGGCCCCCGATGAACCCCAATAGGGTTTCGGCCATCGTGCGAACGAACCAAGACGGACTCCATCGCAAGTCCCTTCCCGAGCCCAATCGAGTTCCCACTCAGAGATTGAGATTGTCGATTCCTTCCTGAATGTGGGATGCTGGTGGGGATGAAAATCGCACACGTGATCTTGAGCTTGGGGTTGTCGACCTTGGCCGCCACCGGCACGGTGTGGGCTACTGAGGCCGGTCCATCCCACTCCACCAATGAAGACCCCGGTGCGTGGTCGATCCGGACCTACCAGCTTGGAAACGAATCGCAATGGGGCCGAGGGAAAGAACTGAATATTCCTTGGTCTTTTTCTTCACCAAAGTTGAACCCAAGGGCCACTCATTCAGAAATCGTAAAATCCATTCGGGCCTACACGAAACTCATTCGTCCAGAGATGGAGAAGATCGGAGTGCCCGTTCCCGAGGGAACCCTCATCTTTCCTGATCGTCGGGCGGGACTTGCAGCCGTGCGCACCACCCACGAAGCGCATATGTACTGGGAGCAAATGGCCCAAGAAGCTGCCTTCAAAACTCCGGCTTTGATTCAGTACCAGTTCGATCTAATCGAGGTCGAGACCGCGCTGGCATCTCCCATGCTGGGCCGTCTTCTCAAACACTCCGACCATTCCCCAATCCTTGCCGAACTGACAGAGCCTTCTTCGTCGAGAGATAGCCATCGACTGAAGTCGATGACTTGGATTGCCAAAAGTGGGGAGAGAGTCAACACCGAGTCAATGGTGCGTTCCCACGTCGCCAATGGCAATCAAATCACCACAGAGAGGGGACTGGAACCTGACCAGGATGTTCCCGGATCAGGACTACAGATTGAGATGGAGTCCGTGCTGAGCCCCGATCGCCAAACAATTGCCGTGAACTTGCGGATGAATCACGCCTCAAATCAGAGTCGCATCAAAACCCTGGATCGAGCCCCGGATGGGATAATCACCGTCGAAGATCGCTTCCGAACCGAGATCCAGACAGCGACGACACTCATTGATGGTCGATCCAGAATGGTGGGGACTTGGAAAAGCGAGACGCCAGGATGGCGGACGATGGCGTTCTTGACGGCCAGTGTTGTTTTGGTTCAGCCAAACGTGGTGAACCTCGTCGGACCGTGGCTCAGAGAACACGGTGAAGCCGTATTGCCCACTCCGCCAGACCCTGCCAAAGGTGACGCAGGTTCGATTCCAGCAGGAATGAGTCTGCGCCGGTATCAGGTGCCACCTGATTTTCTATCCATGGGAACAAGCCCTGCGGGTCAAGCAAGCAGCGACCCTTTCGCCTCGACCAACGCGAACGCATCTCAAACCATCAAATATCGCACGGCAAAAGAAGTCCTCGAATCAATGGGCATCCCTCTTCCAGAGGGTTCTCATGCCAGGTTTATTCGTCCCACCTCGGTCTTGGAAGTGGTGACGACTGACGCATCGCACGATCTGATCCACATTTACACTTCGGGAGATTGCGGTCGGTCGCCTCTGTGCATTGATCTTGCGCTCCGTATTGTCGAGGCGGACGCTTCATTGATCCGTGATTGGACCAGCAAGGCAAAATCAACCAAGGAGCATCAAGCGGCTTGGGAAGCCCTGAAAAATCAGGGCACGAGCGTCGGTGACTATTTCATCACGACCAAAAGCGGCCAGAGAGTGAGTCTCGATTCGGGATTCCAGCACCACTCGTCCTCAGGCGCTCCTGCGGACGAGGACGATCCAGATAACGCGGCGAAGAATGACACTGAGATGACCACTCATACGGTGGGTTTGTTTTGGGAGTTGGACCCCGTCGTAGGCGCTGATGGACAGACACTTGATCTCAACATGGTGATCGAATTCGACACTGCGCCGCCTACCGAGGAGATTCATGGAGATCAACAGATCGTGCGATTCTTTGAGGAGGCCCTCCTGACATCATTGACGACCATCAGTGGGCAGACTCACCTCATCGCAGCCTGGACTCCTGAGGAACTACCCAATCACGAGAAACGAAACGTCATGCACGC
This sequence comes from uncultured Verrucomicrobiales bacterium, assembly GCA_963976915.1. GTDB lineage: Bacteria > Verrucomicrobiota > Verrucomicrobiia > Verrucomicrobiales > Verrucomicrobiaceae > CAXBNA01. The sequence goes on from CAXBNA010000033.1 coordinate 28,948, forward strand.
CGCTTTCCTCGAAGCCCGCGCCATGGACATCGAGACCGAACACCTCGGGCCCATTGACGAAGCCGAGTAGGGCGGCCAGCGTCTCTGACCAAAGGAGTCGCGTGGCCTTTGGACAAATTTGGAGTGCGGTGAGAATCACCGCTTTGGATTTCGCGGCAGGTCAAACGTCGTCGGTTCTATGCGGGAGACGCCAGGCCTTTGGACGGCATCCAAAGCGCCGATCTTCTGCGCACTCCAAAATCCCATTCATTCTCTGGGGCTCCGCGTCTCTGCGTGAGACTCCACCTCTTCATCCTCACTCCTGCTCCCGCGCTGCCGGAAGGGTTATGCCATTCTGGTGGAGGACGAGGCCGTTGACAGCACCGGCATCGTTGAGTGTGAAGGTGAGCTTTGCTTCCACGACGTCGTACTCGAAGGTGTCCTCAGCGGTTTCAAACACGGGCAGGGCGGGCTGATCGGCCAGTTTGGCGAAGAGCGTTCCACCACGCAGGGTGATCTCGAACTTGGCTCCGCCGATCATCGTGTAATCGCCCGTGTAGGGCTTCAACTCCGCCGGTGGCCGAAACGTGACGGCCGGCAGTGGATCGGCCGAACGCTTGGCCAGGAGTTCATTGCCATTCTGAAACAAGGTCAGCGTTCTCGCAGGTCCTTCCCCTGAGTCGAATTGAAACTCGGCCTCCACCACCTTCAGGAAGAATCGATCCTTTCCCATCGGAAACGCCTTCAAGAAGGTCTGACCCGTCAAGCGAACCCAGAGCCCCCCTTCCCTTGGGAGCACGGTGAAGCGCGCACTGCGATCCAAGGCATAGACTCCGGGATAACGTTTCAGTTCGTCAGGGGCAAGGCTCACTTCGACCCGTTCTTTCGCAGACTTCTTCGATTTGGGCCGCTGGGCGGCAAGAACGGTCGCGGGTTCGAACTCGGAGTTGTTGACCAAGACCACGCTCACGCGTTGCGCGTCGGGCTCGATTTGAATGAAGGTCCGGTAGCCACCGGTCCCGCCGGAATGGTTCAGCACGGTGCGTCCATCCCGCTTGCCGATGAAAATCCCCAAACCAATCTGCCCACCCGACGAGGGCGCATTGGCATGGGGTTGGCAGGCCAAACGAATGGCTTCCGCCAACGGTGTCGAGTCGGGATCCAGAAAGGCCTGTCCGAAGCGAATGAGATCGGCAGCCGTTGAGCGAAGTGCCCCCGCGCTCTTCAGCGCTGCCAAACTCCAAGTGTGGCTCTCCTTTTTACCCGAGTAGGGCGGAGCGAAGACTCGGGGTGAGGCCGACACATCCACCTGAGTGTCCTTCAACCCCAAAGGAATGCAGATCCGCTCACGAACGAGTTTCTCCCAAGGCTGTCCCGCTTTTCTCGCCAACAAATGGCCCAGCAATCCGGCACCCAAATTGGAGTAGCTCATATCAAACGGAGCCTCGCCCTCCAGCTTTGCCTTCGCGAGATAGCCGATCATCCGGCTCTCGTCGTAGTGGGCATACGGATCGTCCTTTGCCGCCCCTTCAAACAGATCCTTCGGAAGTCGCCGCAGCCCGCTGGTGTGCGTGACCAACTGAAGAAGCGTGATGGCTCCCACCCGTTCATCGGCAAACGTCACGCCCGGATCGAGGAGATCGGCCACTGTGTCTTCCAAGGCCGCTTCACCCGCCACGACCATCTGCGACAGCAGCAGGCCATTGAAGACCTTGGTGATGGATCCAATCTCAAACAGCAGGTCGCCAGGGTTCGCCGCACTTCCTTCCGGCATCTCCCCTGCCCCGGCAAAGGCGACCACTCCATCCACACTCTCGCCCGTCACGATGCAGCCGCGTGGCAAGTCGACGACCCGCTCCGCAGCCGCCTCCGTGAGCGACTTGGTGGGATGAGTTGTCCCTTGCGCAAAAGCGATGGCTCCGCAAAGAGCCCAGCAGAGTCCGATGCGGCACAGTTCCAAGTTCATTCCCCAATGAGAGCGGATTCGCCACCCAGCAGCAAGTCCTGTCGTCACCCTCCATCTTTCTCGCAATCCAAAGCTCCGACTCGCAGCGCGCTCCTCACTCTGGATGAAAGCGATAGTGACCCGTCAGCGGAAATTCAAAGAGCCGGTTCTCCAGTTTCGGGCCTGAGCCGATGTTATGGACAATCCACGGTGTCTCACCTCCATCCGGTGCCGGAACCACGATGGCGATGTGCGGCAGCCTTCCCGCGACCGTGCAGGTGATGAGGTCGCCCGGTCGATAGTCCGCCGCCACCTGAGAGACGGGCAGTGAGGCACCCTTCCTCTTGAAGAAGGCCTGGAGGTTGGGCACACGACGTTGGTCGATATTTGGATCCGGCTTGGTCAGCCCCCAGTTCTTGGGGTAGCTCGAAAAGGATCGCCGCATGTCCTCGTGCACCTCTTTTTGAAGGTCGATCCCCAATGCGCGATAGGAACGAATCACCACATCCGTGCACACCCCCGTAGCTACTGGAACATCTCCGCCCGGATACGGGATCTTCACGTAGGCGCCATCATATCGAACTGAGTGTCGAGACCTCTCCAGGGCGGCCGCCACCAGTCGAGAAGCAAAGGTCCGCTCGGTCCCAACCCGCTTCAGGCTTTCCTTCACCAAATCCCCATAACACGATGTCGTCAAAAACAGCCACCCCAACGCAACCGTCGTCCGAGAAAAAGTCTGAATCATGCGAACCTTGGACACCAAACCCGCGACGGCGTTCGGTCACAGTGTACTATTCAAACACACTCAGCTCGCGATTGGCCTTCCGCAGTTTCCGACAAAGTCCGCGACTCAAGTTCTCCAGCAATTGAATCTTGATCCTCGGATGCTCTTTCCCCAAACGATTGAAATGCTCGACACTGAGCATCAGGCACTCCACATCCGAGTCGGCCACAATCGTCGCTGAGCGACGGGCAGAGTCGATCAAGGCCACCTCTCCAAAGACCATCCCCGGAGAGAACGTGGCCAGACGCCGATGCACGCCAGATTCGTGCCCCACAAAGACACTCACCCGCCCAATGGCCAGCAGGTAGAGTTCATTCGCCGCGTCGCCAGCCTCGATGATGGTTTGTCCCTTGGAGAAGGTCTTGGTTTCGAAGCTCTCACTCAACACTGCCACATCCTGGTCACTCAGGCCTTCGAGAAGCTCGCACTCCGCTGTAGCATTGGATTCGACCTCGGCGGCCATCGTCACCCCGTGTGCGGCCAAGAGGCGGTCCTCGCACCACTCGAGTGCCGGATCATTGTCGGCAAAGGTGCGGAACAACTCATCAAAGTTGCTCTTGGCCTTGATCTTGAAGACTCGCCGAAGCAGGGGAACCCGGTCGGGATTCGTGACAATCATCACTTTCCCCGCGCTCTCCATTTTCAGCGCCAGTTCATACAGCATCCGCGCGGCGGAATCGTTGATGCTCAGCACGTGTCCGAAATCCAGCACCAAGTGATCAATGGCCTCACTCCGATCCACCACCTCGCGCACAATCGCTTCCGTGGTGCCAAAGGTCAGATTCCCCTGCAACTGAAACACCTGAATGCTAAACCCGTAATCCTGTAGAACGGATGCCTCGAGAGGCGATCGCACCCGCCGCGAGTTCATCTGGCTACCGGTGAAGTGCAGCCGAATGGCCCCATTGCGGGTCCCCCGCCGATTGAACATGTGGAGGTCGCAACGACGGGAGATCGCTTCACAAACCTTGATGCCGCGCACGCTGTTGCCGTGGGAATCCAAGCGCGGAGAAAAGACGCCGATTCCCAACTGCCCCGGAAGTACCGCCGCAATCCCCCCAGCGACGCCACTCTTGGCCGGCATCCCGACATTGTAGATCCATTCGCCTGCCCAATCATACATGCCGCAGGAGCCCATCACACTGAGCATGTTCTCCACATACTCACCCCGAACCGCCTGTTTGCCCGTCACGGGATTGACGCCACGATTGGCTAGGGTTGCCGCCATCACGCCCAGATCCCGGCAGGTCACGGAAATGGCGCACTGCTTGAAGTACAATTCCAAGGTCGGCTCCGGCTTCTTGGACAAAATGTCGAAGTTGCGCAGCATGTGCCCAATGGCGCGATTCCGATGACCGGTTTCGCTCTCACTGCGATACACCGCTTCATCAATGTCCAATCGACGACCAGCAAACAGCGAGAACGCATCGATGATTCGGCGCTCCCTTGAGGCCGAAGTCGTTCCTGGGATCAAACCCACCGTCGCGATGGCACCCGCGTTGATCATTGGATTCCGAGGCCGACCGGTCTCCGGCTCCAAGCTGATGGAATTGAACGCGTCACCAGTGGGCTCGACCCCAATCTTGGCCATGACCGCCTCCAGACCATTGTCTTCAAGCGCCAAACCGTACGCGAAGGGTTTTGAAATCGATTGAATCGTGAAGTGCTGACTCGAATCCCCCACCTCGTAGATGCTGCCTCCCGCCGTGACCAAACAGATGCCAAACCAGTTCGGGTCGGCAGTCGCCAACTCGGGAATGTAGGTCGCGACGTCCCCGTCGTGAATGTCCTTGATCTCCGAGTGCAAACCTTGGAGGAAATCGAGGACCGGGGATTCGAGTGTTTGGCTCATTGGAAAATGGGTTGGAGGCCGGAATGGGCGAGAGAGGGAATGAGGTGCACGTTGCGTGCCAGAACGACCATTTGAACCCCATCCATGACTCCGTTGCAATCTCCAGCCGCAGTCTTGTACCACAAAACACCCCTGCCGGACGAGCCCGCAGGGGTGCATTGAAGTGGTTGAATTGGGTCTGGAATGATCAGGCTTCGAGAGCAGCGTCAGCGTCTTCCGGCGCTTCCTCCTCGACCGGGGCCTCGACCGCTCGGGTCTCAGTCTCGACCATTTCGAAGTCACGGCTGGTGAGGAACCCTGTTCCGGCAGGGATGAGATGTCCCATGATGACGTTTTCCTTGAAGCCACGCAGGTAGTCGGACTTCGCCAAGGTGGCGGCTTCCGTCAGCACACGGGTGGTGTCCTGGAAGGACGCGGCAGAGATGAAGCTCTCCGTTTCCAGAGATGCCTTCGTGATCCCAAGAAGAACAGGCTCAGCCTCAGCGGGCTTACCACCCTCATCGACAATGCGCTCGTTCTCACGCTCAAACTCACTGCGGTCGATCTGATCGCCCCAGAGGAAGGTGGTGTCACCTGGTTCGGTGACCTTCACTTTGCGAAGCATCTGGCGAATGATGATCTCGACGTGCTTGTCATTGATCTCCACACCCTGGGCACGGTAGACTTCCTGGACTTCGTTGACCAAGTGCTCACGCAGAGCCTGTGGGCCAAGAATGTCGAGAATTTCATGCGGGACGACAGGACCGTCGGTGAGCTGATCACCCTTGGTCACATGGTCACCATTGAAGACAAGGATGTGCTTGCTCCGAGGCACCAAGTGCTCTTCCTGCTGCCCGGTCTTGGTGTCGGTGAGGATGACGCGGCGTTTGCCACGAACCAATCCACCGATTTCGACCGTTCCGTCGATCCGTGCAATCTCGCAGGCGTCCTTCGGCTTCCGAGCTTCGAAGAGTTCGGCCACACGAGGAAGACCCCCAGTGATGTCCTTCGTCTTGGAAGCTTTCCGCGGCGTTTTGGCCAGCGTGGTTCCTGCAGCGACCTTTTCCTTGTTCTTCACCGAAAGGTGAGCGCCCGCTGGAATGGTGTAGCTTGCGAGGACTTCGTGCGTCTTGGCATCGGTCACGACGATCTGCGGGTGCAAATCTTCTTTGTGCTCAATGACAACGGTTTCTTCGTTCCCGGTGCTCTGGTTCACCTCCTTGGTCAGCGTGATCCCGGAAATCATGTCCCGGAATTCGATCTTCCCGGCCTTCTCGGTGATGATCGGCACGTTGTAAGGATCCCAGGTGACGACCTGCTCACCTTTCTTGACGGTTTCTCCATCGCGTTTCGAGATGACGGAACCCACAACGAGCTTGTGACTTTCGAGCTCGCGACCATCGGCGTCATGAATGCTGATTGAACCGTTCTTCGTGAGGGCAATCCACGTTCCTTCGGTGGTCTGCACATCCCGCATTTCGTGGTAACGAATGATCCCAGCGTTCTTGGTTTTGATGAACGGCTGCTTGAAGGACGACACGGCCGCACCACCCACGTGGAAGGTCCGCATGGTGAGCTGTGTTCCGGGCTCCCCAATCGACTGGGCGGCAACAATGCCGACCGCTTCACCGATCTTGACCATCTTGCCTGTTGCCAAGCTAAGGCCGTAGCACTTGGAGCAGCAACCCCGCTTCGATTCGCAGGTGAGAACCGAGCGAATCTTGAGGTGTTGAACGCCGATCTTCGCGAGATCGTCCGCCTCCTTTTCCAAGATGATGTCGCCTGGATTGACGATGATGCTCTTGTCCACGGGATTGTGAACCGTTTCGCAACTCGTGCGTCCGTAGATCCGGGTCTTGAGTTCCACCACTTCTTCGTCACCCGAGTAGATGGCGGAAAGGGTGATGCCATTGACCGTGCCGCAGTCCGTTTCGGTCACGATCACGTCCTGAGACACGTCGACGAGTTTCCGCGTCATGTAACCGGAGTCAGCCGTCTTCAGCGCCGTGTCAGCCAGACCTTTCCGGGCACCGTGAGTCGAGATGAAATACTCGAGCACGGACAGACCCTCACGGAAGTTCGACGTGATCGGACGTTCGATGATATCACCGGATGGCTTGGCCATCAGACCGCGCATCCCAGCGAGCTGCTTGATCTGTGTCCGGTTACCCCGGGCACCCGAGGTGACCATGACGAAGAGCGGGTTCGCTTGCTTCTCGCCATTGTTGTATTCGATCGTGCGGAACACTTCATCAGCGACCTGATCGGTCACCATCGTCCAGATATCGATGATCTTCTGGTAGCGTTCGCCCTGGGTAATGATACCGCGACGGTACTGCTTCTCGACCTCTTCGATGTCTTCGTAAGCTTTCTCCAGGCCCTTGGCCTTCGCTTCAGGAATGACCATGTCGCTGATCCCAATCGAACAACCCGAACGGGTCGCCTCACGGAATCCGAGGGACTTCAGCCGGTCCAGCGCGGCCACGGTTTCTTCGTGACCCGAGACCTGGAAGCAGCGCCAAATGATGTTGGAGATTTGCTTCTTCCCAATCGTCTGATTGTTGAACCCGAGCGCTTCAGGCCAGATTTCATTGAACCGTACGCGACCTGCCGTCGTGACGATCGTTGACTGCGTATTGTCGCCAAACACACGAGCGTCGTGTCCGAAGTCAGGATTGCGAAAGCGAATTTTGTCGTTGAGGCCCACCGAACCTTCGGTCACCGCGAACTCCACTTCACCAGCGTCGTTGAACACAGGCAGGCGCTCAGGAAGATCCGAGGCGGCTCCCTTCTTGCCCTTCTCCATCGACGGGAATTCCCGAAGGTAGGTCAGGAAGTAGCAGCCCAGCGGAATGTCCTGACCGGGAGTCATGATCGGCTTGCCACTCGCAGGCGAGAACAGGTTGTTCGGAGCCAGCATGAGGAGGCGAGCCTCCATCTGAGCTTCGATCGAGAGCGGCACGTGAACGGCCATTTGGTCACCATCAAAGTCGGCGTTGTAGGCCGCGCAAACCAGCGGGTGAACGCGAATGGCTTCCCCCTCGATCAGCTTTGGCTCGAAGCCCTGGATCGAGAGACGGTGCAACGTTGGCGCACGGTTGAGGAGGACGGGGTGTCCCTTGGTGACTTCTTCGAGAATGTCCCACACTTCTGGAGTGCGACGCTCAATCA
>CAXBNA010000034.1:0-36443 GCA_963976915.1 uncultured Verrucomicrobiales bacterium
CGCTACGGTCACGCGCTCGCGCTGAACTGGAACATCGGCGAGGAGAACACGCAGTCCGCCGACGAAGTGCGCGACATGCTGAACTACCTGAAGCAAATCGATCCCTACCAGCATCATCGCGTCCTCCACACCTTCCCCAACGAGCAGGACAAGAAGTATCCGCCGCTGCTTGGCGATGCTTCCGAGTTGACCGGCTTGTCTTTGCAAAACAGCTGGAGCCAAAGCCACCAACTCACGCTGAAATGGCTTCATGCCTCCGACAAGGCAGGCAAACCCTGGGTCGTCGCGCATGACGAGCAAAACCCCGCCGGACTCGGCGTGCCGCAGGATCCCGGCTACAAGGGCACCGACGGCATCGCTATCGAGAAAGGCAAAAAGAATGAAAACGCCACCACGGGCGATGTGAAGTCGAAGGCCTACACCCTGCACGACATCCGCAAGCTCTGCCTCTGGGGCAACCTCATGGCCGGTGGCGCGGGCGTGGAATACTATTTCGGCTACGCCCTGCCGGAGAACGACCTCGTCTGCGAAGACTTCCGCAGCCGCGACCAGAGCTGGGACTACTGCCGGATCGCGCTCGATTTCTTCCGTGATGAAAAAATCCCCTTTGCCGACATGACCAATGCCGACGCCCTCATCGGGAACGACCAGAACGACAACAGCAAGTACTGCCTCGCCAAGGCGGATCAAATTTACCTCGTCTATCTGCCCAAGGGCGGCACCACCGACCTCGACCTCAGCGGCACCTCTGGAGACTTCACTGTGAGCTGGTTCGATCCACGCACCGGCGGCGCGCTACAGGACGGCTCCGTCAAACAAGTCATTGGCGGCGGCAAAGTCAGCCTCGGCAACGCACCCTCCGACGCCACCGAAGACTGGGCGATCCTTGTCCGGAAGTAGTCGTTCCAAAACACGTCCCACATGAAAACGGTCTCTTTCCTCCTCTCACTCGTCTCCACTTCTTTGCTCGCCCTCGAGGTGCCGCAGTGGCAGCCGCATGACTTCAGCTTTGCCGCCAAAGTTGATGCTCCGAATCCCTTCATGGTCGCCCTCTCGGCCACGGCAACCGGGCCGGACGGCAAGACCTTGACTCTGCCCGGTTTCTTTGACGGCGACGGCACCTGGAAGGTCCGCATCTCCCCGACCGCCGAAGGCGAGTGGTCGCTGGTGACGAAATCGGACATCAAAGAACTCGACGGGCAGACCGCCACGTTCACCTGCGTGAAGAACACCAATCCAAACGTGCATGGACTGCTCCGTGTGGGCCAGACGCATCCGCACCACTTCATCTTCGAGGATGGCACGCGGTTCTTTCTCCAGGGCTACGAATACGACTGGCTGTGGGCGCTCGACACGGACAAGCCCGGTTTGCCAACCGTGAAAAAGACGCTCGACCTCATTGCAAAGCATGGCTTCAACTACGTCATCATCAACTCCTACGCGCACGACACGAAGTGGTGCGCGGGAAACACCGCTGCTGACGATTACGGCCCGCCGCCAATGTATGCCTGGGAGGGTAATAACGAGTCACCTGACCACAGCCGCATGAACCTCGCGTTCTGGAAGCACTACGACCAGGTCATCGCCGCCTTGAACGAGCGCGGTATTCAGGCGCACATGCTCATGAAGGTCTATAACAAGCAGGTCAATTGGCCCGAGCGTCGCAGCGACGAAGAAAAATTGTTCCTCACCTGGCTCGTTGCCCGCTATGCGGCCTTTCCGAACATCGTCTGGGATTTCTCCAAGGAGGCACACAACGAAAAAGACGTGGCTTACAAGCAAGACTGGCTGAAGCACCTGCGCGACCTCGATCCCTACGGCCACCTCACCACCGTTCACGATGACGACAAGGCGAACGACTCCGGCGCTTACGATGATCTGACCGACTTCCGCACCGATCAGCATCACGGAAACGAAAAGGGCGACGCAACGTCAAAGAATAGCAATCGCGTCGGGGGCAATCATGAAAAAATTCTCTTTCAGCGCGCCCGCCGTGCCTGGCCCGTGGCCAACGTCGAGTCGGACTACGAATGCGGACCTGGAGGCGTGAACGACAAGACCTTCGGCGGAGCCCAGGCTCCCGAGCAAATGATCGCCACACTGTGGGACATTGCGATGGCCGGTGGCTACACCGCCTACTACTACACCTACACCGCCTGGGACGTGATCCGCCCACTCGACGTGCCTCGCGGCTACGCCATGATGAAACACTTCGGCGACTTCTGGCGCGCCACGGACTACTGGATGCTCGAACCCGCCGACAACCTCGTCAGCACCGGCTGGTGCATCGCTACGCCGGGCAGCGAATACGTCGTGTTCCAAAACAAGGCGCAGCCCTTCACTCTGGAGATCGTCGGTGCCAAGGCAGCCCTCAAAGCCGAGTGGTTCCATCCGCACACCGGCCAGCGCAGCGACGCCGGAACTCTCACCAACGGCACCGCCAGCCTCACGCCGCCCGCAGATTGGGGCGATGCGCCGCTAGTGCTGCATGTCGGTGGCAATCCCTGACTACAGGCCCTGATCAACTTCGGTATCAGGGAGCGACTTTGGGTGTGGCGCATTGACGGGGCGATCTAGTAGGCTCTCTTGATATCCCATGCCTCGCCGTTTCACGCTACTTTTTCTTATCCTCGCTTCTGCGCTATCGGCGCAGACTGCGCCCATGCTCGACCGCAATGAGGACCTGCTCACCATCGACAACGGTGTGGTGAAAATCGGGATCGACCGTCTCAAGGGAGCGGCGATCACCCATCTCTCCGCCGCAGCGCATTCAAAAAACATCGTCAACTCCTCCGACCCCGGTCGCCTCATCCAGCAGTCCTACTACGCGGGGAAAAGCCTCGATCGAAAGGCGGACGGTCAGCACGCCGCTTGGAGTCCGTGGACTTGGAATCCGATTCAGGGTGGCGGCGTGGGCTCATGGGCGCGGGTGACGGAGTTCAAACGTCTCGACGCTCAAACGCTCTACGCAGAGACGATCCCAAAACTCTGGGACATGCCGGATGAAGAAGCGGCTGCGGTCATGCGGCAGTGGAGCGGCTTTGAGCCCGGCATGACCAATGTGGTGGTCGTGCGCTGTGAGTTGGTGTGTGATCGCAAACCCGACGACCGCTGGGGCTCCGCCGTGGCCCACCATCAGGAAGTGCCCGCCCTCTACTTCACGCGGAATTTCAGCGACATCCGAAGCTACCTGGGCGATGGCCAGTGGAGGAGCGAAACCCACCCTCCCGGACCACCCTGGGGTCGGGCACATCCACCCCTCAACGCCATGGCCTGCTTCAATGCGGAGGGGATCGGGATTGCCGTTTTCAGCCCGGTCGCCACGCAGCCTTGGAACTTCGGGCCGCATGGCGGCGGCGACACCGATGATCCGGCGGCGGGTCCGTGCATTCATGTGGCACCGCTCGACCGCGTGGCTCTCGGCCCCAAGTCCACGTACCGCTATCGCTACTGGATGATCCTCGGCACGGCGGGGGAGGTTGCCACGAGGCTGGATGCGCTGTGGGAAAGCTACTCCGGGGAGAAGGCGGAATTGACTGAGCCTGCTGGCACCCACTGATGGAGGCTTTTTTTGGAGAGTCGGTTGGGGAAGATTCACGTCATCTTCTACCACGGGTCGCTCGATGTAGCGGCAAACGTGAGTGTGCCCATTGAGCGCCCCGAATGGGTTCCTGCGTAAAATCGTGGAGAGATTGCGGGCGTCTCGACGGTTTCAACCGGTGCCGCCCCTTTCCAAGCCATCCTGCATGAAAACCGCCACACTCGCTCTCTCGTTTCTCCTCGGCTTCAGCCTTGCCGTCAGCGCTGCCGACCGTCCCAACGTTCTGTTCATTCCGATTGACGACCTCAACCACTGGATTGGTCACTTTGGACGGAACAAGCAGACGATCACTCCCAACCTGGACCGCCTCGCCAAGATGGGTGTGAGCTTCACCAACGCCCAATGCGCGGCCCCGGTTTGCAATCCGTCGCGGGCGGCGCTCCTGAGTGGGAAGCGCCCCTGCACGACCGGCATCTACGACAACGGCCAGCCTTTCAAGAACGGTCTTTCGGTGGAGGACTCCATCGTCACGCAGTTCAAGAATGCCGGCTACGAAACGCTGGGCATCGGAAAATTGTGGCACGGCGGTCTCGGTTGGGACGAGCAGTGGACCGACATCGGCGAGGAAACCAAGACGGCGGCCACGGTCGAGAAACGCGACATCGGTGGCATTGCCTTCGGTCCCATCGACAGCGACGACGACGCCACGGTGTCCGACACGAGCATCGCCGACTACGGCATCGCGGAGCTTGGCAAGCCGCACGACAAGCCTTTCTTCCTCACCGTCGGCTTTCACAAGCCGCACATGCCGTGGAACGTGCCGCAAAAGTACTTCGACATGCATCCGCTCGACCAGATCGAGCTGCCGCCGACCAAGGAGGGTGACCTCGACGACGTGCCTGCGATCGGACTGAAGATGGCGAAACCGGAGGGCGACCACGCCAATGTTCTCAAGTCCGGCCGTTGGAAGGAAGCGGTGCAGGCCTACCTCGCCACCATCACCTACCTCGACGTCCAGATCGGACGCGTACTGGACGCCTACGAAGCCTCGCCCCACAGGGACAACACGATCCTTTGTCTCTGGGGCGACCACGGCTGGCACCTGGGTGAGAAGGAACACTGGAGGAAGTTCGCGCTCTGGGAGGAAGCCGCCCGCGCCCCGCTGATGTGGGTGGTGCCGGGGGTGACGCCGACCGGCGGGGTTTGCACCCGTCCCGTGGATTTCATGAGCATCTACCCGACGCTGTGCGCACTGACCGGCGTTGCCAAACCCGCTTGGGTCGAGGGCGACATCATCACCCCGCTCCTGAAGGATCCCAAGGCAAAATGGGACGGTGTGGGTGTCACGACCTTCCATCTCAACAACCACTCGGTCCGCGACGAGCGCTGGCGCTTCATCCGCTACGCCGACGGAGGCGAAGAACTCTACGACCACGAAGCCGATCCCTACGAGTGGACCAACCTGGCCAACAATCCTGATTTCTACCCGGTGAAAGCGCGGCTCGCCGCCCGCATGCCGACCACGAACGTCCCTGAGATGCCGAGTGAGGAGAAGAGCAAGAAGGGGAAGAGGAAACCCGAGGTCAGTGATGAAGTGAAGGCCGAGCGCAAAGCCAAGCGGCAGGCGGAGAAGAAGGCCGCCGAAGGCAACTGAGCGACTCGTTTCATCCAGCCTCGGTGAGCGTCGGGCAGGTTTGGTCTGGAATTGCCGGACAGGCTCCGTCATGCTGTATGTGTGACTCTCATCCGACCTTTCCTCCTCACCGTCTCAGCCGTTCTGACCATCGCGGTGTCCTCAGACGCCGCTCCCAACATCGTCTTCATCCTCGCGGATGATTTGGGCTATGGCGATGTGAAGGCACTGAACCCCGGTTCGAAGATCCCGACGCCAAACATCGACCGCTTGGCCGCGGAGGGCATGACCTTCACCGATGCGCATTCTCCGTCGGCGGTCTGCACTCCAACCCGCTACGCCACTCTGACGGGCCGCTACTCTTGGCGGAGCAAACTCAAGTCCGGCGTGCTCAACGGCTACGGCGAACCGTTGATCGAACCGGATCGCCCCACCGTGGCCTCCCATCTCAAGGCCAACGGCTACGAGACCGGCGTCATCGGCAAGTGGCACCTTGGGCTGGGTTTTCAGAAATCCGGAGGGGCATGGGATTGGGAGAAGCCGCTCACTTACTCACCGGTCGATGTCGGCTTCGACACCTCCATCGTCATCCCCGCCTCCCTCGACTTTCCGCCTTACGTCTTCATCGACGGACACCGCATCACGGGACTGCCGGACCGCACGCAGGCCAAGAGCGATTTCCCCGCCTACCTGCGTGAAGGCGAACTCGGGTCCGACTTCTCGATCATCGACTGCCTCGACCAACTTACCGCCAAGGCGACCGGGTACATCTCCGGGCACGCGAAAAAAGAGAAGCCCTTCTTTTTGTACTTCCCGCTGACTGCACCGCACAAGCCGGTGATGCCTCATCCGCGTTTTCAGGGAACGACAGAGTTGGGCTCCTACGGTGACTTTGTGGTGCAGGTGGACTGGACCGTGGGCCAAGTGCTGGACGCGCTGGATGAAGCGGGAATCGTTGAGAATACGGTGGTCTTCCTCACCAGCGACAACGGCTCCTTCATGTATCGGCTCACCGACGCAGCCGAGCCGGATCACGTTTCCGACGAGTCCGTACAGGCCTTCTACGAAGGACATCACACGGCCAACGGCCCCTGGCGCGGGACCAAGGCCGACATTTGGGAGGCGGGTCACCGCGTGCCGTTCTTCGTGCGCTGGCCCGCCAAAGTGAAAGCGGGCTCGACCTGCGACCGCACCATCTGCCACGTTGATCTCTTTGCGACCGCCTCCAGCCTGGCGAGTGCCAAACTCCCTCCTCCGAGTGAGGCCGCACCCGATAGCTTCGACCTGACGCCGTTGCTCCTCGGGAAGGACAAGGCGTTCAAACGCGCTCCCGTCGTGCATCACTCCGGCAACGGCATGTTCGCCATTCGGGATGGCGATTGGAAGCTCGTCCTCGGGGATGGTTCCGGCGGCCGCCAAGCACCCAAGGGCAAGCGCTTCGGCCCGCCGTGGCAGCTCTTCAACTTGGCCAAAGATCCGAGTGAAACGGAGGATCGATACTACTCCGAAGCCGAAACCGCCCAACACCTCGAGAGCGAGTTGTTTCTGATTCTGGCGAATGATCGGAGCCGGTGAGTCACTCTGCACTCCGCGTCACCTTCAAAAACGCCTCCGCATATCGGCGACCCAGTTCACGGTAGGACGCCGAGTCGAAGTGAACTTCGTCCCCTCGGTGCTTGAGGTCGTCGGAATCGGCGAAGCCGGTGTGGGGGACTTTGTCGGGGAGGGTGCGGTGGGCTGCATCGACCGTCTTTTTGTCGTCGCTCCATGGGCGCTCTGGGAACTGACCCATCTGTCCGGCGATGAAGGGAACTTTGGGAACCCCGAGTTCCTTGCGAAGACGGGCGATCAAATCGTGGAGCTTGGCTTCATAGCTGGCCGCGAGCTCGGGTTTGGAATCGGACTCGCCTTGGTGCCAGAGGATGCCTTTCAAAGTGCCTGACTTCATGGCGACCTTGGCCCGGCGAATCGCGTCGTCCCAGGGATGGCCATCCGTGGGCTTGTAAAAGGCCCCGGGAACCCACACGTCGATGGGGGAACCGCCGTGGGCGCAGGGGATGAGGCCGATCTGGGCTTCGGGGTCCTTTTCCGCCAAGGTGAGTGCGAAGGAGCGCCCGAGTCCGACGCCGACGACCTTGGGTTTGTCGAAATGCATCGGATCCACCGCAGGCACCCATGCCTCGTCCTTGTTCAGCATCCAAATCCGGGGGTGGGGCTTCTGATCCTCGGGGGTCACCGTTCCCCGGCCAGCCATGTTGGATTGCCCAACCAAGAGGTAGAGGTCGAGGTTCTTGAGATCCTCAGCCTGAAGGGTGAGGGAGGGGATGACGAATGCTGTGAAGGCGAGTGCGCGGAAAATCATGACGGGATGGGTGGGATGCAGAATCATGAAGAATCGGGGGCCGGGGTAAAGCTTTCCTCAAAGGAATCCGCCGCCGCGTCGTTTACTCTCCACTATGAAATCTCCATGGGCTGCCCTTTCCCTTCTATCCCTTGTCTTTGTCACGGCGATTCGCGCCAACGAATCTGAGCTGAGAACCTGGACCAACACGGCTGGCCAGACGATTGAGGCCCGGTTGATTTCGGTGTCTGACGGCAAGATCACGATTCAGCGCGAGGACCGAAACGAGTTCACCGTGGACATCTCGACCTTTTCCGGCCAAGACGCCAAGTATGTGGAGGAATGGCTTGCGGTTCAGTCCGCTCCCAAGCCCGAGGTGGAAGCCTTGATGGCTACGACGGGAAAATTGATCTTCAGCGATGCCTTCGCCAGCGTTGGCGGTGAGTGGAAGGGTGCCAAGGGCGAGTGGAAAGCCGAGGAGGGGGCTTTGTCCGGGATGGAGCTTGAGGCGGATGATCACGCTGCGGTCTTGAAGCGGGCGATGCCCGTCAAGGACGTGGTCGTCGAGTTTGCGGTGAAGCTGGGGGATGCCCAAAACATGTCGTTCTCCATGGATGACGCCAAAGATCACGTGTGCCGGGTGATGCTGACGCCCGCGGGTTTTCAGGCGAAGAAGGACGACAATGATCATGAAGGACCGGATGTCGGAAAGCCTTTCAACAACGTCGCCACCAAGCTGGATACCGACGAGTGGCACACGGTGCGTGTGGAAATTCTGGGTGAAGAAATGGTGGCCCAAATCGATGAAGAAGTCAGCATGGGCTCGGACCCGCTGCTCGCCACGGAAAAAGCCAAGTGGGGCTTCACCGTTGCCGGTGGCCCGGTTCTGATCAAGGATCTGAAGGTCTGGGAAGCCGTCCCCAATGAAGGCTGGGAGAGCGCCTCGAAGCGCCTCAAGCGGAAGCTCGGGATCGACGATTGAGGTGGGGCGATTCCTTTCCTTGCGGAGCAGTGCTTTGCAGGAAAAGGCTCAGGATTGGCGTTGAGTCTCTCTCAAACTCATCCTGAACGCCGCATCATGAATCTGAACATCTTTAAGTCCAAAGACGCCATGGGGCAGGCCGCTGCCCGTGCCGGAGCTGCCGCCTATCGCAGGCACACCCAAAACTCGGGAGGGCAGGGGAGCATCATTGTCGCCACTGGGGCCTCGCAATTCGAGACACTGTCGCATCTCACGAAGGAAGAACTGCCCTGGCCGCAAATCACGGGCTTCCATCTGGATGAGTATGTGGGGATCGGCATCGAGCACCGCGCGTCGTTCCGCCAGTACCTCTGGCAGCGATTTGTCTCCCAGCTCCCATTGCCTCTGCATCGCTTTCACTTCATCGGTGAAGAATCGGACGCCAACGCCGAGTGCCAGCGCGTGGGCGATTTGATTTCGAAGACCGAGATCTCTGTCGCCTTTGTGGGGATCGGTGAAAATGGCCATCTGGGGTTCAATGATCCGGTGGCGGACTTTGAGACCCCGAAGCCATACATCGTTGTCGATCTCGACGAGCGTTGCCGTCAGCAGCAGGTCGGCGAAGGTTGGTTCGACAGCTTTGACGAAGTTCCAGAGACCGCGATCACGATGTCCATTCGGGAGATCATGCGGGCCAAGACCATCATCTGCACGGTGCCCGACGAGCGAAAAGCCGAGGCCCTGCGAAACGCCCTCGAAGGTCCCGTGACTCCCGAGGTGCCTGCGTCAATTCTGCAACAGCACCCGGATTGCCATATCTTCGTCGATGAACCGGCGGTCAGCCAACTCAGTGCCTCGGTGAAGGCCGCTGCGGCGACGGCCTAACCCGCAACCTTCGAGCGATGCGCACTTCCATGAATCGAACCGCCCTTTGTCTCCTCACGCTGGTTGGTCTTCACGCCTCGCTGCGAGCCGAGGTCGAAATCGTTGCCGGAAATGAGGCGACCGGCTTGATCAGCGAGCCCTTCAGTGTGGCTTTTGATCCGCAGGGCGTCTTGTACGGGGTGGAGTTCACCAAGGCCAATCGCATCTACCGGGTGGTGGATGGGAAGGTGGAGTTCATCGCTGGAGTGGATTACAATGCCGAAGGGTCGTCCAAGGTCTCCTCGGCGGATGTCCACGACGGTATCGATCCCATGAAGGCGATCTTTCACGGCATGCACGACATTCAAATCACCGCAGACGGCATCGCCATCATCGGGGACTCCTTTCATCATCGCGTTCGGCGCATGGATCTGAAAACGGGCGCTGTATCGACCATCGCTGGGATGGGTGACCGCGGATTTGGCGGCGATGGCGGGCCGGCCACGGAGGCCAAGTTCAACATCACCATGACCGCCTGCCTTTCGCCCGATGAGAAGCGTGTTTACATCGCCGACATCGGCAATCATCGCACCCGAATGGTCGATCTGGAATCCGGCCTCGTGACCACGGTGGCGGGGAATGGCCTCAAAGGCCTGCCAAAGGATGGCACTGCCGCTCTGGAAGCGACGATGGGCGATACCCGCGCCGTCACCCAGGCTGCCGATGGCACGCTTTACGTGCTGCTTCGCGGAGGAAATGCGCTCGTTGAGGTCAAGGATGGCAAGGTGCGCACGGTCGTGAATGCGTTGGGGAAAAAGGGTTACTCGGGCGATGGCGGGCCCGCCCTGAAAGCGACGATGAACGGCCCCAAGTACGTCGCCATGGACCCTCAGGGTCGCGTGCTCATCGCGGATGCGGAGAACCACTGCATCCGCCGCTACGATCCGAAGACGGAGACCATCGCCCTCATTGCTGGAACACCACCGACGGCTTCCAGCAAGGTCGGTGACACGCTTTTGATGACGGGGCTGAAACGTCCGCATGGCGTGCGCATTGGTCCCGATGGGATGATTTACGTCTGCGACACGTACAACAACCGCGTGCTCCGGGAGATGTATCAGGAGTAGCCGGGCTGTTGAATGATTTGAACGTGTCTGGCTCCCCTCGCGGAGCGTGGGGGCTACTTTGCTTGCGCGGCCTTCGTTCCTTTCGTATCGAATGGGATGTCTTCCGCCGCTCCTGATCGTTGGTCTCTTGAATCGTGGTTCTCTGGCTTCGGCCAACCCGACTACGTGGAGTTCAAGTCCGTCCTTGTTCGCGATGTCGAGTCTCTGAAATCCCAAGCCGCCGCACTGGGTGACGACATCGCTGAAATCGCAGGCGTAATCAATGCGCTGGAGGCTCTCAGCGAGCGCCTGGGTCATCTCTCGGCTTACCTCGGCTGTCTTTCTGCGGACGATGCGAATGATGAGGGCGTCAAAGCCGACGAGGCGTGGATTTCGACGCTCCATGCCGAAAGCGCCAAATTGCAAGCCTCCCTCTGCTCGGCTGTGGCGCGGCTGAGTGAGGAAGCTTTCTCCGCGATGCTTGACGACCCATCGTTGAAGAACGCCGAGCACGCGGTGAAGCGGATGCGCCACGAAGGTCAGCATCAGATGAAGTCGGAGATGGAGGCTCTCGCGGCCGATTTGAATGTGAATGGCCTGCACGCCTGGGGGCGGCTCTACGAAACGCTCACGGGCAAAATGGAGTTCGAGATGACGTTCCCCGATGGCCACACGGAAACCGTGCCGATGTCGCGTCGTCGGGCGTTGATGTCCGAACCGGATCGCAAGCTGCGCGAGCTGGCCTTTCACGCAGGTCAGAAGCCATGGAACGATCATGCGGTGACACTCGCTGCGGGGTTGAACGGCATCGCGGGGACACGCCTCAGTCTTTATCAGCGTCGCGGTCTGCCGCATTTCCTCGACACACCGCTCTTCGACGGGGCCATGACCCGCGCCTCCCTCGACGCCATGCTGGAGGCGATCCACGCAAACATCGACCTGCCACGTCGTGCGATTCGAAAGGCGGCGCAATTGCAGGGCACCTCCGCCTTGCATTACTTCGATCTCGAAGCGCCGCAGGTCGCCGCACCCGACGAGAAGCCGCTCATATGGGACGAAGCCTGTGCCACTGTGGATCAAGCATTCAGTTCTGCCTACCCGAAGCTCGGTGCGTATTTTCGCGAAATGCTCGCCAACCGTTGGATTGAGGCTCAACCGCGCGCGGGCAAACGTCCCGGAGCCTTCTGCACCGGATCGCAGCTCAAGCGTGAGGAACGCGTGTACATGACCTTCCACAACACCGTGCACGACATGGTGACGCTGGCGCACGAAGTGGGTCACGCCTGGCATTCCTGCGTGCTTCGTCCCGCGCGCTCCTTCGCGGCTGACTACCCGATGACGCTCGCCGAGACGGCCTCGAACTTTGGCGAGATGATCCTCCTCGACCGCCTCATGAGCGATCCAGCCATGACGCCTGAGACGAAGGCTTACCTGCTCGATCAGGAGATGCTCCGCGCGCATGCCTATCTGCTCAACATCCCCATGCGGTATGAGTTCGAGAAGGCCTTCTACACCGAGCGAGCGGACGGTGAGGTCTCCGTGTCGCGGCTCAGCGAGCTGATGACGAAAGCCCAGCGCAGTCTCTACGGTGACACGCTGCTCGACGACGGCACCGACCCCATGTTCTGGGCCTACAAGATGCATTTCTTCATCAGCGAAATCTCCTTCTACAACTTCCCCTACGTCTTCGGTTACCTCCTCAGCCAGGCCCTCTTCGCCCGCTTCAAAGCCGAAGGCCCCGCCTTCCTGCCGCAGTATGAGGCCTTCCTCTCCATGACCGGCAGCGCCACCTGTGAGGAAGTCGTGAAACGATCGCTCGGTGAAGACCTGACCAACCCCGAGTTCTGGGCCACGGCGCTCAAGGCCATGGAGCCTTCCTTGGTGGCGTATGAGAAGGTTGAAGTGGCTTAGCGTAGACTACCTGTGCGATGAAAAATCTGATTGGCTTGCTCTCACTCGCGGCTTTCGCCACCTTCGCCGCTGAACCTGTCGTCACTCATTGGCCGCTCGAATCCGTGGATGCTTCAATCACGGTTCATGGACAGGCCAAACCGGCCGAGGGCGTGGCGGGACAAAGCCTTGCTCTCGATGGCAGTTCGCTTATCGAGCTCATGGACAGCGCTGCACTCCATCCGGCGGACGGATTCACCGTGGCGGTGTGGTTCAATCCGTATGAGATGGAGGGCTCGCAGCAGATGATCGTCGGGAAGAACCGCTACTCGCTCAACGAACGGCAGTGGGGCGTCATTTTGGAACCGGATGGAAAATTGAAGGCCTACCTGCATCAGGACGGATGGACCACCATCGCGTGCCCGGAGTCGCTGAAGGCGGGACATTGGCATCGCGTCACGCTAACCGTCGGCGATGGCCAAGCGGCGGTCTATTTGAATGGCAAACCGGTGGGCGATGTAAGGCTCAAGAAACCGATCCCGGTGACGCCAGCACCGATCACGCTGGGCGGCATCCATGACGATGGACGCCTGCGTCAGCCGTTTCACGGAGCGCTCGACGAGGCGCGATTCGAGCCGCGCGTGATGACTTCGGAGGAGATCGCGGCGAGCTATCGTCCGGTGGCGGTCACGCATCAACTGCCGAAGCCCAAGGTGGCCGATTTTCCTCTGTGGGACGACTCGAAGAAGCTCGCAGAAGCAAAGGACCTGCCCGTGATCGACGGTGTGGATTTTCACGTCATCAAGAAGTGGGACAAAGCCGCAGACGGCTACACCTTCCTGCACGGCGTTGGCCTCGCGTGGCACAAGGGGCGGCTCTACGCCTCCATCGGTCACAACAAGGGCGCGGAGAACACCGTCACCGAGGAAGCGCAGTATCGCGTGAGTGACGACGGCGGGAAAACGTGGAGCGAGCTGAGGGTGATCGATGCTGGCGACGAGGAGAACCTCGCGGTCAGTCACGGCGTGTTTCTTTCGCAAGGCGGGAAGCTCTGGGCCTTCCACGGTGCCTATACCAACAAGATGGAGCGCATCCACACCCGCGCCTACTCGCTCGATGAATCCACCGGCCAATGGACCAAGCACGGGGTCGTTTTGGAAAACGGCTTTTGGGCCATGAACCAGCCGGTGAGGATGGACGACGGCAACTGGATCATGCCAGGCATCAGCGCGGGACCCTACTCAAACGCAAAGACCTTTCCTGCTGCTGTCGCGATCAGTCACGGCGATGACTTCACGAAGTGGGACTTCGTCAGCATCCCGGTTCACGAAGGCCTGAAGATGTGGGGCGAGTCCAGCATCATCGTCGATGGCGCGAACGTGTTGAACATCGCCCGCTACGGCGGCAAGGCGCTCGCCTTGATCTCCCAAAGCACCGACCACGGCCGCACCTGGAGCACGATGGGCGAAAGCAACCTGCCGATGACCACCTCCAAACCCGCCGCAGGCATGCTCAGTACTGGCCAGCGCTATCTCGTCTGCACCACCGCTGCCAACAATGGCGGCAAACGCTACCCGCTGACCATCGCCGTCAGTGAGCCGGGCTCGCCCGTGCTCAGCAAAGTCTTCGTCATCCGCCACGCCGAGCATGACGGCGCGGGCGAATCGAACCCCCGCGCATCTCTCTCTTATCCCTGTGCCACTGAGCACGAAGGAAAACTCTACGTCGGCTACTCCAACAACGGCGGCCGCAAAGGCAATCTCAACAGCGCCGAGATGGCGGTGATCCCGGTTGAGAAGCTGAAGTAGATTCGTCTTGGAGTACAGTAGCCATCTCGCTCCGTCGAGATGAGCTTGGGGGGGCATCCCCGAGTATTGAGCGTTATTATCGAGTCGCTGGGCGAGCTGGGTGGAAGACACATCTCGCGGAGCGAGATGACTACGTTGCTACATCGCCGCCAAGGTCGCCGTCAGCAACTTCCAAAACTTCTGCGCTGAGGAGATGCTGGCGCACTCCTTCTCCGAATGAGCCTCGAAAATGTTCGGACCGAAAGAGATCATGTCGAGATCCGGGTAGGCGATGCTGATGACGCCGCACTCCAGGCCCGCGTGGCAGGCCCCGACTTTCACCTCTTCACCGAAGAGATCGCGATAGAGTCCGCGCATCGTGTCGAGGATGGGCGACTCGGCGCTGGGGCTCCAGCCGGGATAGGGATCGCCGGGGCGGACACGGGCGCCGATCATTTCAAACGGGGCGGCAAAAGCACGGGCAACGTCCTGCTTGCTCGACTCCACCGAACTGCGTTGAAGTCCGCTCCAATCGGCTCGGCCCCCACCAAGCGAGATCGTCGAAAAATTGGATGAGGCCTCGACGAGGCCCGGCACCACCGGACTCATTCGATAGACGCCATTCGCCACGGCCTGCATCGCGAGCACCAGAGCCCGCTGGTCGCTGGCGGTCATGGTCGAAATCGTGGCGGAGGCAGGCTTCACCGCTTCGTGAGTGATTTGAAGATTCGGCTCGATGAGTCGGAACTCTTCCTGAATGCCGGCCACCTCGCTGTGGAAGGCCTCGGCAAAGCGGGATTCGTCAAGCACCACGACCTGCGCGACGCATTGGGCGGGAATGGCGTTGCGGGCGCTGCCACCGCGCATCGTGGAAAGCGCGACGACGTCTTCCCCGCAGGCACTCAGGATCCGCGCCATCAGCTTGATGGCATTGGCCCGGCCTTCGTGAATTTGCAGCCCGGAGTGCCCGCCGCGCAGGCCCGTGATTTGGATGGCGACAAGGGGTTCGTCGGCGCCGTGGATCGCCTCGGTGAATTCGTGGTCCACCAGCGTATCGACCCCGCCCGCGCAGCCGATGGTGAAGGTGTCGTCCTCTTCCGAATCGAGGTTCAGCATCGTCTTGCCCGTGAGGAGACCGGGTTGCAGCCCGAGCGCCCCGCCCATGCCCTGCTCCTCATCCAAGGTGAACAACGCCTCAATCGGCGGATGGGAAAGATCCGTGGATGCCAGCACCGCCAGGATCGCCGCCACTCCTAGACCGTTGTCCGCGCCCAGCGTGGTGCCACGAGCGCGCACGAAATCGCCATCGACGTACATCTCGATGCCCTGCGTGTCGAAGTCGAACACCACCCCGTGCCCGGCTTTGTGGACCATGTCCAAATGCGCCTGCAGAATCACCGGGGCTCGATTCTCACGGTTCGCCGTCGCCGGTTTCGTCACGATCACATTGCCGGCGCGGTCGAGGATGGAGGTTAGCCCATGCTGCTCCGCAAACGCCTGCACAAAGGCCACCACCCGTTCCTCCCGCTTCGAGGGACGCGGCACGGCGTTGAGATCGGCAAAGCAATTCCAGAGGGCAGTGGGTTCGAGGGCGCGGATGTCGGTGGGCATGGAGTCGTGGGGATTGAAGGTCCAATGAGGCTGCGGCGGATGAAGGGGCGCTTCAAGGACATTCAAGCGTCGAGTGAAGCGGCGGAGCGATCCAGCCGCAAGGGTAGGGGGCAATGAGGCAGAGTGTGGAGCTCCATTCCACCTCAGCGCCGGGATGCGTTCGTCGAGTTTGTCGGCGAGGGTCTGCCTGTCGGCATCGCCATGGGAGGCGAGCTTCTCCTCGCGCTGAATCGCCTGGGTGGCGTTCCACAGCGCGCCGCTGTTCCACGTCGCCATGGTCAGGGAAAGGTGCGGCGGCTGCCGGCGCTTGTGCAGGCTCCGGTGGTGAAGAATCCCTTCGTCCCCGTGCGACGACGGTGCCTCCCCGTCGCACCGCAGGCTCTCCCTGCACTCGTGCAGGCTCCGGTGGTGAAGAATCCCTTCGTCCCCGCGTGACGATGGCGCCTCCCCGTCGCACCACAGACTCTGCCTGAGTCCGTGCAACGTCTCCCCGTCGCGCCGCAGGCTCTACCTGCACTCGCGCAGGCTGGGATTGTGGCTTTGCAGCGCGTCCCTGCATGACGAACGACTTGCCCGTTTGTCGTGCAGAACCACCCTGTGGTCGCGCAGGGACACCCTGCGGCATCGCAGGCAGATTCTGCCAAGGTGCAGAAACGCGCTGTCGTCGTGCAGAATCGTTTTGAAGGACGACAGAATCCCGCTGCCGGGCGGACAGCCCACCTTGCGCCGCCGCAGGGTCCCGCTGTCATCATGCAGGATAATTTTGCCGCTTTGCAGACCCATCTTGCGGCGTCGCAGGATGGTTCTGTTGTCCTGCAGACACGCGCTGTCGCCATGCAGGGACGCGCTGCAAAAGGGAAGAACCGAGAAAATCGTTCGCCGTGGCGCAGCATCGTTCGTCTTGGCGCAGGATGATCCTGCACCGGCTCAGGATCGTTTTGCACAGCCGGGAAAATGACCATGCGCGGATTCCAGCCCGAAACGCTGCGGAAGCGTTCCGCACGTCCAAAAATGGTGCAACCGTCATCGATACCGGCGCATCCGGGAGGTCGCTGATTCAGCTCTTCGAACAGTCAATCCAACGGAAGGAGCCGATATTCGGATCGAATATCAGCTCCTTAAGAGTACTCGACCCTTTGGGTTTCTAAAGCAAATTGGAGAGGCCGACGAAAGGCCTCGAAGGATTGACACAAGGGCCTCCAAACCTCATTCTCCTCCCTGAAATCCATTCCGCAATCTCCGTGAAAAGCGATATCTGAATGGACTCATTAGTACTGTTGTGCAGAAAGAAGAATGAAACCAACCGAATTCAAAGAACGATTCCAAGCTGCCTTTGGAGAACTACCAGAAGATGTGGATCTTGATCTCGGAAAGTTCAGGGAATTCCCAAAAGAGCGGGTTGAAAGCCTTCAGATTTCCGAGAAGGACAAGAGTATACTGAGAGAAGTAGGATTCCCTGAGGATGCCGCTCCATTTCTTTCCTTCACATACAACTTGGAACGAATGAATGAATTGCAGTCGAGTCTAGGCGAAGAGTTCGCGAGCTTTCGTGTTTTCGGACACAATGGGTCGGGGGATTTCATCTCAATTGATGAGGCAGATGGCAGCATCTGTTACCATAATCATGACAATAGAATGCAAAGGATATTTATCAATTCGTCGCTCAGTCAGTTTGCAGAGGCGCTCTGTCTCATGGCGGAAGCCATCGAATCAAATTATTCCATCGACTCTACAGGTGCACTTTCTGAGATTGACTCAGCAGCTTTAAAGGATGGCACGTTCTGGCCTTTGGCATACGAAATGATGAAAGAATAAGCACAACCAGTCGGTGCTAGACAACGTCGCTAACGCGCCGTGTCAGGCCTCATCGTTCGGCATAAAATGAAACCTTGGATCACTACTTTCGCAATTACCCTTGCGACATCCTCGTTCGGATGGTGTCAGGATGTGACGCTTCCCGACGTCCCGATGGGAAAACAACTCGAATGGGCCGAGGCTGGTGAGACTGATTCCGAGAAGGCTGGTCGACTTGAAGCGTTCTGGAGTGAATATTTACCTCAGGAGGACGGGGGCACTTCACCGGACCGGATAGGATATGGTGACGGATCACACGTGGCGGCGATAGTTCATTGCGCCTGGCAGTTGACCCGAGCCTACATTGCCAACGGCCAGAAGGCGAAGGCATTGGCCATGGTTGACTGGCTAGCCGAACATGAATCGAAGACCGCCCTCGCACCAGTAACCAAGAAGCCGGCGCTGGACAACCCCTGATCCGCCTTGAGTTCGAATACGCCATGGCCACTTTAACCCTCAACCCACAGTCGAAGGCGCGCTCCCGATCAGGGGTTTCAGGCCTTTGACGTTAGGCCAAGAAACCCAACTAATGTCAAACCGAGCATATTTAATTGCGAGTCAGGACCCAACACCTGCTGGGCGCGATAGCGACGGAGATGCAAACTACGACGAGCAGAGAGACGTATTGGCGGACGGTGGCGGCTACCAACTCCCCGTCTTTTGGCTCAGTCTTTTCAGCGAGTCTGACATTTGCTTCCATCAGTTCGATGAGTATCGGGTATCCACTTTGGTTTGCCAGCGGGAGTCGGCCTTGAATCAGTTGGAGCAGCGGCGTGATTCCGTGCTCGCCGCGTTTCCAGAGTGCGAGGCCCACTGGCGGGTGTGGCAGAATCTTGTAGAGGGTTCGACGGCGGCGTATTTCAAGGTGGATGCGACCGAACTCTGGGATTTGGATCCCGATCTGTTTGAGAGCGATTTTCGTGTCGCCGTGCGTTGGTTTTCCTCGGGAGATGATTCAGATTTTGAGACACTGCTTTCGATGGGTATTCTCGCTTTTGATGCCGACAATAATCACTTCACCGTCGGGGGATCTCAACTCTTAGGCGAGCACCTTTATGGCTACTTGATGAAGGCATCCCCACCGTCGGGGCCACCTCCGCTTCCCGTTTCGGGACTGCGGCCACCTCCACTACCCACACAATCTTTACCTCAACCCAAGAGACCATGGTGGAAGCTCTTCCCCTGAGAATGAAGAAGGCTAACAAATCGTGCGTGGCAACGGCGTATAACGCCCCTCGTTCGCTTCGCTCTGTGAGTCCTGCGCCGCCGTGCCACCACATCTAACGCTACGGCCTCACGAGTCAGCGGGGGAAAAATGCAAGCGACTGCGGGCGAGAGCGCCAAGAGGGTGCCTTGCTTTGAAAGAATCCGCTCCTTGGCGGGCTTGATGAGAACGTGACCTCCATGACTCTCTCCCGCCGCCGTGTTTTGCATGCCCTCCCCGGACTGGCTTTAGCCGGCTCGGCTTCCTTTGCCGCGACCCAAGCCGGGCGCGGTCTCATCCGCATCGGTCAGATTGGCACGAAGCACGCCCATGCGTCTGGCAAGCTGGACGCCATCCTGAGATTTCCTGAGATCTTCGAACTGGTCGGCGTGGTGGAGCCCGATGCAAAACGTCGCGACTTGATGAAGGATCAGGAACCCTATGCCGGGCAGACTTGGCTGACGGAAGAAGAGCTTCTCGCCACCGAAGGCCTCCAGGCGGTCGCCGTCGAGACCGAGGTCCGCGAACTGGTGCCCACCGCAATGCGCTGCCTGAACGCGGGAAAACACATCCACCTCGACAAACCTGCGGGCGAATCTCTCGACGCCTGCAAGGCGATGCATGCGCTGGCGACGGAGCGTGGACTCACCATCCAGATGGGCTACATGCTGCGCTACAACCCAGCCTTCGTCTTTGCCCGCCAGATCCTGCGAGATGGTTGGCTGGGCGAGATCACGGAGATCTCCGGCATGATGGGGAAATTCATGGACGACGAGGGCCGTGCCGAACTCGCCACCTTCGAAGGCGGCGGCATGTTCGAGCTGGCCTGCCACCTGATCGATCAGGTCGTGACACTTCTCGGCGTGCCGGAAAAAGTGACCCCGCACACCCGGCACAGTTTCCCGGATAAGGATCGCTTTGCCGACAATCAGATGGCGGTCTTCGACTACCCGAAAGCCATCGCCACGATCCGCTGTAACCACATCGATCCGATGGGCGGAAGCCGACGGCAGTTCAACATCACCGGAACTCAGGGCAGCCTGGAGATTCGCCCGCTCGAACCGGCCCCGGTGGGCCGGCTCGGACTCGACCGTGATCGCGGCGACTTCAAGAAGGGCTGGCAGGACGTGTCCTTTGCCCGTCCATCAGGCCGCTACGATGCGGAGTTCCTGGACCTCGCTGCCGTGATCCGGGGTGAGAAAAAACTCGATTGGGATGCCGCGCACGACATCGCCACCCACGAAGCCGTGCTGCGGGCGTCGGGGGTGATTGGAGGGGTGTAGAGGAAGACGTGAGTCTTCCCTTCTCAGTCGTCAAAGCGTTCCCCGTGGTGGCATTCTCACGAATGCCGCTACCACATGTCGTTGCGCGAATTCCACCCGAGGGATGTAGCGTAAGTCGTGAGACTTCCCTTCCTCTAGGCGTGTAGAGGAAGACGTGAGTCTTCCCTTTCTTTAGGCGTGACTGGAAGCTGGAAAGAGTAAGAATCGCGCTTCGACATGTTTTCCCTCTTTCGTCCCGCACCCGACGCGCCCGCGCTGCCTCCGGACCAGATCATGCCTGAGTACCGGCGTCTTCGCCGTCAGGTGTTTCTCGGCATCTTCATCGGCTACGCGGCCTACTACTTGGTGAGGAAGAACTTTGCCCTGGCGATTCCGGACATTTTGGCGGCGCACCCGGACTACACCAAGGCGCAGTTGGGCACGGCGATGACGGGCCTCTCCATCGCCTATGGGCTGTCCAAGTTCCTGATGGGCTCGGTCTCGGACCGGAGCAACCCGCGCTGGTTCATGCCGGTGGGACTGCTGCTGTCCTGCGCCATCTTGTTCGTGTTTGGCTTTGTGAAGGAAGTCTACCTCTCCCTCACCGCCATGATCGTCCTGCAGACGCTGAACGGCTGGGTGCAGGGGATGGGCTGGCCGCCCTGCGGCAAGACGATGGTACACTGGTTCAGCACCCGGGAGCGGGGTCGCACGGTCGCGGTCTGGAATGTGGCGCACAATGTCGGCGGCGGTCTGGTAGCCACCCTGGCCATGGTCGGTGTGGCTTGGTTCGGCGAGTGGGAGGCCAAGTTTTACTTCAATGCCAGCGTCGCGGCGGTGATCGCGCTGCTCATCATGGTCCTGCTGCGCGACACCCCGCAAAGCTGCGGATTGCCCCCGATCGAAGCCCACAAGAACGACTACCCGCCCGACTACTCCGAGTCCCACGAGCGCACCTTCACCTTTCGGGAGATCTTCTTCGGGCATGTGCTCAAGAACCGGCTGCTCTGGGCCATCGCCCTGGCCAATGCCTTCGCCTACTTCGTTCGCTACGGGGTGGTGGACTGGATCCCGACCTACCTACAGACGGCGAAAGGATTCTCCTTCAAGGAATCGAGCGTGGCCTGGGCCTGCTTTGAATACGCGGCCATCCCCGGCACGATTCTGTGCGGCTGGGTGTCCGACCGCGTGATCCGGGGACGGCGCGCCCCTGCCACCATCCTCTTCATGGGCTTCACCCTGATGGGCATCGTCGCCTACAGCTTCAATCGCCACGGTCCCCTGTGGATCGACATTGCCGCCCTCATCACCATCGGCTTCTTCATCTACGGGCCCATCATGATCATCGGCCTGCACGCGCTGGATCTCGTGCCCAAGAAGGCTGCAGGCACCGCAGCCGGCTTCACCGGATTCTTCGGCTACGTGTTTGGGTCCGCCGTGGCCGGCACCGGCGTCGGCTGGATCGCCGACCACTGGGGCTGGACCGGCGTCTTCACCACCATGATCGTCTGCTGCGTGCTCACCATGGTCTTCAGCGCCCTGACCCTCGGCCACCGGGCGAAAAGTCAGTCCCGGGATTGAGGATGCCGGAGCGTGAAGGTTTGATCGGACGGCCGGCGTTCAATCCTCCCACCATGCGCATCCTCATCCTCCTTGCCCCGCTGCTCGTCGGCCTCTCCTCCTTCGCGGGGGAGCCCCAAACGGTGCGGTTATTGGCCATTGGCAACAGCTTCACGCGCAACGCGACCAACCATCTGGATGACCTCGCCCAGGCAGGCGGGCATACCCTGATCCTCAATCCCCTCATCATCGGCGGATCGTCGCTGCAGCGGCATGCGGAGAAGGCGCAGAAGAACGAGGCGGATCCCGAGGACGAGTCGGGGCTCTACAGCAACGGTCGCGGACTGAAGGACAACCTCACCGCCGATGCCTGGGATTTCGTGACGATTCAGCAAGTGAGCATGCAGAGCCACGACCGCGGCACCTACCAGCCTCATGCAGGCTGGCTGCGCGATTTCATTGCCAAGCACGCGCCGACGGCAAAGCTGCTTGTCCATCAAACCTGGGCCTATCGAAAGGATGATCCGCGTTTCACCAAACCGTCCGATGACCCCGGTGAGCCGACGACCCAGGAGCAGATGTATCGGGGATTGACGGAGGCCTACGACGCCATCGCCACCGAACTGGGTGGTCGGGTGATCCCTGTGGGCGATGCGTTCTATGCCGCCGACACCGATCCGGCGTGGGGCTATCAAGTCCCCGAGTCCTCCGATACCAACACGCTTCAACCTCCCGCTCTGCCAGCCCAGCCGCACTCGCTCCATGTCGGCTGGTTTTGGAGGAAGCTCAACGCCCAAGACGCAGGTAAGGACAACCAACCGCCCACGCTGGTCATGGATGGTCACCACGCGAATCTCGCCGGTGAATACCTCGGCGCCTGCGTCTGGTATGAAGTCCTGTTCGCCGAAAGCCCGGTGGGCCTCACCCACATACCCAAGGGACTCGATGCCGACTACGCTCGCTTCCTGCAAGAGACCGCCCATCGCGCGGTGACGGCGCGGGGGGACTAAACGGAAAAGAGCGAAGCCACATGACAGAGATCGGCCAAATTGACCGTTGCACCTCCGCAGAAGTATGACGGAATTGCGTCTGCCGGGAGACCACGCCTGTTTGGTTTCGTGGCGGGTTGTGACCTGTTCATTCTCGGTTTCCAATCCGCTGGATTCGAGAATCTTGAGAGTGTCGAAATTACCTCCTTGGCTTCAACGGCGGCTGGCACAATGATCCAACAGAGGCATGTCGCCCAATTTTTTTAGCGCTCAACCGCAGAGTTCCCCATGCGTACCATCACGAAAAGACTTTCTGGTGAGCCGAACGTAAGCTCGCTCTGTGAAAAACTGATCATGGCCAGCCAATGGTTTTGTGTCTTGCCACTTCCAAACGACAGTTGGGAAATTGAGGTTAAGCTGGAAAATGCTGAAATTCTCAATGCCTGGATTGCGCAAATCGAAATGGAGCAGCTAAGCAAGCCATGACCCCTCGAATACCGTGGACCGAAGCGGATCTTCTCATCGCCCTCAACTTGTATCACAAGCTGACCTTTGGCCAGATGCACGCACGCCAGCCCGTGATCGTTGAAGTTGCCGGAAGAATGGGGCGGACGCCAAACAGCGTTGCGATGAAGCTGTGCAACCTTGCTTCACTCGATCCAAACTTGAAACTGCGCGGCATCCAGGGACTGCCGGGCGCGAGTGCATTGGATCGTGAAATGTGGCAGCGGTTCCACGCCGAAATCGATGAACAAGCGCCTGCAAGTGAAGCGGCCTTTCGACTGCTCTTCGAAATCGCCGACGACTGTGATGCCGACGTGATTCCAAAACATGGGGTGGTAGTCCGAAAGCGATCCTTTGCACGCGTCACCGAGAGCATCGCCACGACCAAAGTCAGGCGTGGGCAGGAATTTTTCCGTGAATCAGTTCTAAACAACTTCAATGGCCGTTGCGGAGTGTCCCAACTAGCGGTTCGTGAATTGCTGGTCGCATCGCACATTCTGCCGTGGGCTAACCATCCCTTAGAGCGGCTCAATGTGCGCAATGGACTGTGTCTTTCCAGAATCCACGACACTGCTTTTGATCAAGGGCTGATTGCGTTCGATGATTCCCTGCAAATGGTTCTTTCGCAACGACTGCATAATCTACTCCCAGATTGCGCTATTGATGACTTCTTTGCCAAGTATGAAGGGAAGGCGCTGCATTTGCCTGATGACGCGGCTATTCCCGACGCCGGATTTTTGTCTCAGCATCGGAAGGCGATCTTCAAGAAGGCCGCTTGATTGTTGCTGGCGATTGAACCTCGAAGTGCCGATTGTGCAATTGAACTGCCTCTGCAACGCACGGTCATTGAGAGCTCCCGACAAAAGAAGGAGCAAGCGGATTGGTGCGAGGATGATTGGCGGCTCACTCAGGGCCAGAATGCCATCGACTAAACCACGGACGTAGCAATGCCGACGTCTTCACCTCCGCCAAGCGCGGCGACGTGATGTCGCGGATTCGGTCGTCTGGGAACTAGGGGACGGAGCTGCGGTGGATCGGGGCGTTTCGGGCGCACCGGGTCACCGGATGGCGTTGGCAATCGTCCGGGTTGACGATGTTTTCCCTTTTGCCGTCGATCACGGATCCGCTATGGTTCAAGGCATGAACGCGGTCTTTCATCTGGATGCGAGTGAGCTGGACGAGTTTTTTGTGAAAGGCTTGAAACAGACGTTTCACGACCGGCGGCTGGTCATTGAGGTCCGGGAGATGGACGAGACGGAATATCTGCTGGGCTCGGAGGCCAACAAACGGGCCCTGTTGTCGGCAGCGAATGAGGTGAAAGCCGGACGCAACATAATCGGTCCTGCGAACTGAAATGCCCGACGTCTTCACCCCCGCCAAGCGCAGCGACGTGATGTCACCATCAATGCGGTACTTCATCTGGTTGCCCGTGAATTAGACGAGTCCATTGGGCAACGCTTGAAGCAGACGTTTCAGGATCGTCGGCGGATGATTGAGGTCAGGGAGACCGATGAAACGGACTCCTTGCTCGGGACCGCAGCCAACAAGCGACCTTTGTTCCCCGCACTGGAAGACGTGGAAACAGGAAGCGCCGTCATGACGCCCGACCACGCTGCCTTCCAGTGAGACAAGTCTCCTTTCATGCCCGCGCATTCGCGCATTTCACGGATGGGACGAATCGCGAACAACGCGGACGAGTTGGTTGGCGAGGTCACCAATCCCCTGAATGGCGGCGTCGATTCGCCGCGCAAAGTCCGCGAAGTCACGATTCTCCGTGCAGACGATGATGCCTGAGTGGTTCGGGTTGATCCGATGGAGCTGAATGAAGTCCCGGCGGTTGATGGTCAGCACACTGCGGTTGGACTCGACGGCAAATCTGAGGACAGCGGTGTCTTCGATCCCTTGATTCGATTTTCCAACATCGTGTGTGGTGAGCACGTCATGTCCCATAAGGCGGAGATGTTTCACCACAGCGACAGGGAAATTCTCATTGGCATAGAGACGCGCCATCTTACTCCGCAAGTTCGTTCTCCTGAATCTCCCGTGCGATCTCCTGCGGGTGCTTCGCGACGTAGTGCCAGGCGTTGACCAGGTCGGAGAGCTGAAGCGAGGGATAGTTGCCCAGAATCTCTTCGTCCGACAAGCCCAGTCGACGCCAGGACTCCAGCGACCAGACGGGAATCCGAGTGCCCGCAATCCGCGCAGAACCTCCACACACCCGGGGGTCAAACTCAATACCAGGGAGTTGATCGGCGATGTCAGCCGCCATCCACACAAAAAGCCGGGCACGATCTTGTCGCGGCAGGGCTGCCACCACGGATTGGGCTTCATTGTAGGTCGTCGCCATGGAAAGAATGTGCCTCAAACAGGTCTTTGGGTCAATATGCTGATCGGCGGCCAAAATCCGACTTTCAGCGGAAGGAACCGAACCTCTCTACCATCCGAAACGCCCACATTCCCCGCGCGATTCTTAGCCCATGACCGACGTCTTCACCCCCGCCAAACGCAGCGACGTGATGTCGCGGATTCGGTCGCATGGGAACAAGGGGACGGAGCTGCGGCTGATGGAGGTGTTTCGGGCGCATGGCTTCACGGGATGGCGGCGACGGCAGAAGCTGCTGGGGAAGCCTGACTTTGTGTTTCGCGCGCAGCGGGTCTGCGTGTTTGTGGACGGCTGTTTCTGGCACGGCTGCCCGAAGTGTTATCGCCGACCGGCCACGAACCGGAAGTTCTGGGACACCAAGCGGGAGCGGAACATGGAGCGTGACGCAGAGGTGACCGAGGCGCTGAAGAAGAAGGGATGGCGGGTGCTGCGGGTCTGGGAACACGAATTGAAGAAGAAGCAGGAAAAGGGGCTGGTGGCGCGTTTGTGCCGGGTGCTGGGGTGATTTTGTGTCGTGAGAGTGTTGGATCGTCGAACGTTTCCTGTGTCCCATGCGCAACGTCCTGCTCTTCCTTCTCGTCTCGATCCCACCTCTCGCCGCCCAGTCTCTGATTCCTGCCGGTTGGGATCCGGCGCTGGCGGGGGACACGGTGATGCAACGGTTGGTGAACACCTCCGCGCCTCGGGTGAAGGGGGCGCATGACGCGGAGTTCGTCTGCGTGGGAGATCGCGCTTACCTCGTGGCGGAGGCGAATGATGAGAAGGCGGGCGAGAGCGCGGGCTGGCCGTTCATTTATGCGACGCTGTCGGTCGTGAACTTGAAGTCTCTGGCGGTGGAGACGGTGATCGATTTTGCGAAGAGCGAGCAGGTGTTCGCGAATGAAACGCTGCCGGTGGGGGCTTGCTTTGTGCCGCGCATTCTTCAGAAGGACGCCGACACGCTGCGCTGCTACTTCACCAGTGAAGATCCCGGCAAGCGGCAGTCGCAGATGTGGTATCGCGATTTCAATCTGAAGTCGGGTTCATTTGCGCCGACGATCCACAAGGCGAAGCTCAAGACCGCAGCGGGCACCTTCGATTTCCATCCGCAGTTTTTTCATGCGGATGCCGCAGCGCAGGGCTTCATGAAGAAGGCCAGCGACTCCTCGTTCTTCATCTTCGACTCCTTCAAGCGCTTCGATGGTCAGCTCTACGTCGCGCTGAACAACTTCGGCGGGAAACAGAACGCGCTGTCGCTCGTGCATGACGACCTCGAGACATTTGAAGTGCTCGGCCACTACAATGAGCCTCAATCGCAAGCACTGAGCGAATCGGCGATCAATCGCCTGCCGGACGGCACGTGGATGGCGATCTGCCGGAACGACAAGGGCAACTACCACTTCACCACCAGCGTGGATGGCAGGACGTGGAGTGTCGGCAAAGAGATGTCGCATGTGCCGAATGGCGCGAACTCCAAACCGACCTTCGACAAATTTGGCGATGTCTATTACCTCGGCTGGCAGGAGGCGACGAAGATCCAGGGCGTGAGTCGCAGTGTGTTCAACGTGGACATTTCTCGGGACGGTAAGGTGTGGGAGCGCAAATACCGGTTTGAAACGCCGAAGTCGTTTCAGTATCCGACATTTCATGAACATGAGGGCGTGATCTGGCTTTGCGTCACCCAAGGCGACACGTCGTCGAGTCGCAAGGAGCGCATCATGTTTGGGAAGCTGGAGGACGTGGGACAGTTTGAATCGCAGGACGGCAAGCAGCGCATTGCGTGGCCTGCGCCCGTGGAGGAGCCCGCCACAATGAAGGTGGGCGTGAAGCTCTTCACGGACCGCGATTATGTCCTCACGGAGGCGCCGGATTTCTTGATGGGCCGACCGTTCGTGCGCACCAGCATCGAGGGCTACGAACTCGAGTGCGTGAAGCCGGGCGAATTGTTCGTCATGACCGTGAGCCAATCGCACACGGCCAATCAATCGCAGGCATTGAGGAAGGCGGGCTTTGAACAGACCGGTCCGCCCGAGTTTCAGTTGTTTCCGGGTGAGGTGAATCGAGTGACTACTTGGCGGCGTGCGCTCAATCCCGGCGACGTGGTGGCGTTTCACAAGCTGGCGTTCCCGGTTCTCGGTGAGGGATTGGAAGTGAAGCTGGTGAACACTCGCGAACCGAAAAGTGAATCTCCCGAAGAGAAGGCCGCGCGCATCGCGGAGATGGAGAAGATCGCGGATCACGCGCTGGTGCCACCGGTGCTGAATACGTCACCACTGCCGGAATACGATTACGAGCAGCTCGACTACGGGATGACGATCGGAATTGAGCGGACGCCGGGCGGGCGATTGTGGGCCTGCTGGGTGGCGGGTGGCGACAGTCCCGACGCCTACTTTGTGCTCGCCACCTCGGACGACGACGGTCAGACATGGTCAAAGCCCCGCTTCGTGCTGGATTCGCATGACGAAACTCTGCCGAGGAAGCGCAGCATTCTGGTTGGCAATTTGTGGACCGATCCGCTCGGGCGGTTGTGGCTCATTTTCGATCAATCGATGGACATGTTTGATGGTCGCGCGGGCGTGTGGGCGACGATTTGCGAAAACCCCGATGCCGATGAGCCGGTGTGGTCAGAGCCACGTCGCATCTGGCACGGTGTCACCTTGAACAAGCCGACCGTGCTTTCGACGGGTGCGTGGATGCTGCCGGTCTCGCTCGATCAACGGGGAGGTTTCGGGCCGTTCAAGGGCTGCTTTGCCGAGCTCGATCCGATGCGCGGCGCAAATGTGTTTGTCTCGACCGACAAGGGGAAGATGTGGGAGCGGCGCGGCATGGCGACCTTTCCGAAGCCCGACTGGCATGAGCACATGATCGTAGAGCGAAAGGACGGATCGCTGTGGATGCTGGCGCGGACGGGCAAGGGCATGATGGAGTCGGTCTCGACCGATGGTGGCCGGACTTGGAGCCAAGCCGTGGATTCCGCCATCAAGAATCCGAACGCCCGCTTCTTCATTCGTCGACTTGCCTCGGGACGCTTGCTTCTGATCAAGCATGGCGATCAGATCGATGCGCACGAGGGTCGCGTCCAGTTGAGTGCCTGGCTTTCCGACGATGATGGGAAGAGTTGGAAGGGCGGCTTGGTCTTGGATGAACGAAAAGGAGTGACCTATCCCGACGGCTTTCAGGCACCGGACGGAACGATCTACATTTCCTATGATCGCAATCGAGCCAAGGATGGCGAGATCTTGCTGGCCAGATTCAATGAGGACGACGTGATGGCCAAGAATCTGGTCGGGCCGAAATCGAAGCTAAAAATACTGATCAGTCGTCCTCTGGCCAAGTTCACGAAACCGGAGTCCGCCTTCACGCCGATCTTCGACGGTAAGTCCTTCGACGGCTGGGAACAATCCGGGAACTGGGTCATCGAGGACGGCGCTTTCTACCGCAAGGAGCGCGGGGGATCGCTCAAGTACACGGTCGCCCGGGTGCCGGACGACTTCGAACTTCGCTTCGACTGGAAGGTGTCGGAGGGCTGCAACAGCGGCGTCTATTATCGACCGGGACAGGTGGAGTATCAGGTGCTCGACAATGTGGGCAGTCCCTATGGCGAAAACGCGCGGCAGGCGGCGGCCTCCCTCTTCTTTTGCATGGCACCTTCGAAGGACGCGACTCGTCCCGTCGGCGAGTGGAACACGGCGCGGATCTTGTGCAAAGGGAGCGTCATCGAGCACTGGTTGAACGGCGAGCGCGTGCTGTCGTTCGATTACGCGGATCCGAAGTGGGCCTGGTATGTCGACTTGCTCGCCGCCCGCAGCGGGGATCTCACGGGTCGCAATGGTGAGCTCTGGCTGCAGGACCACGGTCAGGATGTGTGGTTCCGCAGCCTTCGCTGGCGCACGATTCCTGAGGACGAAATCATCGAACCCGAGCCCTACTTTGAACCAATGCCCGTCACCGGTGAGGCGCTGAAGAAAGAGGAAGCGCGGGTGAAGTCGATGCTGGAAGCGAAGAAGTCGGAGTGATCGGCGATAAGTAATCGGTATTCAGAGGCTGGGGAGATCGTGATGCGATTCAAAGAGTGGCTCCCGATTGTGCTCGACTGTATTCCGTGTTCCAAGGCGTCGAAGAAGAGGCGGAAGTCGTCGGAATAGGGAGGCTCGACACGGTTGCCGGAATTCGATAGCCTTCGAGCCTGAGTCGAGATTCCAACCTTCCCAGCACCATGAACATCAAGAGCCTGATCCTCACCACCATCGTCGCCTTCATTGCCGTGTGGGCGACGGATTTTCTCATTCACGCCGTGTGGCTTGGAGAGACCTACGGGGCCACGAAGGAATTGTGGCGGCCCGAGGAGCAAATGATGCCGATGATGCCGTGGATGTTTGCCGGGCAGTTTGTCATCGGGGCCGTCTTTGTCTGGATCTTTGCCTCCTTCGTGGCGGAAAAGCGTTCGTTGGGGAAGTCGCTCCAGTTCGGACTCGCCATGGGGACGTTTTCCGCCGGTGCGCAGTTGATCATGTACGTGGTGCAACCGTACCCCGGAGATCTGGTGGCAAAGTGGGTGGGTGCTTACCTCGTTCAGGGGCTCGTGATCGGCTTGATTGTGCATCTCGTTTACAAACCGGCGAGCCGCTGAGGACCACTCCCTGATCCCACACTGAACCACACCATGAACACTCGACGCCACTTTCTGCATCACGGAGCGCTTTGCATGGCCGGTTGGGGCAGCGGCGAGTTGTTGGCGGCTGCACCCGATCATTCTCCGGTGGTTCGTGTCGGCTTGATGACCGATCTGCACTACGCGGACAAGGCACCGACCAAGACCCGCTTTTACCGCGAAGCCCTGTCCAAACTCGACGAGGCTGTGGCCGTGATGAATCGCGAAGCGCCCGCCGCCGTGGTGGAGTTGGGCGACTTCATTGATCAGGCGGACTCGGTGGACCAGGAGATCGAGTGGCTCAAAGTCATGGAATCCTACTTTGCCAAACTCAGCGTTCCCCGGCACTATGTTTTGGGAAATCACTGTGTGGGAACGCTCACGAAGAAGGAGTTTGCCGACCACACTCAAAGTTCCGGCGGGCATGGATCGTTCGAGATCGCTGGCGCGACGTTCCTGATGTTGGACGCTTGCTTTCGCGGAGACGGCACGCCCTACGGACGGAAGAATTTTGACTGGAAGGATGCCAACTTGCCGGACTCCGAGCTTTCCTGGCTGGAAGGCGAACTTACCAAAGCCTCCGGCCCGGTGATTGTGTTTGCGCATCAACGGCTGGACCATGAGTCGGCGCACTGCGTGAGGAATGCGCCTGCCGTGCGGAACCTCTTCGAGAAGTCGGGCAAGGTGGCTGCTGTTTTCCAAGGCCACTCGCACAAGAACGACTATCAACAGGTTGCCGGAATCCACTACATCACCCTCGTGGCCATGGTGGAAGGGAGTGGTGCAGAGAACAACGGCTACGGGCTTCTCGACATCTTCTCCGACGGCTCACTGCGACTGGGCGGCTATCGGCAACAGGTGGACCGCAGGTTCGATCTCGCATGAGCCTCCGTGTGCTATTGCTGTTGATCTTGGGCCTCCGTCTCGCTCAGGCAGAGGAGGTCCTGTCGGGTTGGCAGCATCAGGAACTGAGGCGTTTCAGGGCTGAAGAAGCTCATCAGGGAGTGGCTGTGGACGCATGGCATTTTTACGCGATCACGAATGCGGCGATCGGCAAATACCGCAAAGACACTGGCGAGCGTGTCGGAGGTTGGAAGGAGGAACCCGGCGGTCGAATCAAGCACCTGAATGCGGGTGTGGTTTTGGATGGCGTGTTGTGGTGCGCCCACTCGAACTACCCGGAGAGGCCAACCCGGAGCTCAGTCGAGCTGTTTGATCCAGAGTCGATGCGGCACCTCCGCAGCATTGATCTCAGCGGACTGGGAGGATCGCTCACCTGGGTGGACCGGTGGAACGGGCAATGGCATGCCTGTTTCGCGGAATACGCTGCCACCGGCAACCCTGCGGACACGCGTGTGGTCCGGTTCGACGATTCGTGGAAACCCGACGGTGAGTTTCGCTTTCCTTCTGAAGCGGTGGGGAAGTTTGGCCGCAACAGCAGCTCAGGCGGCAGTTTTGGTCCCGGAGGTCAGCTGTTCATCACGGGTCACGACGCCCAGGAACTGTACGCGCTCGATGCACCCCTTTCCGGGAAGGGGTGGATCTGGCGGGGTGTGATTCCCATCTCGGCCCGGGGTCAGGCGTTTGCATGGGATCGCGGGGAACCGGGCCTCCTCTACTCGATTGATCGGAAGACCCGGGAAGTGATCGTTTCACGGGTCAGCCAATGATCCGAGCCATCACTGCGGGATTGCCAAGGGAGCGTCTTCCGTGTCCACTTGAGTGAATGAAGTTCATTTTGACTCTTGTCTGTTTTGTGTTGTGGCTTGCCGTGCCTGCATCGGCAAAACCTGACGGCCAATTCCACATTTACTGGATCGACTCCGAGGGCGGGGGATCGACGTTGATGGTGACGCCAGCGGGGGAATCCATCCTGGTGGACACTGGCAATCCGGAAGGACGTGATCCGCAGCGGATCGCCAAGGTGGCGAAGGAGGTTGCGGGACTGGAGCGGATCGATCACGTGGTGATCACGCATTTTCACATCGATCACTTTGGAGGGTTCGCGGAGCTGTCGGCCCTGATGCCGATTGGGACGCTCTACGACAAGGGCGTGACGGAGGAGAGCCCGGATGGGAAACCGAAGGACATGCGCTGGGCCCTGATGCGGCGGCCTTATCTGGAGGCGAAAGTGCAGAAGCGGGTGACCTTGAAGGCGGGTGACACGATTCCGCTGGAGCAAACGGGTGTGCCTTTGTTGTTGCGCTGCCTGTGCGCCAATCAGCAGATCGTGGAGCCGACCGAAGCTCAGAAGGCGGCCAACAATCCACTCGCCGGGACGGTGGAAGCCAAGCCGGTCGACACCTCGGACAATGCCAACAGCGTGGTGCTGCTGCTCAGCTACGGGGACTTCGATTTCTTCGACGGCGGTGACTTGACCTGGAACGTGGAGGACAAGCTCGTCTGCCCGTACAATGTCGTCGGCACGGTGGACCTCTATCAAGTGAACCACCACGGCCTCGACTCCAGCAACAATCCGGTCTTGATCCAGTCGATCCAGCCGACCGTGTCCGTGATGAACAACGGGCCCAAGAAGGGCACCAGTGAATCCGCGATGAGTGCCTTGCGCTCGACTCCCTCCATTCAGGCGATGTACCAGCTCCACGAGAACATCCGGGACGACGGCCAGAACGTCGACGACAAGTCGCATATCGCCAATCTTGCGGGAACCGTGGAGGACTGTGCAGCAAACCTCATCCACTGCGTGGTGGCGGCGGATGGAAAGACCTATTCCGTGGAGGTCCCTTCGCAGGGGCACACGAGGACGTTTGAGTCGAAGTGAGGGGGAAGACTCACGTCTACCTCGACGTGGCTGCGTGATCGCAAACGAGCGTTTGCGCCTATGGACTCAGGCGGCGGCGGACCCACTTGCCGCGTTCTTCGGTGTAGAGGATGCGGTCGTGGAGGCGGCTGACGCGGCCTTGCCAAAACTCGATCTCGTCCGGCTGAAGGGTGTATCCACCCCAGTGCGGTGGCCGTGGCACCTGGCCTTCGGGATAGCGGGCGCGGACTTCGGCTTCACGATTCTCCAACCACTCGCGGTCTGGAATGACGATGCTCTGATCGGAGACCCAGGCCCCGATTTGATGTCCATAAGGACGGGAGGAAAAGTAGGCGTCGGCATCGGCTTCGGACAACTTCAGGACGAGTCCGCGAACTGAGACCTGGTGATGGCGCTCCCGCCAGAGGAAGGTCGCGGCGGCACGGGAGTTGGCCGCGATCTCGCGGCCCTTCTGGCTGTGGTAGTTGGTGTAGAAATGAAAGCCCCGTTCATCGAGCCCTTTCAGCAGGACCGTGCGCCCTCGTGGCGTGCCATCCAAGCCGATGGTGGAAAGGCACATCGCATTGGGTTCCTTGACTCCATTTTCGAAGGCGTCATTCAGCCAGGCGTTGAAGAGT
Source organism: uncultured Verrucomicrobiales bacterium (assembly GCA_963976915.1). Lineage (GTDB taxonomy): Bacteria > Verrucomicrobiota > Verrucomicrobiia > Verrucomicrobiales > Verrucomicrobiaceae > CAXBNA01. The sequence goes on from CAXBNA010000034.1 coordinate 33,520, forward strand.
TCGAGCGGGTCAGAGGGGAGTGATCCCTCGACGAGTTCGTCCATGTCATAGCTCACCCGCAGATCGGGGAGGTTTGGTTTGTCAGAGGGATTCATCAGCACTATGAGACTACGCTCGGCGTCAGGATGCCAGCCAATCCTTGGCAAACTGACGTGCAAAATTGCCATGAAAAAGTCCTTCTCAGGTGTCCTCAGCGATCTTGATCGTGTGCTCATCAGCGCGGAGTCCATCCGCGAGCGCGTCTCGGCCATGGCCGCTGATATCTCGGTCACCTATGCGGGAAAAACGATCACGGTGGTGGCCCTGATGGACGGAGCGTTGTTTTTTGTCGCCGATCTGCTTCGCCAGGTGGACCTGCCGATTCGCCTCATCACGCTGAGCGCGAGCAGCTACCACGGCGGCACTCAGTCTTCGGGGGAAGTTCGAGTGAACTGGCCGGACCTTTCGGATCTCGCAGGTCAGGATGTCCTGCTACTTGACGATATCCTCGACACAGGCCTGACGCTGGACGTGCTCAAGACGCACCTGCTCGAGCAGCAGCCTGCCTCTCTCAGGGTGGGCATTTTGCTGGAGAAGAAGCGCGAGCGGACGACCGATGTGACCGTGGATTTTCTTGGGTTTGAAATCGAGGACGAGTTTGTCGTGGGCTACGGCATGGACTATCAGGGGCGATTCCGGAATCTGCCCTGCATCGGCATCCTCAATCCAGATTCCGATTCTTGAATCGATGACCGTCCGCGTTCTTTTCTTTTCTGTCCTGCAAGACATCTCCGGCGTGCCGGAGATCGAGTGGGAGGTGCCGGCAGGTGCGACACTGGCCGATCTTCTCGAGGCGGTGTTTGTCCGATGGCCCGGGCTGAAGCGCTGGGAAAGCAGCCTCCTTTTCGCGGTGAATCATGACTATGTGAAGCGGGACGCGGTTCTCACGGAAGGCTGTGAAGTGGCCCTGATGCCGCCGGTTCAGGGAGGTTGAAATTGCCATGTCACGACCGCCTTTCTCCACGGAGTTCATCAACCCGCCCTGTCCGCTTTTGCCGGAGATTGACCGGCTGTACCGGGCGTCGGACTTGGATCGTTTTGGCAAAACCCGCGGCCCGGATTTTTACGAAACCGCGCTCCACTATGCGCAGAGCCTTTGGCAGACCGGGTTTCCCGCCAAGAGCATTCTTTTGATCAATCGAGCCCTGTCCGTCCCGCTTGATCGGGCGGAGCCGGTTTTTCAAAAGTATCCGCTGCCGTACCGAGCCGTTGCGTGGTTGCTGTTTGAGCGCCCGGAAGGGCAGTTCATCGGCAATCCCCGGCGTCATTGGCAGCACCTCGCCACGCGGATGGTGGAGCCCAACAAGGAGCTGCGGACCTGGCGTGCCTGGGCGTGCTGGTACTTGGCCAAGACGATTCTTCCTGAGGCGGAGCATCCTTCGGACATGAAACAGATTCGCGAGGAGAGCGTGGTGGAGCCGACGTTTCGTGAAATTGGACGGCATCTGAAGCGACTCTCGCCCGCCGACGATTTTGAGCGTTGGACGGAGGCTCTGGACGAGGCGCGTGCGAGACTCCAGCGTGATCGGTCAGAGATGATCGAGGCGAGGATCCGACGCATTGGAGTCGACGAACTGGGCACTGTTCGCGCGTTGGCCCATCGGATCTGGCCCGCGCACTATCCGGGGATCATCACCGAGGCGCAGATCGATTACATGCTTGCGGTTTGGTATGAGATCGGAGCGCTCACGCGGGAATTGGAGGAGCGCGGTGTGTGCTATGCGCTCATCGAGGCCGGTGGGGCGGGGGCGGTCGGGTACATTGGCTGCGAGCCTCAGCCTGGCAGTGATGTCCTTTTCCTGAGCAAGCTCTACCTGCTTCCCGGGTGGCACGGCCATGGCATCGGGCAGATCGGTCTCACCTGGGTTCAGGAACTGGCCCGCACCAGCGGCTGCCGTGTGGTGCGTCTTCGAGTGAACAAGGCCAACACTTCCGCCATCCGCGCCTACCTCCGCCACGGCTTCCACTTCGTTGAAGACCTCTGCACGGACATCGGCAGCGGCTTCGTGATGGATGATTTTTTGATGGAGCGGAGTGTCTGAGGCAGGGGCTGTGGGGGTAGCCGCCGACGCAAGTCGGTGGTGGTGCGAGCGGTGGCACTGACCCACGTTCTTGCGTGCGCGGCTACGGCGAGCCGGAGTGGGCCACGTTCTTGCGAACGCAGCTGCGGGCGGTCACTTCAAACTCTTGATGTAGAGGATGAGCGACTCGATCTGCGCATCGTTCAGGATGCCGGCGTAGATGGGCATGCCGGTGTCGAATTTTTCGAAGCCCTTCACGACCTTGGCTGTTGGATTGAGGATGGATTCTCGGAGGTAGGCTTCGTCGGCGGGAAATTTGCCTTTCTCTCCTTTCGCTATGTCGCGCTCACTGCCGTAGAGGCCTTTCCAACTGGGGCCGACCTTGCCCTGGAGGGTGCCGTCGGTGCTGTGGCAGGCCATGCAGCCGAACATTTGGTAGAGTTTCTCGCCTTCTTCGGCGGAAACGATGGCGTTGGCGGCGGCATCGACTTGGCGCGGGGTGAGATCGACCGTGATCTCGCCAAAGCCTTCCTTCTTCGGATCAAAGGTCGCCAGTTCCCAAGGTGAGAAGTACGCGGCGTTCTGGGCGGGCAAGCCGTCCGCACTCTTCAAACCCCAGCCGAGGCGCATTTGGTGGATGCCTGCCTTCATGTCGGGAAACCCGACCAAGACGCTCATGCCGTCCTCGCTCAAGTAGGCGCTGCTGGCCGTCATCCATTCCTGACCGGTTTCTCCGTCCGGCCTGAGGTGAGGAGAACCGTACTTCTCGGTGCGCTGGTAGTTCCAGCGTTCGCCACTGTAGTTCGCCGGATCGGCGGCCAGCTTGGGATCGAGCTTGGCGTTGAACTTCAGCAGGACGCCCTT
>CAXBNA010000035.1:0-36093 GCA_963976915.1 uncultured Verrucomicrobiales bacterium
GGCCTCACGCCCCAAGTCAGGATCCCCACCGGCCCCAATCCCTCGCATGAGATCCGCCCCGAGTTGGACCTTCGTGGGTGCCATCGCATGGCTCAAAACCCGAACATCGGTGTGCACACAGACCAGGTTGGCATCCATCGTCCGATCCATGGTGATTCGATCCAGGACGTTGGAGCCGGCCCCACCGACACCGACGATGCAGATGGGATGACTGAGCTCCTCTTTTCCAGGAGCATCTTTGGCGGTTCGATCGTATTCAACCATGGTGGTAGGGCGTTGAGGATGAGACTGGCGTGGGAGGGAGATCAGAGAGTCACTGAGGAGAGAAGGTCGGCCATCTTTCGTCCCAATCTGGCGAGAGGTGAGAGGAAAGGTTTTTCGCTATCGAGGATCTGAGCATAACGAATCAGTCCAATTGGAGCTGAATACTGCGGATTTTCAAAAGTAGCCGTGACTCCACTCATGGAGGCCGAACCTGAACGAGTGACCTTCATTCCAAACACTTCCCGGGCCGCTTCGTCAATCCCTTTCATCAGGCTCACGCCCCCAGTAAGGTAGACACCTGCTGCCAAACGCCCGAGGTGCTCCTCGCATTGATCCTTCACCTGCTCCAAAATTTCCTTGGTGCGCAGGTACATGACCTCATTGAGGAAGACCCGCTCCACTTCGCCGAGCATCAGTCCGTTGTCGTCTTCGATCCGCAGCATCTCCTTCGGATCGATGCCGCTCAGCAGAACGCTTCCCTCCTCCGCCTTGAGGCGCTCGGCGCGGCCATTCGGGATCTGCAACGCCATCGCTACGTCATTGGTGATGTGGTCGCCGCCAAGCGGGAGACTGCCCGAGGCCGCGATCATGCCATCCTCATAGAGAACATAATCGGAAGTCCCCGCCCCAATGTCGATCATGAGCGCCCCCTGCATCTTCGCATCGCGATTCAGCACGACTTGGGCGGCCGCGATCGGATTGAACACCACGTCTTCCACTTCGAGAGGAATTTCGCGCACGCATCGAATGGCATTCTGCACACGGCTGCGCACGCCGTGGATGATGTGGTAGTCCGCTTCCAAAAGGCGTCCTTCCCGGCCAATGGGCTGCCGAACCGCGTCCTGACCGTCGACAATGAATTGCCGGGTCACACTGTGGAGAAACACGTTTGTTTGGGGAATCGAAACGTTCCGAGCGATCTCCTTGGCCTCCTCGACGTCGTCCTCGGCGATCTCGTTCTGGTCCTCTGGCAGCCGATAAATCCCCCGGTTGTTCAGGCTTTGAATATGCCCACCCGTCACTCCGAGGTACACGTTCCGGATCATCACGTCACTGCGATCCTCCGCCCGCACGAGAGCATCATTCAGGCAGGTCTGAACTTTTTCAAAATCCACGATCTCCCCTTTTCGAACTCCACGGGACGGAGCTTGTCCCACACCCAGGATCTTGATCGCGCCATCGCGTTTCGCCTCTCCCACTACCACACAGATTTTGTGCGTACCTATTTCGAGTCCAGCGTAGATGCTTGTCTTGGCCATGGCGGGATCAGGGTTCGTCGAGGGGAGCGGCGGTGGGAGGTTCGGAAGAAGAGAGAAGGATGGTGGGCCGGTCCAGTCCCGTCATGTCCGGCTCGGATTGAAACGTGATCGGAACGTTCCGTTTTGGGATCAGGTTCAAGGTCGCAATCTGCCAGTGCCGCGCCTTCCCTTCTCGACGAATCCGGTCGAATCGGGCAAGCGATCCATCAATTTCATCAACACTGAACGTCACCTTGGCTCCATCCGCAAAGGTCGTCACCACGCATACGGCGCAGGAATATCGATCCGCTTCACCTGATCGAAATCGTTCTCAAAGCGCCCCTTCAGCCCGGCCAGCAGCTCAAGAGCCGCCCGCACCTGAAGGTCGGGAATGGGGGCCCCGGCTTCTGCTTGGCTCAAACCTTCGAATCGAATGGTCGGTAGCGCCAGATAACTCCGCGTCAGCACTTCACAGGGAAGCACCACCCCCTCCGCATCAAGCATGTAACCTCGACCCGACAGCGCGGGGAAAAGCTTCAACCGAGGGCACTCGATCCAGGCCACGGGTTGTCGCTGCACAACCTTCATAATCAGGCGGCCGTTCTCGCGATCCCGCTCAACGGAAGCCGACTGGACATGAGCCAGCTTCTGAATCTCCGCCCGAATCTTGGGCAAACTCAGCGTCAACACATTGACACCATCGGTCAGCCCCGACGCGCGCACGATTCGCGCGGGCGTCAACGTTCCCTCGGTGTGGACCACCACCTGCCTGAGCGAAAACTTGGGGTTCTTCGCAATCGCCTCTGAAACGGTCATTTTCACCAGAGCCACCACCGACAGACCGGTCAGCACCACGATGGCCGCTTTGAAGCCCCTTCTCGTCCGCTCCTCCCGGTCCATCTCGCGTGTTGCGGGAGTCGCGGGAGCCTTGTCCAGCCGGTGAGAGACGGTCTCAGGCGGCTGCTTCCCCGCCGCCCTGGATCGGAAAGGGCGGTTCTCGGACTTGGAGCCTTTTTTGCGAGCAGCCATGGGAGAAAACAGGGGATCTGTGTCCTGATTTTTATTCAGGCATCCTAATTATCAAGCTTTAATAGACCATCGCGAATCGGATTGCCATAATTATTATTCGGTAAATCCAAAGTGAATCGACCCGGATTCTCGCCTCTATGATGCATCACTCCGTTCCGGACTTCTCATTGAATCCCCCTCCCAATCTCGGTAGTCTAGCAATCTCTCCCTCTTCACTCTTCACATCCCAAACTCCCCATGAAACTTCCCCCATCCGTCGAAGACGCCATCAATCTCCAGATCCGCAACGAACTGCAATCGCACTACAACTACCTCGGCATGAGTGCTCACTTCGACACAACGCCCTACAAAGGCTTTGCGACGTGGTTTCGAGGCCAAGCCGCAGAAGAGTACGGGCACGCGACGAAGCTCATGGACTATCTCCGCGAGCGGAATGGAATGCTGAAGCTCTTCCCGCTCGAAGGCCCTCCGACCGAATATGGATCGGCACCCGTCGACACGTTCCAACTGGCGCTGGGCCAGGAAGAAACCGTGACTCAGCAGATCACAGACCTTTACGAACTCTCCCAAAAAGAGCGCGACTTCACGACCCAGCACTTTCTCTCATGGTTCCTTCAAGAGCAGGTCGAGGAAGAAAACACCGTCTCCGACATGATCGATCGGCTGAATCTCGTGGGAGACAACGCAGCCGGACTCCTTCAGATCGACGAGGAGGCGGGACGACGCCCTCAAGAAGTCGCCCCTCAGGCGTGATTTCCACAGCCCAAGCCAACCGCTTTCTCCAACCAATTTCAGCCCGGCTGCGTAAGTTCGGTTCCAAATCATGAAATTCTCCATCCTATTCTCCGCCCTCACCCTCGCCATGTCACTCTCCGTCTCTGCTGCAGACCCTTCCCTCTATGATATCCGGCTGAAGGACATTGATGGAAAAGAGACCTCCCTCGCCGCCCACAAGGGGAAAGCCGTGCTGCTGGTCAATGTCGCGTCCCAATGCGGCTACACCGGCCAATACTCAGGCCTTCAAAGCCTCTACGAGAGCATGGGGGATAAGGGCTTGGTGGTCATCGGAGTCCCCTGCAACGATTTCGGAGGGCAGGAACCTGGAACCGAGTCCGAGATCAAGGACTTCTGCACCTCGCGCTACAGCGTCACCTTCCCAATGCTCTCCAAGGTGAAAATCACGGGCGATGACAAGCATCCCCTCTTTGCCGCATTGACCGGAAAAGACTCTCCCAATCCCGGCGAGGTGGGCTGGAACTTCGAGAAATTTCTGATCGGAACCGACGGCCAACTCGTCGCCCGCTTCGATTCCGGCACCGAGCCTGAGTCCGCCGAACTTGCCGAAGCAATCAAGAAAGCACTGGCGAAGTAACGGCGACCGGTCAACGCCGTTCCATCTCAAGGATCGGTTTCAAGCGCCTCTGCCTGAAGAGGTGCTTGGAATCACTGGCCTGGTGAAGAGGCGCAACACGCTCTGGGGGACCTCGCCAAGACATCTGCAACCTTGGCTTTAGCGCCCCCCCAATCAATCAGCCCGCAACCGCCTTGAAGATGATTGGGATGATCAGAATGGCGAGGATGTTCACGACCTTGATCATCGGATTCACGGCAGGGCCTGCCGTGTCTTTGTAAGGATCGCCCACCGTATCGCCCGTCACCGCTGCCGCGTGGGCAAAGGATCCCTTGCCCCCGTGGTTGCCATCTTCGATGTACTTTTTGGCATTGTCCCAAGCACCACCGGCGGAAGTCATCGCGATGCCGACAAAGAGCCCTGTCACAATCGTGCCAATGAGCAAGCCGCCCAGCGCCTCCATACCCATGAATCCGACGCCCACGACGAAGATCAAGGGCAACAACGCGGGGAGGATCATTTGTTTCAGAGCCGCCTGAGTCACGATGTCCACACATTGAGCGTATTCAGGCTTCTCCGAACCATCCAGAATCCCCGGCTTGGCTTGGATCTGGCGGCGCACTTCACGCACCACCGCACCAGCTGCGCTGCCAACGGCATCCATGCTGTAGGCAGTGAACAGGAAGGGAAGCAGGCCCCCAATGAACATCCCGATGACCACTCTTGGATCCATCAGGCTGAACTCGACTTCGTGACCGACGAACACCTTCAAGTCCTCGACGTAAGAGCCAAACAGCACCATCGCCGCGAGCCCGGCCGACGCAATGGCGTACCCCTTGGTCACCGCCTTCATCGTATTGCCCACGGCATCCAGTTCGTCTGTGATCTTCCGAACCTCTTCTGGCAAACCGGACATCACCGCAATGCCACCCGCGTTGTCCGTGATCGGACCGAAGGCATCCAGGGAAATCACAATGCCTGAAAGGCTCAGCATCGACACGACCGCAATCGCGATTCCGTACAAATCCGCCCACTCATAGCAGCTCCAAATCGAAGCGGCGATGGCCAGCACGGGCAGCAGCGTGGCATGGTGCCCCACGCTGATCCCTGCAATGATGTTCGTCGCATGGCCCGTCTCCGAAGCTTTGGCAATCCGGCGAACCGGGTTGTGGTGGGTCGAAGTGTAGTAGTTCGTGATCCAGACGACCAAAACGGTCATGACCAAGCCGACCAACGCACAATAAAGGATGTTGGCTGAGGCCACTGTCTTGCCACCAATCACGAGGGACTCACCGAAAATGGCTGGCGTCGCCCAGGCAAAGAGGCAGGCGGAAATCAAACCCGCCACGATCACACCACAAACGAGCGATGCAGTGGCCTTTTGCTTCACAAAATTCACCCACCCGATTCCGATCAGCGAGGAGATGATCGACAATCCACAGAGCAGGAAGGGATAGACCAGAGCCGCAGGATTGTCAGGCACCGTGAGGAAGCCCACCAAAACGCCGCCAATGAGGCTCACCGCAAAGGTTTCAAACACGTCTGCCGCCATCCCTGCGCAGTCGCCGACATTATCGCCCACGTTGTCCGCGATGGTGGCTGGATTGCGAGGATCGTCCTCAGCGAGGTTTTGCTCGATTTTCCCAACGAGATCGGCACCCACATCCGCGGCCTTGGTGTAAATCCCACCGCCGAGCCGGGCAAAGACGCTGATCAGCGAGCTCCCGAGGGCGAGCCCGATGAGGGCATCCACGGATTCTTTGGGATCCCCCGTGACCTTGAGTTCCACGAGATAGAAGATCGCCACCGAAAGAAGCCCCAGAGCCACCACCAGCAGGCCGGTCACGGCACCACCATTGAAAGCCATCTTCAGCGCAGGATGAGAGCCCACTGAGGCGGCCTGAGCCGTGCGAACGTTTGCCCGAACGGCGATCATCATGCCAATGTAGCCCGCGGCCAGTGAGCAAGCGGCGCCCACAAGGAATCCGACCGCTTCTGAGCCGCCACGCAGCCACCAGACCAATGCCAGAATCACCACCGCAATGCCACTGATCGCCTTGATCTGTCGATTCATGTAGGCCTTGGCCCCCAGCCTCACCGCCCGGGCAATCTCCCGCATTTTTTCATTGCCTGCGGAAGCCCCCAGGATTTTGCGGATGAGCACGACGGCTACGGCCAGTCCGACGACGGCGAGCACGATGGAAAGGAGGATTCCTTGGTCGATAAGAAAGGATGTCATTGAGAGTCTAACGCAGTGGTTGAGGCCGGGAACGGCGAGCCGCGAAGTCTAGCGAGTCGCCTGAGCAAGGCAAGATGCTTTTACCCTGTAAGAAATCCCGCCGCGCGGCGGGACCTCCAATGGCATCCTTCATCCGCCGAATAGAGACCGGGCGATCAGGTGAATCGCCCACTGACGTAGTCTTCCGTCTCTCGGTGCTGCGGCATGCTGAAAATGTCCATCGTATCCCCAAATTCCATCAATCGCCCAAGGTAGAAAAAGGCCGTGCGGTCCGCCACCCGCCTCGCCTGCTCCATGTTGTGGGTCACGATGACGATCGTGAATTCTTTCTTCAACTGGATCATCAGTTCCTCGATTTTCAGCGTCGAAATCGGATCCAGCGCGGCACAAGGCTCGTCCATCAACAACACCTGTGGACGATTCGCGATGGCCCGGGCAATGCACAACCGCTGCTGCTGCCCCCCCGACAATGCCAGAGCGCTCTCATGCAGGATGTCCTTCACCTCATCCCAAAGCGCCGCGCCGATCAGGCTCCGTTCCACCACCTCGTCCAGTTCGACCCGACTGTGCCGCCCCGCCACACGAAGGGGAAAGACCACATTCTCGTAGATCGACTTGGGGAACGGATTGTACTTTTGAAAGACCATCCCTACTCGTTTCCGCAGAGAAATGACCTCAACCTTTGGGTCGTACAGGCTCTGACCATCAAGAAGGATGTCGCCCAGATGGCGGATGCCATCCACAAGGTCGTTCATTCGGTTCAGATTGCGTAGCAGAGTCGTCTTTCCACATCCCGACGGACCGATGAACGCGGTGATCTCCCGCTCTGGAATCTCGATATTGACGTCCCACAGCACCTGCTTCGCCCCGTACCAGAAACTAAAATCGCACACGCTCAAAAACGCCGGATTCGGCGCAGTGACGGGCGGGTGCTCACGAATGGCAGTCGAGTTGGGCATCGTCTCAATCTAGAAAGCTGCGGCTTGAAAACGCTGACGCAGACGGGTCCGGACGTGAATCGCAAACAGGTTCAGCGCCACCACCAAGAGGATCAACAGAAGCGTCGTGGCAAACACCATCGGCTTCGCCCCCTCCGAGTCTGGAGATTGAAAGCCGAGATCATAAATGTGGAAACCCAAATGCATGAACTTCCGCTCCGCATGGACGAAAGGAGCCGTGAAGTCCACCGGCAAGGACGGGGCCAGCTTCACCACCCCTGTGATCATGAGGGGTGCCACCTCTCCCGCACCTCTCGCCATCGCCAGAATGATCCCCGTCATCACGCCTGGAAGCGCCCCCGGAAGTACGACCCGCTGGATCATCTGCCACTTGGAAGCACCACAGGCCAGTGCGGCCTCACGCACCCCCCTGGGCACGGCGACCAAGGCCTCTTCCGTTGCAACGATCACCACCGGCAGCGTCATCAGCGCCAAGGTTAAAGACGCCCAAAGAATGCCACCCGTTCCGAAGGTCGGTGCAGGAAGTGACCGGGTGAAGAAGCCGTCAAAATAGGGGCACCGCGCGATCACAATGATCAGGCTGAGGACGCTCAAGACCCATGCACCCCCCTCAATCTTTCGCAGGACTCGCTTTTTGAGAGGATCCCGCACCAATGCGATTCGGTTCGAGGTCGCGAGATACATGGCTCCCACGATGGTCGCAATGGCCAGCAGGCAGGTCGCCATCCACCAAGGCGCCGCCATGGGATACTGCACCCCGCCATCGATGAATCCACCGACACCATAAACGAAGAAGCCCAGGCCAAACACACCGAATACAATCGAAGGCACCCCGGCCAAATTGTTGACGCAAATCCTCACCGTCCGCACCAGCAATCCCTGCCGTGCATACTCCCGCAGGTAAATCGCCGCGATGATCCCGAACGGCGTGACCAAGAACGCCATCAAAATGGTCATCACGAACGTTCCAAAAATCGCCGGAAACACCCCGCCCTCCATGTTCGCCTCGCGAGGCTCTTCCGACAGAAACTCCCACCCGCGATGGAGAAACACGCCCAATTGGCCGAACCACCCGATCTCATTCGGAGCGAAATAGTACACCAAATCGCCAACCGACTGCTCCCGCTCCTCACCCGACGACAAGCGATAGCTCAGACGGTCCTTCGTCTGCCTCTCCCGCAACTGGTTCATCTCTTCGGCCAGAGCCTCAAACCTCGCTTGAAGAGCCGCAATCTCCGAATCGATGTTGGCAATCTCAACCTCCTGACCTTCGCGGGCGCTCAATGGGCGTCGTCGAAGTTCCAGCTCGCGCATGGCGCGATTGATGCCCCCGATGTCCGTCTTTTCGATCTCGTGAATCTGATCCCAACGACCACGTGCCTCCCGAATGAGCTCTCTCACCCTTGCATCGAAACCCTCGGCACTGGCTGGCACTTCGGTGCCAGCCTCGAGCTTCAGCTTCACCGGATAAAAGAGGGCTCTTCCATACTCCAGCCGCTCCGCCATTCGGAGTCCCTTGGGCTCCTCGACCTTGATCACGGAGTCCGTCTGGAAGTATCGAAACCCGAGCCGATAGACATCCTTGTTGCCAGTGAAGACCTGAAAGTCATCCGGCACCGAGCCGGGGATGGCCGATCGCCTCGGCGGATCACGCAGAGGAATCCCGCTCATCTTGACCTCACGACCATCGGCTTCGCGAATGGTGTACTCCATCACGCGATCCGGCCAGAAAACACGAAGTCCATTCACCGTGATGAGAAGCAGCAACCCGGCGATCATCATCAGGCCCACGGCCAAACCTGCCGCCGTGAGCCAGACCTTGATCTCGCCCTTGGTGCGCAGATTTTTCCCCGAAAGTTGGACTCCCGATTCGCTCATGAGCTCATCACGTTATCTGAAAGCGCTCCCTCAGTCGCTGCCTCAAAAGTTCCGCCACTGTGTTCAGCGCAAAGGTCATCACAAACAAAACCAGCGCCCCTAGAAACAAGGTCCGATAGTGGGTCGAACCCTGAGCGGCCTCCGGCAACTCCACCGCAATGTTCGCCGACAAAGTCCGCATCCCGTCAAAGACGTTCCAGTGATCGGCCAGCGGAAACTGTCCGTTCCCGAGGCCCCATTCGCCAAAGAGCAGGTGGCCTGACGCATCCATGAGTGGCGTGTTCCCCGTGGCCATCACCACGATCATCGTCTCTCCCACCGCCCGACCAAACCCGATCATCAAAGCCGAGAAGATCCCTGCAGATGCCACCGGCAGAACCACCGTCCGCACAACCTGCCACCGCGACGCACCCAATGCCTCCGAGGCCGACGTGAGGGACGGTGGCACATTCGAAAGCGCATCCTCCGCGATCGTGAAGATCACTGGGATCACCGCAAATCCCATCATGAAGCCCACAACCAAGCAATTCCGCTGATCGTACGGCAGCCCCGTAAACTCGGGCCACCAAAGCCGAAAATCCGCCACATGGCTTCCGTCCGCCAACGTCGCCACAAAGAGCCATCGCTCCAACGAAGGCCCCAGATTCCAGCCTGCCAACACGAGACATCCGATCACGGGTGCCACGAGCAAATACTCCGACCCCTTGGGCAGGCGATTGCGCAATGAGATCGGCACATGCCCCCAGACCCAGCCCATGAGAGCCGCCGCCAGAGGCACGGCGAGGATCGAGAGCATGAGCGACGGCACCTTGTCATCGATCAATGGCGCCAACCACAACGCACCAAGAAATCCCAGCACCACGCTCGGCAGAGAAGCCATGATCTCCATCGACGGCTTCACGATTCTCTTAACCTCCGGCTTCAAAAATTGAGACGTGTAGATCGCCGCAAGCAGCGCAATCGGCACCGCAAAGAGCATGGCGTAAAACGTTCCCTTCAAGGAACCCAAAATGAGGGGGATGAGCGAGAGCTTCGGCTCAAAATCGTCCGTTCCACCCGTGGACTGCCAAATGTATCGGGGACCGGGATACCCCTCATACCACACCCGTGCGAAGAGCGATTTCCAGCCAGCTTCGGGATGTGGATCGTGGATGTCGAAGAGGTGCAGGTCCCCCTGCTTGTCGAGGAAGCCCAACCTCTCTCCTCGAGCGTCCAATGTCATTGAAACTGCGTCAAAGCTCAGATCGAAGCGCCGTCTCACAAGTTCGGTCGTGGCGTAGCAGAGCGCCGCCTCCCGCTCATTGGACACCACAAAACTTTTCCCCCGCTGGCTCGCCCGATACTCCAAAATCGGCTCCTTCAGTGGGCGCAGTTCCTTGGTCAGGCCAAACAATCGCTCGTGCCCACCTTCAGGCACGAAGAGTGAGTGGATCCGGATGTTCCCCAGCTCATCGAAAAAGACCAGGGAGACCTCGCCAAACAGAAAGTGCATCCCCGCCACACGATACCCCTCGCCAAACGGACGGAATTTTTGCCGCAGTTCCCAGTCGTCTCCATCACGGAACAGATAGAGAACCTCATCATCCTGCGTCAGGACAAGCAGACTGTCTGCGGTCGACGTCACCAGCAGCCGCTTGGGTCGTGAACCAGCGAGCAGGACCGAGAGATCTTTCGCCTCGCCTTCCCGGATGTCGCCAAACCCCATCAAAGTCTTCTCCTGAGTCAAGGATCGCACCACCAGTCTCGTCTCATCCCCAGAATTCAGCAATCCGGCAAACAGTTTCAAGCCGCCCGCATCGGCAAAGTGCACGTCGGTGACACGCCCTTCTCCGAGCTTCACCCAAGGCCAAACATCAATCTCGGGCTCGATGGAACGCACCCCTCCCCCGCTGTACTCCGCCACGTGACCCACCTCAACAAAGCCAACCTCACCATTCTCTGTTCCCAACAGTAGGCGAAACGTGTCCGCATCCCATCTCCGCAGTGAAACCGCCCGACTCTGACCCACATCGGGGATCATACGCACGGCCTCGCCACCAGCCGTCGGCACAAAAACCACCTCCGTTTCATCAACGATGGAAAACGGCATCTCTCCCCACTCATCCAACCCAACATGCGCTCCATCAAGTGCATTCAGGCTCACCGTCCGTTCGGCCTTGATCCCCGGACTTTCAAACAGGGGCGCAATCTCCAAAAGGATGAATCCGAAAATCCCAAAGACGGCGACGATGACTCCGATCCCACCAAACATGATGGCGGAGTTCATGAACCGATCAAAACGCAGCGTCTTCGGCGCGACGATGAACCGATCGGGAACGGAGCGGGGCACTTCGACGCCGCCAGTGGGCGTCTTTTTCCGATCTCGGGCGCTCACCTGGTCAGGCCCCTCCTCATCTCTTCAATCACCTGCCCCGGCAGCGGGTAGTAGCCATCTTTCAATACCATCCGCTGTCCGTCTGCAGACAGCACGAACTTCAGAAACTCCAGCGCCAGCTTGTTCAAGCCGCGGCCCGGAGGTTTGTTGACGTAGATCAACAGGAAACGCGACATCGGGTAGCGCCCCGAGACACAGTTCTCATACGTCGGCATGAAATACTGCCCGCCGCCCTGCCCAAGAGGCACGTAACGAACACCCGATGTCAAATAGCCCACGCCCGCGTAACCCATGGCAAACTCTTCCGACGAAACGCCCTGAACCACCGCCGACGAGCCGGGTTGTTCCTTCACATTGTCTTTAAAGTCACCTTTCCCCAAAGCGTATTGCTTGAAGTATCCGTAGGTTCCCGAAGCACTGTTTCGACCATACAACGAAATCCTCCGCCCAGCCCAAAGCGGCAGCCCCAACTGCCCCCAATCACGAATGTCCTCCCGCGCTCCCAGTCGACGGGTCGTCGAAAAAATGCCATCGACCTCAGCCAAGGTCAGACCCTCCAGCGGATTGTGTCGGTGGGCGAAAATCGCCAGCGCATCCACGGCGACCCGTATCGCGGTCGGGCGGTACCCAAAGCGACGCTCGAACGCATCCAGTTCTTCCTGCTTCATCGCCCGACTCATGGGCCCAAGCTGGGCCGTACCTGAAATCAACGCCGGGGGAGCCGTCGCGGAACCTTTCCCCTCGATCTGGATGTTCACATTCGGATACCGCTCGCCAAATCCCTCCGCCCAAAGCGTCATCAAATTGTTCAGGGTATCTGATCCGATGGCACTCAAATTCCCCGACACACCGCCCACCCGCTGATACACCGGCACGGATGCATCCAACTCCACGGCCGATGCCGAGCGATCCAACGTCCCAAAGACCATGACGAGCCAACCAACGACTGCCGTTGTTTGGAGGTTCTGCGGGCGTATCTTCACGCAGCAGATTCGGAGCAAACCGATGGTGCAACAAATGCTCTCATGTGACAGGAATGTCACCCAGCGTTCGCATCCATCCTTTCAGCCCGGTTTAAACTGCCCTCATCCATGAACTCCGTCGCCCCCGCACCGATCAACGGCACTCAAAGCCGTGACGCGACGGCGATCTCTGTCCAGAACCTGGACTTCCACTACGGCTCCAAAAAGGCACTCGACGACGTGACGATGGACATACCCCGCCGTCAGGTCACCGCCTTCATTGGCCCGTCCGGATGTGGAAAATCGACCCTTCTCCGGTGTTTCAACCGAATGAATGACCGCATTGAAGGAGCAGGGATTCGACGCGGCAGCATCCACCTCGACGGTCAGGACATCCACAGCCACGACATCGATCCAGTCCAACTCCGTCGGCAAGTGGGCATGGTCTTCCAGAAATCCAATCCCTTCCCCCGAAGCATCTACGAGAACGTGGCCTACGGACTTGAGCTTCACGGCATCAAGCACAAGGACGCCGTCGAGAAAACGGTGCAGGAAAGCCTCATGGCCGCCGCCCTCTGGGAGGAGGTCAAAGACCAGCTGCACCAAAGTGCCTACGCGCTTTCAGGAGGCCAGCAGCAACGGCTCTGCATTGCGCGGGCCATTGCCGTGAAGCCAAAGGTACTTCTCATGGACGAACCCTGTTCGGCGCTCGACCCCATCGGTGCGGCACGAATCGAGGAATTGATCACTCAACTCAAATCGAGCTACACCATTGTCGTCGTCACGCACAACATGCAGCAGGCGATGCGGATCGCAGACCAGACCGGCCTCTTCCATCTCGGGCAATTGATCGAGTACCGGGACACGATGGACCTATTCGAGAATCCGCAGCACGAGATGGCGGTCCGCTACATCACGGGTCGCATCGGATGATTCAGCAGAGGGAGGCAGCGCCCTCCCCTGCAGGAACTGGACAACTAAGCCTCCTTGCAGACTGCGGTCGAGTCGCCAAAGCTCTTCGCATCCACGCCCATTTCATTCAAGAGTCGCAGGTGAAGGTTCGACATCGGAGTGTTGGAGGCATACTTCGTGTGGCGACCGGGTTGCAAGCGACCGCCTCCTTTCCCAGCCACGATCACCGGCAAATCATCATGACGGTGACGATTGGCATCCGACAGGCCACTGCAGTAGGTCACCATCGAGTTGTCCAGCAAGCTTCCTCCCTGTGCATCTTGGATCGACGCCATCTTGTCCAGGTAGTAGGCGAACTGCCGCGAGTAAAACTCGTCGATCTTCGCAATCTTGGCCATCTTGCCTGCATCATTCTGGTGATGGGACAGATAGTGGTGGCCTTCCGAGACCCCGATGTCACGGAAGCTCAGGTTGCTGCCGTCGTGGGCCAAAAGGAGGGTAGAGATCCGCGTGCTGTCCGTCTGAAAGGCCAGAATCTGCATGTCCATCATCAGACGGATGTGAGCTTCGTACTTTCCAGGAATCCCGTCTTCAGGAGCCTCGATACCTGGGTCCGGCGGTGGGCCAAAACGCTCGGCACTCTCGATGCGTTGCTCAATCTCACGGACACCACTCAAGTACTCATCGAGCTTATTTTGGTCGTTCCGTCCGAGCTTCTTGTTCAGCACCTTCGCATCCTCAAGGACGAAGTCCAAAATCGAGCGCTGACGTTCTTGGCGGGCAACATAGGCTTTCGCCCGCTCCTCTCTCGACCCCGCGCCAAAAAGGCGCTCAAACACCAGCCTCGGGCTTGCCTCAGGCGTCGCCGGAGTCGTGTCGCTTCTCCACGAGAGATTGAACTGGTAGGCGCAAGAGTAGCCGGAGTCACAGCCGCCCGAGGCACGCACTGAATCGCAGGTCAGTTCGAGTGACCTAAATCGCGTGGCCGATCCGACTTTCTGCGCGGCCACCTGATCCACGGACACTCCCAGATGAATGTCCGACCCAGCCGTTTTGCGCGGACGCGCTCCGGTTAGAATCGTGGCGTTGGCCCGTGCATGATCCCCACCCCCATCACCCCCTGACCACCCATTTGCGTGCTCAAAGCCCGTGAAGAGGTGCAGGTTCTTTTGATGCTTCGCAAACGGCTGCATCGTGGGCCCGAGCTTGAACTCGTTCCCCTCACCCTGCGGCCGCCACTTGTCCAAGATCACCCCGTTCGGAATGTAGAGGAACGCCATGCGAAGCGGAGCGCCATTGACCGCCGTTGCAGGCGAAGCAAGCAGCCTGCTCACGGGCATGATCGATTCCATCGCCGGGAGAGCCAGGGCGGTGCCGAGCCCGCGCAGAAAGCCGCGACGATCGAGTGGGTTTTTGGGGGATTGCATACGGGTTAAAAATCGTCGGGAAATGAGTGAAACTTACAGAGCCCCGTCGCCACGACGCTTTTGAAAGGGAGCGCTCTTCACGATGGCCTGAATCATCGGCTGAATCTTGCCGCCGGATTTCTCCATGTCGGCCACGATGCTGTCGATGGTCGGACCATCGAAATACTCCATCCCCCGGCCCAAGGCATAGGTCAGCAATTTTGAGACCAAGCAGCGGTAAAAGTCGGTCTTCCGGCTTGTCGTGAAGATTCGGTTCAGGTCTTTGACTCCGTTGAACTTTTCGCCGGTAATCAACTGGCCCGAGGGATCAATCTTCACGCCATCATCGTTGTCCCGAAACATTCCCACGGCATTGAAATTCTCCAACACCAAGCCCAGAGGATCCATCCGGGCATGGCAGGACGCGCACAACGCCTTCTCCCGGTGGATCTCCATCATTTGGCGCATGGACAGCTTCTCCTTGTGGCCCTTCTTGGCTGCTTCCAGCTCTGGCACCCCTGGGGGCGCAGGGGGCGCCGGAGTGCCCAAGAGATTGTCGAGAATGAACAGGCCTCGCTTCACGGGAGACGTCCGCGTCGGATTGGAGGTCACCACCAGCAAACTCCCATGCGTCAAGATTCCGCCCCGGGGACTGTCCTTGGGCAGCGACACCTTTTGCATGCTGTCCCCCTTCACACCGCTGATGCCGTAGAACTTCGCCAAGGTCTCGTTCACGAACGTGTAGTCCGCCGTGAATAGCTCCAGGACGCTGCGGTTTTCCTTCAACAGATGCGCAAAGAGAGATTCCGTCTCTTCCTTCATCGCCCGGCGCTGCCGACTGCCAAACACCTTGAACGCGTCGCCAAGGTCCCGAATCCCCAGCACCTTGCGCGGATCCACGTTGATCCCCTCCACGTCCCGAGTTTGAAGCCACTGTCCCACGAAGTTGTCCACAAACCTCGCCGCCTTCCAGTCTTTGAGCATCCGCTCCACCTCCTCATCCAGATTGGCCCTCAGCTCACCCTTTCTCGCCAATTCGAAGAGCTCTTCATCCGGTAGCGAGCTCCACAAGAAATACGACAGCCTCGATGCCAGCGCGAATTCATCCAGCGGCACGACCTTACCCGGGTTGTTCGGCTCCGCCTGAACCTCCGCCCGGAACAAGAACCGCGGCGACGCCAAGATGGCCGTCACGGCATGCGCAATCGTCCCCTCAAAAGTCACCCCCGGATGCTTCTCCGCCGACTCGACCAGAGACATCAATCGATCCAAGGTAGGCTCGTCGACCGGACGTCGAAAGGCACGGTCCGCAATTCTACGGACCAGCGTCTTCGCATACTCACGCCGCTCAGCTAAGTTCTCCGGGGCACCGCCCTTGAAGAAGACCCGGTAGTATTCCTTGGGGTAGACCTTGTAGCTTCCGTCCAGAGGGCCGTAGAGTTTCACGCTCGCAACTTTGAGGCCAAGCTGTTTTTCGTCCTTTTCCGGCGGACTGACTTCTTTCACAAAGAGGCTCAGCGTGTTCTCACCCTCGCCTAGTTTCGCTTTGGTCGAGTACTCGATCTTCTTCCGATTGTCCCAGCCCACGTTTTCCTTCCCGACGGTTTTTCCGTCCACCCGCACCTCCATGTCGGCGGAGTGCGACGTGGCCTCCTTCGACCCGGTCGTTTCGTATTCGACGGTGATTTTGTATTCCCCCGGATAGCGGATGATCTGCTTTACCGACACATCCGAGACCAAATTCAGCGGCAGCGATGCGGCCGTCCGTTTCCAAGGAGGAGCCACCTTGAAGTTGCCCCCTGAGATGGTCGTCGTCGGAATGTACGGCTTATGCGGACGAATCGCCTCGGCCACGATGTCTTGGGCCGCCCCCAGGTACTTCTCCATCAGCATGGGCGAGATCGAAAGGACATCTCCGATGGTGTCGAACCCATAGCCCGTGTCGTCAGGCGGCAAGGCATCCTCCACGTCAAACTTCACGCCAAAGAGATCGTAGATCGTGTTGCGATACTCCTCCCGGTTCATCCGCCGAATCGTCACCCGACCTGGATCAGGATTGCCGGGATCCAGCTTGAACACCTGCTGTTCGATCCACGCCGTCAACTTGGCCTTCTCCTCATCTCCCGGCTGATCCTTGTTGGACGGAGGCATCATCTGGGCCCGAACATTCTCCCAGACACGGATCCACAAATCCATGTCCTCAAAATGCGCCTCGATCGTCGATGCCGGATCGAGTGAGAAGTCCCCCTTGTCCACGCCATCGGCGTGACAGTCGTAGCAGTAGGTCGACAGGATCGGCTCAATGTCCTTGCGGAAATCCGCAACAGCATCGGCCCGGCCGGAGGAGGGATACAGGTTGGCTAAAGTGAGGGTAAGAAGAAGAAAACGACCGTTCATGGAGGATGGCGGGCCCAAGAACGCTGCTCGGGCTCCCTCATTACGTAGCCACCCTCGGATTCTATTCGCTCAATTTTGCGATGTCGGTGTCCCCAGTTGTCCTGTTCCAGCTCTTGCCATGATTCGCCAAACCGAAAAAAGACCGGAGGATAGCCTCCGGTCTTTCGAAAAGAATCTCGGTGAGGTTTAGGTCAGATCACCAGCCCCCGTTGAACCCATACGGATTCCCATATTGTGGGGCACACTGCTGCTGACCAAAGGCCGGTGAGTAGCCCGATTGATAGGCCGGACCATATTGGGGTTGCCCATAGCCCCGGTTGAAGCCGCGAGGACCGAATTGCTGCTGCTGGCGACTCTGCCCGATCGCGTTGCCTGCCAGCGCTCCGAGAATGCCGCCAATGGCCGCGCCTTCGAGCCCCCGACCGCTTTGATTTCCAATGATACCGCCTGCTCCAGCGCCCAAGAGAGCGCCTGCCACGGTGCCCTGCGCCGCTTGAGGACGACCGCCGTAGCCACCGTACCCCCCACCAAAACCACCGCCGTAGCCAGGGCCGTAGGGCGACTCACACGAGGAGAGACTAAGGACGGCGAGGAGCGACCCTGCCGCGAACACTGATTGATGGATCTTTTTCATGAGCATGAACCTTCGACGCCATCCTCAACGCCTTATTCAACGGTCACCAAACTTTTTTCTCAGCTTTCCGAAGTCGTCATTCCCATCACTCCCTCGCCTTCGAATCCATGCAGATCGTCACCGGCCCGTCATTCACCAGCGCCACCTGCATGTCGCCGCCAAAGACCCCTCGCTCCACCCGCTTCCCCAGCCTTGCCTCCATGGCACTCAAAAACCCCTCATAAAGAGGCACCGCCTGTTCCGGCCGCGCCGCCCGGATGAAGCTCGGTCGATTCCCCTTCTTCGTGCTCGCATGCAGCGTGAACTGACTCACCACCAGCACATGGCCACCCGCATCGACCACACTCCGGTTCATCTTCCCCGCATCGTCTGAAAAAACCCGCATCTGGGCAATCTTGCCGACCAGCCAATCGGCATCCTCCACACCATCGGCCTCCTCTATCCCCAGGAGCACCAGCAGTCCGGCATCGATCTTCCCCACCACCTCACCGTCGATCCTCACCGACGCCTCGCTCACTCGTTGAATCACCACCCTCATCGTTGGATTCTCAAGCCTGCCGATCCACCCACTTGTAAGCAGCCTTCGCATTCAGAGAGAAATACTTCTCCGCCGCCACAGCCCCCTTGCCTTCAAAGAATGGCCTCACAATCCCCAGCATCGAGGCGTAAGAGGTGCCCTTGTCCGAGACCGGCCAGTTGCTCCCATAAATCAGACGATCCTCACCAAACCAGTCCCAAAGGGGATTCAGAATCGGCAGATAAAACTCCGTCTCCACCGGAGCTTTACCCCACTCGTTCTTTGTCTGCTCCGGCATTCCCGAGACCTTCACGAACACCTTCGGCTGCTTCGCCAGCACCTGCATCGCCTCCGCCCAGCCCGACTTGATCGCCCGTGGATCCCCCGCGCCGCCCACGTGATCAATCACGATCCGCAGTTCAGGCACTTCGCTCGAAAGCGTCGCCACACGCTCCAGCACCTCCACCGGACCATTGATGTCCAACTGCAAATCCAGCTCCGCCAGCAATCGCGCCCCGGCCACCACTTCATCCCATCCATCCGTCAGACTCACCAGATTGCTCCGCCACCGCACCCCGCGATACAGCGGGTTCGCCGCCAACCGTCGCAGGTTCGTCTCAAACGCCCCATCATGCGGGTCCAGATTCCCCACCAGCCCCACGATGCTCTTGTCCTCCGCCGCCAGATCCAGCACCCACTGATTGTCCGCCACCCACTCGCTCGCCTCCACCACCACCGTCTCATGCACGCCGCAGGGTGCCGCCACCTTCCGCCAATCCTCCGGCAACACCGTGCGGTAGAGGGGCGAGTTCTCCGGCGGCCAAGGCACCCCCTGTTCCCGGCTCGGGTCATAAAAATGCGTGTGGGTGTCGATGATCCGCAGCCCGGTGGTCTTCGCCTCCGCACGCCCCACCACAGCCCCCGCAGCAACAGCCCCAAGCGACGCCTGAATCCAATCTCTTCGTTTCATGCCTTCAGATTGGCTCAAAAGGCAAGCGGGACTCAAGCTCTTTCCCTGCGTCGCACAAACTCGAAAAACCGGTTGCCAAATGACCCGACCCGACCATCTTCCCTGCCCCTCCGGCCCGGCCTGCGTTTTGGTCAGCCCCGGAATGCCCCCATTTTCATCAGGAGCACGTTATGAGCACCATCATCGATAAGATCGATCAAGAACAATTGAAGAGCGAAACCACCGCGTTCAGCGTGGGTGATTCGGTCAAAGTCCACACCCGCGTTGTGGAAGGCGAAAAAGAGCGGATTCAGATCTTCGCTGGCATCGTGATCTCCCACAAGGGCAGCGGTCTCAACGAGGCCTTCACGGTCCGCAAAATTTCCTACGGCGAAGGCGTCGAGCGTGTGTTCCCGATCCACAGCCCCAAAGTGGCCCAGATCGAGGTGACCAAGCGCGGCAAAGTCCGCCGTGCCCGTCTCCACTACCTCCGCGGCCGTATCGGCAAGAGCGCCATGGCGGTCAAGGAGCAGGAGTACAAGCCCAACGCTTGATTCCTCCCCCAATCCCAATTTTAAAAAGGCGGACCATCCACGGTCCGCCTTTTTTCATGCCAATCGACGCTTGGCGAAGCCCCGCTCTCCGTTCTACTCTCTCCACTCATCCCACCGACCATGAAATCCAAGCTCTTCCCCACCCTCCTCGCATTCACCCTCGGATTGGCCGCATGCGCCCCTGAGTCCACCACAGACAAAGCGGACTCCAAGACGCCCTCCGCTCAACCGGATTCCCAAAAGCACGTCGTCCTGCTGGCAGGTGATGAAGAATATCGGAGCGAAGAGAGCCTGCCGATGCTACGGGATATTTTGACTCAACACCATGGCTTCAAGTGCACCGTCCTCTTCTCCGTCAACGACAAGGGCGAGATCGATCCCACCGCGGGCGGCAGCCTCACCCACCCCGAGGCTCTGGATTCTGCCGACGCCATCGTCATGCTGCTCCGCTTCCGCCATTGGGACGACGCCACCACCAAGAAGTTCGAAGCCGCCGTCCATCGCGGCGTCCCCATCATCGCTCTCCGCACCTCCACCCATCCCTTCAACTACCCCAAAGAGAGCCCCTACTACAGCTGGACCTGGAACCATCCCGACGGCGGCTGGGGCGAAAAAGTGGTTGGCGAGACCTGGGTCAGCCACTGGGGCAAGCACAAGCACGAAGCCACCAAGGGCGTCATCGAGCCGGGAGCCGAGTCCAACCCCATCCTCAACGGCGTCGCGGACGTCTTTGGCAATTCCGACGTTTATGAAGCCCACCCACCGGCCGACGCCAACATCCTCATCCGCGGCCAAGTCCTCTCCGGGATGGAGCCCGACTCCGCTCCGGCCGAGTACTCGAAGAAGACCAAGACCGGCGTCGAGCAGCCCGTC
The DNA here is from genome assembly GCA_963976915.1 of uncultured Verrucomicrobiales bacterium. Taxonomy (GTDB): domain Bacteria; phylum Verrucomicrobiota; class Verrucomicrobiia; order Verrucomicrobiales; family Verrucomicrobiaceae; genus CAXBNA01. The sequence goes on from CAXBNA010000035.1 coordinate 20,537, forward strand.
AATGATCCAATGATGCCCATCGCTTGGACCCGCGAGTTCAAAAACGACGCAGGCACCACGAACAAGGTTCTCTGCACGACCATGGGTGCGGCCACCGACCTCAGCAACGAAGGCCTTCGACGCCTCGTGGTGAATGGCGTTTTCTGGGGACTCGGCCTCGGCGTTCCTGAGAAAGCCAACGTCGACATCGTCGGCACCTACGAGCCCAGTTTCTATGGCTTTGGCGAGTTCCAAAAAGGACTCAAAGCCGCTGACTTCCAAACCCATTGACGCGACGCGTCTCCGCGCTCCCCATCTCCGCCTTCCCTTCATGAACGCCCTTGTCCTCACCGCTCCCTCCGAGTTCAACTACGACATGGATTTCCCCGAGCCGCAGCCCGGCCCCGGCGAGGTCAAAATCCGCATCCACGCCTGCGGCATCTGCGGCAGCGACATCCATGGCATGGACGGACGCAGCGGACGCCGCCTCCCACCCATCGTCATGGGCCACGAGGCAGCAGGCGAAATCTGCGAACTGGGCGAAGGCGTCACCGACTGGGCCGTGGGCGACCGCGTCACCTTCGATTCCACCGAGTACTGCGGCGACTGCGCCGAGTGCAAGGCCGGCTACGTCAACCTTTGCACCAAGCGCAAAGTCCTTGGTGTCTCCCCGCCCGAGTACCGCCGCCATGGCTGCTTTGCCGAGCAGGTCGTCCTGCCTACCCGCATCCTCTACCGCATTCCCGAGTCGCTGAAGTTTGAAAAAGCCGCCTTTGCCGAGCCCGTCTCCATCGCGCTTCACGGCGTCAATCTGGCGGAAGGCATCGACGTGGGCGAAGCCTTCAACTCCGCAGCCACGGCCAACCAACCGGTGCGCGGTAGCGCCGTCGTTGTCGGAGCCGGCCTCATCGGTCTCTTGGTGGTCCAAGCGCTCAAAGCCCGCGGCTGGCAGCGCGTCGTCGCCGTCGACCTCGACGAGGGTCGTCTCGAGCTTTCCAAGACTCTCGGTGCTGAAGCCGCTTTCAATGCCAAGGAAGAGGGCCTGGCGATGAAGCTCCGCGAGCACTTCGGCGGTGATGGAGCCGATGCCAGCTTCGAAGTCGTCGGTGCGGGTGCGCCCCTCGATCTCGCCATCCGCTGCGTCCGCAAGAACGGCACCGTCGTGCTGATCGGAAACCTCCAGCCCAACACGCCCTTCCCCCTTCAGGAAGTCGTCACCCGTCAGCTCACCATCAAAGGCTCCTGCTCCTGTGCCGGGGAGTATCCCGAGGCCATCCGCCGTATCGAAGACGGCTCCATCCAAGTCGAACCCCTCCTCAGCGCCCTCGCGCCGCTCAACGAAGGCGCCGACTGGTTCAAGCGCCTCTACGACAACAAGGAAGGCCTCATGAAGGTCGTCCTCCAGCCCGCCAAGTAAACCAAGCGTCCTCACGAATCGTGAAATGACGCCGTCCTCATCCTTGCCCTAATCCCCGCAGACAAAGGCAGGGGTAGGGATCATGATGAGGACAAGGATCCGAAATCCGGTTCTCACCAAACCTCATGACGCCGAGTATCCATCCCCTGGCGACTCGGCGGCATTCCATGACTTCGACCGCTCACTCGCGGAATCCATGCCGGTCGGCAAAGTCCATGTAGCTCTGCCAATCGAACGGCAGGACGTTGTGCTCCCCGGTGCGGATGTGATACCCCACCGTTTCACCCACGGATTGATCAATGGGCGGTTGCTCCTCGACGCCCACACCCTCTTTCCCAAACAGCTCATACACCGGCCCGGCATTCTTGGCCGATAGGAACTCGCCCTTCGGATCCGCCCAGCGATCCTCCGCCGCGCTCGCCACATAGATGGGCCGTGGCGCCGCAAGTGCGATGAGCATGTGCTGATCCACCGGACAGGCCGACACATCGTCCTTATAGCTCCGATACTTGGGCGCAAACCAGTGCGGAAACGCACGCGTGATCACCTCCGTCGTTTCGCCAAAATCGCGCCGCATCGTGGCCGCCCCGCCTTCGCCGGAATCGTTCGAGATCACCAAGGCAAACCGCTCATCCTGCGCCCCCGCCCACAGCGACGTTTTGCCCAAGCGTGAGTGACCTATCACCGCGCAGTGCTTCGAATCCACGTCGGCATCCGTTTCCAAATAGTCCAGCATCCGGCTCAAGCCCCAAGCCCAGGCACCAATCGCCCCCCAGTCGCTCTCCCCCCAAACGGTGTCTTTTCCATCGGGACTCAACACAGCCCGCACGCCATCCTTCCATCCTTCCGCGTGATCGGGCTCCATGTCGCCGCAATAGGCCGTCGCCACCGCATACCCGTGCTTCAAGATCATCTCCAGCGGCCAGCGCGAACTCTCCGTTCCGCGGGACGCCTCCGTGGCGCGATTGTCGACAACCCCCTTCTCCTTGCTCGGCCGCATCCACTTCTTCGAGATCGGCACATCCGTCTCTGTCGCCACCGCGTGATTCCCACCAAAGCTCAGACCCACAAAACAAGGGGCAGGATGGGCTTTTTCGTTCGGCACATAGAGCATCAGCTCGATCCCCTCCCACTCTGGCTTCCCGACCAGCGTGATCTGCACCAGCTTCCGCGTCGCCAAACCGCCCAGGGCATCCGCCTTCGTGCTTTTCACTTCAAAGTTCACGCTTCCCCAAACCTTTGGAGTGCGGCCATACACATGATCCCGAAAAAGCCCCAGCACCTCGGGCCGACGCTGCTCCACCCACATCCCGGCGCTCGCCACCGGCGTGCCATCCTGGAGTTTGAGCAATTCGGGCAAGACATACTCGCCAACGGCCGACTCGTCGTAGTTCGCCAGAGATTGCTGAGCCTCAGCCAAGTCATCTCCAATCAGAAGCATCATCAGAAAAACGGGGGTCAATAAACGGGGCGATCTCATCATCCTCAACAAACGCACCCAATGCCCCGACTCCTGCATCCCGACGGCATCGCAAATCCGCCAATCCTGTCCACCCTCAGCTCCGAGCCGCCAGCGACAGCTCAATGATCCGCACGCAAAGATCGGGAAACTCAATGCCCACCGCCAGTGCCGCCTTGGGCAGCAAGCTGCTCGAGGTCATCCCCGGAATCGTATTGATCTCCAGCACAAACGGCTCGCCATCGGCGCGCAGCATCACATCCACCCGGCCATAGACTTCCGTCCCGCACGACTGGAACGCCGCCATCGCGACTTCTTGGACCCGCTTCGTCGTCGCTTCGTCCAGATCCGCAGGACAGTGGTAGAGCGTCTTCCCCTCGCCCGTCATCCACGGATACTTGTTCTTGATGTCGTAAAATCCATCTACCGGCTCGATGTGGATCACGGGGAAGACCTGATCACCCAGAATCCCCACCGTCAGTTCCTTCCCTTCCACAAACTCCTCGACCAGCGTCGAGTCGCCATGCTTTCGGGCCTCTTCCAACGCCTTCGCCCACTCTTCCTCCGTCTTTGCGATGCTCACGCCCACGCTCGATCCTTCCCGCGGTGGTTTCGATACCAGCGGTAAACTCAGCTCCAACGGAGCCGAGCCGTCCAACGGCAAAATTTGCGACCTCGGCGTCGGCACCCCCGCCGCAATGAAACGCTCCTTACTCTGCGCCTTGTCAAACGCCACCCGGCTGCTCTCCGCCCCCGCTCCCGTGTAGGGAATGCCACGCTCTTCGAGAAGCGCTTGGATCTGCCCGTCTTCGCCAAAGGTTCCGTGGATCAAGTTCATGGCCACCAACACGCCCTCCGGCACCACAAAATCCGGCCCGCGCACATCCACCTCGATCACCTCCGCGCCCTTCGTTCGCAGCGCCGCCGCCACGCTCTCCGCCGTCTTTTCCGAGACCTGGCGCTCCGATCCGGGGCCACCAAACAGAACCGCAATTTTCTTTCCAGAGATGTCGAGCATAAGCAGTGCAAAAAGTCTCGCCGATCCTGCCAGTGGTGCAACGGTAACTTCAGAGTGTCCCAAGGTCAGGGGACGGAATTGAGGACAACTCGAAGCCGCACGAATCGCCGACCTAATGGGCTCGAAGGAAGCTCAACCCTGAGGAGACATACAACACCGTCGTCACTCACAATTTGAGGCAAGCCCACGTCAAGAGAAGTCCAATCAGAGGCTTCGAGCGAATCACACCATTCCACGACCAGACCATACCCGGCCACCGATGCCGCTTTAGCAAAAGGGAATTCCACCGCAAATACTCCACTTGGAACCGATGGAGGCATCGCCTCAACTGGAAAAGGTTGGCTGCCTCGGGGATCCAGCCCCAAGACAAACTCAAGCAGGTTCTCCAATCCATCCAAGTCGGCGTCATAAAGATCATCAGCGATACCGCTGGGTTCAGGAAACCCGAAGTGCATGCTCCTCCATGTCTCCGGCGTGTGCAGCGACACAAACCGCTGAACCTGCCCCTGCTGCTCAATGGGGTTTTCGGCATTTGCCGCCACCTGCCGGTAATAGTAGGGCACTCCCAACGTCAAGTCTGCCACCGACACTTGAGTTTCCATCAACGTATTGCCACTTCCCACCGACTGATTGCCAAGTCGGGTAGCACCCGACATATCAGGGGAGCCGCTCAACTCAAAAGCCGCGGTTGTCTCGGCCCCGTTGGGATTCACCGACCCGCGAAGAACCGCCCCACCTCCTGTGTTTCCAGTGGGTAGCTCCGTCTTCGGCGACGGACCAAAACGAAGTCGAAAGATTTGACCCTTTCCAGCAGGGCTTCCGTCGGACTTCACGCCACCCGTTGGGGTCACTCCATACAGATTTCCGTCCAAATGCTGAACCAAAGCTCCTTGGATTGGGTTCGCGCCCGGTACCGGGCCCGAAGCACCGGAAAAGGCGGCGATCAATTCGACCGCGCCCACCCCATCCACCGCGAAGACCGTACCCAGCCCAAATTCTCCTCCATCATATGCCAAACCGTAAAGCCGCCCATCCACTCCGGGCACGAGTGTCGTTCGAGGCGAGGAACCTTGCGGAGGGGTTGCCGCATTATTCAATGCGCCAACCAATTGGATGGCCTCGCCAGAACGGATCTTGAAGACTTTGCTGCCACTGAGGGTAGTACCCCAAAAATATCCGTCCGGCATCCAGGTCAAGCCGCCGAACGGATTCTGACCACCCGCAGTAAAGCTTGTGAAGCTGTGCAGCGTTTCGAGCGCTCCTCCTTCTGCCACTGCGAAAACCGTTCCGAAGTGTTGGGAGGCCCCTCCGTTGGGAGTTGCTCCATAGAGGCGGCCATCGACCCCAAGTGCCACGCCCGCGATTGGATTTCGGCCATCGCCCTCCAATCCCGGTGACTGAAACTCCACCAAGGTGGAAAAATCACCCCCTGAAGTAAGCCGGAAAACTGTTCCACTGGAATTGGTTGCACCCCGCCAAGTCACCCCGTAGATGGCCCCGTGGTTCACGTCCTCCACAAGCCTTCCCATGGGGCTTCCTCCACGGAACGATTCACCACTATCTGAAAAATCCACGTGACTGGTGAGATCGCCGTCTGCCGTCATTGAAAAGACCGTCCCGTCGCCAGTGACCCCACCCTCTTCTGTGGTTCCCCAAATTGTTCCATCCGACGCAACCATCAAATCTGCCGACGGATGGGCGCCTCGATCATCAATACCTCGATGATCAAACGATATCAGCGTCTCCAACTGACCGAATGCATCCATGCGATACAAGGTGCCCGCCCCATTTTGTCCTCCTTCGTAGGTGGTTCCGAAAAGCACGCCGTTGGGATGAGAGGCCAACCCGCCCACAGGTCTCTCACCACCGAAGTTTTCATGATTGACAAACTCATGCACGAACTCGGGAGCCCCATTCGGCGGCAATAAGTAGATTCCTCCAACTCCCGAAGCTCCGCCCTCGGCACAAACGGCCATCAATGATCCGTCGGAAAGGATAGCCAGATCGCCATCGGGATAGCGAATTCCTCCTCCAGTCAAAGATTTGAACTGAGAAACGATGCCATCCAAGCTCAGTTGGTAAATGTTCGCGGTGTCCGAGCAGGTGCCATACATGATGCCTGAACCTGCTTTGGTGAGGGTGGTTTGGGGCCGATACCCGCCCCTGCTGGAGGCAAAATGATGGATGGTCTCACCCATTCCAGACAATGAAACTCGAAATAGAGTGCCGCCAAAAAAGTTGCCTCCCCTCGATGCAGTTCCGTAAAGCTTCCCATCGTTTCCCAGAGTCAAACCACCCACCACATCGCTGCCCGATCCGAACGAACTCACGTGTGCGAGAGTCGCGACACTCCCGTCGGTCGACACTCGAAAAATCACGCCTTTGTTTCCGGTTCCGCCTTGGGTGGTGACTCCATACAGATTGCCGTCACCGCCGTCGACAAGCCGCGATGCGGGAAACATCCCCGGCAACGACCCGGACGACCCGGTGAAGGTTGCGAGGATGGTTAGGGTGCCGCCCAAACTGACCCGGAAAACGCTTCCGTTGTCGCCCAATCCCCCAAACTTGCTTGTTCCGTAGAGGTTGCCGTCATCTCCCACCACGAGCGGACCCGCCGGAACTCGGGGAGGCAACGGCACGGAATAGCCGGGGAGATAGTTGGAGCCGCCCGAAAAGGACGCCAAAGTCGTCAGCTCACCGTCCTCGGTGAGCCGAAAGATCGTTCCACCTGAATTTGGTCCACCAAACGAAGTGACACCGTAAAGGTTTCCGTCTCCCGCGCGCACCAATCCCCCGATCGGATACGAGCCCAGAAACGTACCGCTTTTTCCGGTAAACTGGACCACAACCTCAAACTCTCCCGCGGGCTTCACACGGAAGATCTCTCCACTTCCGATGGAGCCGCCATTCGGAGTGGCTCCATAGTACCAACCACTGCCGCCAGCAATCAGAGGACCACATACTCCATAGCTGTCTTTCGGCCCCGGTTCAAAACCGTGCACAGGTTCAAACTGGGGCCCTGCGGCCAATTTCAGCGACAGGATCGAAGTCCATAAAAATATCTTCCCCGAAAGCCTGTAGTCCATGCGGATTTGCCAATGTGAGCGGGAATTTATCAATTCCAAAGCCATTTTAAAAGAAGAATGGACTCCTATCGATGGAACTACGAATCTCTGACGCAGAATCGCGATCCCATGAGTCCCCATCGTTTGGAAAAACAAGTCACGCGAGCCGCACAGAAAGCCGCGCGCAAGTCAAGACGACCGCTGACCGAACAGGAAGCTCTAGACTTGAAGATTCAAATCGTTCCCACGTGGCTCCGATGGGTGCTCGGCTGCGCAAGCATGGTCGGTGCCATTGCCTCGACTCAAGATTGGTTCGGACTCTCGGCTGCCCCAAGTGCGATTGTTTTCATCTTCAGCTTGTTCGTATTGGCGTTCGCCATCTTCGGCATTCGAAAAACGCTTTCTGCCCTGGGCGAGGTTATCTCGAGTCAAATGCTGCCTGATCTGCTGGGTGCCGCAGTGGAGACTTCCGCTAGCATCTTCCAAGCAGTCACCAACGACTGACGCCGCTCAAAGCGGCATCGGCGAGTCCTCGCCGATGACCTTGACCTCCATCTCCATTTGGACCCCACGCTCCCGCTGGGCCACTTCCTGAAGCTCGGCCACGAGATCCAGCACGTCCCTCGCCGTTGCGCCGCCGGTGTTGACCACGAAGTTTCCGTGCACATCGGACACCACGGCTTTGCCGACACTTCGGCCCTTCAGCCCGAGTTCATCGATCAGTTTCCCTGCACCACAGACCTCTGGATTCTTGAAGGTGCAGCCGCCGCTCGCCCCCACGGGCTGCGTCGTCCGCCGGTGATGATGACTCTCCGCCAACTTGCCATCGATCTCGGCGACGCCCGCAGGATCTCCCTTCAAGACGGCCGAGACAATGAACCGCTCCTCAAACTCCGGCACATTCCGGTAGTGATGCTGAATCTCGCTCAGCGGCTTCTCCCGGATCGAGCCGTCGGTGTCGATGAACCGCACGCTCACAATCTGATCAAAGGTCTCCGTCCCCATCGCGCCCGCGTTCATCCGAATCGCTCCACCGAGATTCCCAGGAATCCCTTCCATCCACTCAAAGCCGCCAAGGCCGGCATTTCGCGCCGCGCTCGCGATTTTCTTCAATCGAGCGCCCACGCCCGCCGTCAAAAGATCACCCTCCACCGTCACTTCATCGAACTCGCCCTTCGAGGGATGAATCACCGCTCCGCGAATCCCGCCATCCCGCACCAAGAGATTTGAACCCCGACCGATCACACGAATCGGGACGGTGTGCGCACGCAGATACCGGACAATCTCAGCAAAGGCATCCACCGTCTGGGGCTCCACCCAAAACTGCGCCGGGCCACCAATCCGAAACGTCGTGTGCAGATTCATCGGCTCATACAGCCGGGCCTTGCCTCCTCCATTTGCATCCAGGACCTTCCAAATCGCCTCCAACGTCGGCAGATCCCGCGCAATGCAGCGCCCCACCTCATGGATGTTTCCAGCGCCCAGCGTGATCAGCAGATCCCCTGGCCTCAAAGCGTTCCCCACCCGGTCTCGCGCCTCCATCATGGTGGGTGTGGAGTGGCACTTCGTCGGTGATTGCAATCGCACTTCATCGAGGATCGTTTCTCCGCTCACCCCGGGGAGCGGCTTTTCACTCGCCGGATAAATGTCCGTCACAAACAGTTCTTCGACGTCGCCAAACGCCCCGCCGAATTCCTTTTTCAAAAGCTGCGTCCGACTGAAACGATGCGGTTGAAACGCACACACCACCCGCTGCGGCTTCAGACCCTTCGCCGTCGCCAGTGTCGCCGCGATCTCGCTCGGGTGATGTCCGTAGTCGTCCGCCACGGTGAATCGCTCGCCCGTGTGCCGGATTTCAAAACGCCGCTTGGCTCCGCGAAAAGACTTCAGGGCATGCTGAATGGAATCGAATCCCACGCCCAGTCGGGTCGCCAACGAAACCGCCGCCATCGCATTCGACACATTGTGTCGGCCGGGAATCCCCAGCGTTGCCACACCCAGCAACCGGCCCCGGTGCCACACCTCAAAATCGGAGTGGTCGGGCTTCATCTCGATGATTCGCGCCGCGAACTCAGGGACCTCACCTCCATTCTCCGCCACCCAGCCATAGCCAACGGCCCCGGGATGGGCTCCGTAGACCTCCTTCGCCACCGGGTCCTCGGCACAGTGCACGCATAAGCCGGACGTCTGGCCCAGGAGCTGAGTGAAGACGTCTTTGATCGCGTCGATCCCATCGTAGAAGTCCAGATGCTCCGCCTCGATGTTCAGCACGATGCTGTGCTCGGGGCGAAAGTTCACCAGCGTCCCGTCGCTCTCGTCCCCCTCGGCCACGAAGAGCTCGCCGTCCGCATCCCAGTGCGCGTTCGATCCCAGAATTGGAATCTCCGCGCCCACGTAGTGCGACGGCTTCAAGCCTCCCTGCCTCAGTACATGCGCCGTCAGCGCGGATGTCGTCGTTTTGCCATGAGTGCCCGCCACGACCACGCCCTTCTTGGCCTGCATCACCGCCGCCAACGCCTCCGCGCGACGGACCAGCGGAATGCCCGCCTTGAACGCCGCCTCGTAGGCCACGTTTCCCGGCTTGATGGCGCTGGAGTAAATCACCATGTCGCAGTCCTCCACCTCCTTTTCGGAGTGAGGGCTGTAAAAACGGAGCCCCATTTTCAACAGCCGATCCACCTCCACCGTCGTCACCCGGTCCGAGCCACTCACCTTGTGCCCCAATGCCAGCAGCAGCGACGCCAGCCCACTCATGCCAGAGCCAGCCACCCCGATCAAATCGATCCGAATGGGATGACGGCTTTCCTGGAGGAGACTGAGAACGGCTTGATTCATGGCGAAAGAGAAAACGACAAGCCCCAAAGCTAAGGCCAGCCCATCGCCACGGCAAATGATGGATGCAAACTTGGCGAAAGCCGCATTCGGGCTATTTTTGGACCCGTGACTGATTCTGAACCGGCCCGCGACGGCACCTTTCCCCTGACCCACTGGACCGAGGTGATGATGGCCTCCGGCGACGGCCCCGGACATGGAGAGGCTCTTCGTCGACTTTGCGAAGCCTATTGGTATCCGCTCTACGCCTATGTGCGCCGCTCCGGTCGCAGCCGGGAGGACGCAGAGGACCTGACCCAGGGCTTCTTCGCCTCGCTGCTGTCTCACAACAGCCTCTCGAATGCCGACCGTGCACGCGGCCGACTTCGGACCTTCCTTCTGGCATCGCTGAAAAACCACATGGCCAACGACCGGCGGAAGAGCACCACTCAAAAACGCGGTGGAATGGACGAGCCCATTTCGCTCGATGCCCTCGCTGCGGAGTCCCGTTTTGAGAAAGAGGATTCCTCCCTCAGTCCCGATGCTCTTTTTGCGAGGCGCTGGGCTCTCGACCTCTTCTCACGCGTACTGGATCACCTCAGGACCAGCTATGAGAGCAAAGGCCAGGGAGATGTGTTTCGCGCCTTCGCGCCCCATCTCATGGCCGTCACCGACGCGACCATGGAGGTCACGGCCGAAGAACTCGGCATCACCGTCTCGAACGCCAAAGTTTCGCTGCATCGCTTGCGGCAGCGTTATCGCCAGGCACTGCACGATCACCTCTCCGCAACCGTCGAAGACCCGGCCGAAGTCGAGTCGGAACTCGAGGCCCTGCGTGAAGCCCTCCGCGCTTCGGCTTCATGAGCACCGCGCCCGCCAGAACCTGCCCGACCTGCGGCATGGAAATTCCCGCAGATGCTCCATCGGGCCTCTGCGCCATGTGCATGCTGACTCTGGAGGACGAACCTGAGACCGTTCTCGTCCAGCCCGACCTCCCCGCTGTGCCAGGGTATCAACTTCTGGCCCTCCTCGGTGAAGGAGCCTTTGCTCGTGTCTTCCACGCCCAGTCCACCACAGATTCGTCGATGGGCGTCGCCGTCAAAGTCCTCAAGGACACCCCCTTTCACACGGAAGGGCATGCGAGATTCCGCAGCGAGATCGCCGCATTGAAGCGCCTCCGCCATCCGAACATCGCACAAATTTTTGACTGGGGACAAACGCGAGACGGCCATCCCTTCCTCGCGATGGAACTCATCGATGGGATGCCTCTGGATCGATACGTGCGAAGGAAGAAACCCGATCTCAACGAACGCCTCAGTCTATTCCTGGATCTCTGCGAAGCCGTCCGCCACGCGCATCAGAGCGGCATCCTCCATCGCGATCTCAAACCAGAGAACATTCTCGTCTCGCGCGCCCCCAGCGGCGATCCGGTGCTCAAAGTCATTGACCTTGGCATTGCCAAAGCCATGGAGGAACCCCTGACCACCGACGCAGCCACGACTCGCATGCGGATGGTCATTGGCACGCCCGGCTACATGAGCCCGGAGCAACGCACACCGGGTGAGCATGTCGATGTTCGCTCCGATGTATTCTCCCTCGGAGTGATTTTGCACCTCATGCTCACTGGCAACCTGCCCAACGCGACACCGCCGTCCGAGCAAGCCGGTGCCGTCTTCCAGGCCGCCGAACCACATTCTCGCCTGCCACAGGATCTGGAATGGATCATTGCACGTGCGACGAAGCCGACTCCTGCGGAGCGCTACCAAAGTACCGATGCCCTTGCCGCAGACATCCGCCGCTTTCTGGATGGACGTCCGGTCGAAGCCCGGCCGCCATCCTCTCTTTATCAACTCACCAAATGGGCAGGCAGGCACAAAGTCGCCGCCGTTCTTTCCATCCTCCTTGCCATCATCGTCCCCGCCGCCGCCATCGTCAGCACACTGCTCTACCAGCGTGCCGAGAGCCGCCGGAAACAACTCTCCCGCGCTCTGGCTCAGGCCGATTTCCTTGTCGGAGTCGAAGCGCAAAGCGTCGACGATCACCGACGCGCCATGGCCCACTTCGCTGCCGCGATTCGCAGCGATCCCGATCATACAGCGGCCGTTGGCCAGATCATGCACACGCTTGCCTATGATCCCATCATGCGGCTGGCGGCAGCGCCCCTGCGGATGAGTGGATTGAAGGGTGAGCCAATCGCCATGGCCGTTTCACCTTCAGGTCAACGGGTCGCCGTGACCGATGGACACCAAATACTCCTGCTCGACTCGATTTCTGATCAAACGACAGATGTCATCGACGGGCCGATCAATGGACAGATCTTCACGCTGGCACTCAACGACACCCACCTCGCCCTGGGCATGAAGGATGGGAGGCTCTTCGTGCATGGGCCCGAGGGGCTGGTGGATACCGGACAACAGTTCACCGGCTCCGTTGGGCGGATTCAGATCAATGACGAAGATACCCGACTGCTTGCATCGAGCCGAAGCGAGGCCCGAGTTCTCAGCATTCCTGATTTGTCCCTCGTTTGGAGCAACGAACGCCCACTGCCCATTTTCGAGATCGTCTCCAACGCAAGCATCGATCACGTCCTAATGATCCGGGAAGGAGGTCGCATCCGGGCGCTGCACCACGCGAGCCTTTTACCTTCACCTCGCGACACCGAGATGCCATTTCGATCACCCGTCGTCACGCTCAGCTTGTCGGACAACGGTCGTTTCATCGGCATCGGCAGTCTGAAACAAATTTTCGTCGGACAAATGATTCCTGGGGCCAAGCCCATCATTCGAACGATCGACATTCAAAATGCCTGCACCGCCCTCTGCTTCTCCCAGGACACCCGCATCGTCGTCGCATCCACGAAGGACGGAAACGTTCGGGCCTGGACCGTCGATGCCCAGGCACCCGTCGCTTCACAAACTCAACATCTCGCGGGGGCAAAGCAGGTCGCCCTTCTCAACGATAAGAATCAAGTCCTCTCAATATCCCGGGACAATCACGTGCGGATCTGGAACCTCGCCGACGGCCAGGGGGATCGACTTGCCGTGGCCCCTCCAGGCGCATGGGTTCACTTCCAACCCAAGGGCAGGACCGTCACCGCCTTCGATCCGGAGAGCGGCGGCTTGAAACGCTACACGCTGGGCAGGGAATCGCTTCCGCTGGAAGAAATTGAAGACACCGGGTGGGAAGCCCTGCCCCGGCTGAACGAGAACGACGTTCGTGGAATCCGACAAAATCGAAACATCATCTTCGGTTCACGCCTTCCCTCAGGCATCACCTTCATCGCCTTGGCCGACGGCAACCTTCGATTCTGGTCCCCGGCACTCAACCCCATGAGTCCTCAGCTATCCCTGCCTGGAAACCTTGTCGGCATCACCACGGACCCTAACGAAGACTGGTTGCTCATGCGATTCGCCGACGGCATCGTACGACGTCTGCGCCTTCCGCCATCCGCACCTGCACCGGGATGGCTGGCCTCGTTCGCGGAACTTAGCGCGCGGGCCCGACTCCGGCCGGATCGAAATTACGTCACCCCCAAAGGCATCGCGCAGCCGCCCATGAGCGACGATCCTTTCGCGGCGTTCATTCGCGAGCAGTGCCCCCACTGATTGATCAAGCCTTGATCCGCCAGTGCACCGCAGCAGCTGATGACAACAATCGAAGCCTAAATTTGGTACGAACGACGATCCAAAAACGCGCGCGCGAGTTTACCTAAGCCTCTCAGCATTGAATGAGGTCCACCCGGATAAAAAAACTTCTCTTTTTGATTTGACCATTTGAAAGACTGTGGCAAGCTCCGCACAACATCACCCAACCCAATGAAATCCAACTTCACATCGAACCATTCCCCCGCAGGACGAGAGTCCTTGGCGACAGGAATGCTCTGTGCCGGATCTTCATTCGGGACGGCCCTCTATCAGGGCCATCGAGATTGGAGCATTCCACAGCCGGAGGAAACCATCGAGTAGGGCCGCTAACGCGCCCGCGCACAGCAAGATCCATTATCGATCACCTGCCCGCCCTGCTCGCTTGAATAAAGCCGCAGGGCTTTTTTGCGTCACTACCGATCTCACCCCACCAAGTTTTCCATCCAAGTTCAATCCCAACCCCTTCGACCACTCCCACACTTGAATCCTCTCGTTATCCACCCCTCGACATAGGCACAGCCAGGCAAAGGCCAACGACGCTCGCCAACCAACTCTGCGGACCCCTCGATCAAACAGGGGGGGGGTGCCTGACCGCCAACAGCCGCCTCTAGAAGCGGGATTCCTCAGCCTTTCGAAGGAGAGATTCCCGGTCAGAATGGCCCCCATTGGCCAGTTCCAGATAGAGTAGAAATTCCTAAGCCTACAAGGCAGGAAACAAGGAAAGTCCACGCCCATTTACATCACCCAAACAGGCCCTTTAGAAGGTGTGCCTCAAACACCGAAACATCCGCCGTGAAATACCTGCGGGTGCGATCCCCACTCGGGATGGCAGCGGTGTTCGTTCTTTGTTGGCAGATCGATCTCGTTCAGGTCGGTCTGCCATTCAAGGGCGCAGGGAGTCGTGACGGTGGATGGATTGGACTCTGTGGGAGAGTCCCGGTATGTGCACACCCCTGCGTCCTTGAATGGCAGAACAGAATGAGGATCGGGTTTTTGCCCGGTCCTCTCTCCACAAAGAACAAGCGGCGGTGGCAGACAAGCAATGCGGCGGATTCCAAACCCGCGTCGATGTGGGAGCGTTACCCACCCGCCGTGCCAACCCTTTCATGTGGTGTTAGACCGTTAAAGAGACGGCCCGGATTGTAAACCCGGCAACGCTGAGCGTTCCCCACGGAGCATTACCGTGACGCCACACCATTTTCCAAACGTGCCCACGGAGGTGCGGGCTCGCGGCAACAGCTTCATATGCCGACACCGGCCCGTCGCGCCAGTCCGCGCTTCCCGTGGGGCGTTTCGATCTTTTCAAATGCAGGGAGAGCCAGTGCTCCGACGCGCCTCATAAGCACGTCTCGCCGGTGCGACTCCGGCCCCTGCGTCCATTTCAGGTCCGTTAGCTCATTGAGAAGAGCAGCCGCTTGTCGAGCGGAAGGCGGCGGGAGCAAAGCCCGCACGGACCGCCATCTTCTTTGGCCTGTAGTGTTAGAAGACAGCACGCTTGGTTTGCAACCAGGAGGCGACGGAGCGTTACCGTCCGGGTCCACCATTTCAGAATCCCCTGTGAGGTAGAGTAGCCTGTCGGCCTGTTAAGCCGATTGTCGTGGTGCGAATGCCATGCGCAATAGCGCAACCCGGCAAGCGAAGCCTTCCCGCATAGCCGAAGGCAATCCACGCCGGGGAGCCATTTCATCCACCCCTCCGGAGCTCAACAGCAGAGCAGCCGGTCGATAACCGGCAGACCGTGGAGCGTCACCACGCGGAGGGACCCCTTTCAAAAACGCTGGATGGCTCAGACAGATGAGCGGCGGACTGAAGCTCCGCACAGGTTGGTGCGATCCCAACTCCAGCGGCCATTTTTCAATGCGGCATTGATGTAAGGCGCAGCATGCAATCCTTCCAAGTTTGTCGTGCCGGTTAGAGTCCGGCATGCCGCACCATGCCTTTCCTCCCTCCGAGGTGTAACAGCAGCATTCTTCGTTGTGAACGAAGCGGAGCCGGGGCAGCACCGGCCGGGGGAACCCATTCACACAACGCGCGAAAGATGAAGAGTCGAATCAGAAGGCTGCAACCCTTCTTTACCCGGTGCGAGTCCGGGCCGCGCGTCCAACTAACCTTCATTCAACGCGCACGAGAGAGCCAGCGAACTCGCCTGTTTTGGAGACAGGAG
>CAXBNA010000036.1:0-35972 GCA_963976915.1 uncultured Verrucomicrobiales bacterium
CCAACACTCTCACTGCTTCTGAATAAAGCTCAGCGCGAGTTGGCGGAATCTCGCCATTTGACCGTTTAACGACCAAAAGGGTCGTCAACAGAAGCGGATTCTCAACAAGGTTCCTAATGTGACGGTTGTTCCATATGTATGCTGCGAGTTCTCCAGCTTCAGCGCGAACCTTGTCGGTATCAGCAACGACCTCAACATGCCAGCTCACGCAAAGACGCCTCACATCAGTTTCGTCAAGTGGTGCAAGTGTGACCTGCTGGCACGTTCCCGCGATTACCCCAGCGACGTCTCGAAATCCCGCGACCCTAGATGTGACGACCAATGAAACATTCGGAAACATCGCGACGAAGGTGCGTAAGTTCTGAGCGAATGTGCGTCTTGAGCCCTCGTCCGAAATCTCGTCAAGGCCATCGACGAGCAACAAGGCACTGCCCGAACGAAGAGCCTCACTTACTGAGGTCCGAAAACATCTCCCCTGCGCTTCGCTCATATTTGCGAAGGCGGCTATGCCGTGGAGCAGTTCCAGAACAGGACGATTTGACCGATCACGCAAGTCACGGCAGCGCAGATAGAGCGGCAGCCACTCATGCGCAGGCAGTTCATCGGATATCTCCAGTCGGCGTGTTGGAAATGAGTAAGCAGTTGCCAACCGTTTCACAAGCGTGCTCTTACCGCCTCCGGGACTAGCAAGAACAGCGAGGTGGTTTACCCGCGCGAGTAAACGCCCAACAGACTCCGTAACTATGACAGCGTCCTCAGTCGGATCAAACAGATCGAGTTCCTCGTCCAATTCTACCACGGGATCATCGGCAGGTGCTTCGGCAGGTGCTTCGATAGCGCCGGATTCCATCTCAATCCCCAGCAGATCGATTTCTTGCATCATGGATGAATCTTTCGGCTCTTGCCGATAAATGGCTTTTAGCGGAACGAAAAGCTTTTCGAGTTTGAGCTTCGTCGCGCTCAGGTCACTGTCGGCAGGCAGACCATCGAGCTGAATGTATCCGCATTCCTCTCCAAGCCATGCCTTATACTGATCTAACGTAGTTGCCTTCATTTCTTGGGCATCAGGCACGACTATGGGCGCCAGATACGTTAGCGTGTGAAAGCACCCTCCGGCTTCCCGGTCTGCTGCGATTACGGTGTCAGCTACCGCCTTCGCAAGCGGCGTTCCGTCGGCATGAACAAGCGATAAATGCGTGCTCTGCTTGTTCCGGGTAAAGTGAATAGCCCAGAGGTATCCATTTGAATGTCCAATAAGCTCTACTTCACCGAGCTGGGCATTGACAAGTCCATGAGTCTCTGCGCACCTCCCGGCTCGCTCGGTCGCCTCAGCTATGGGAACAACGACCCGACTCCTTTGAAGTTCAGCCACTATCTTTTTAGCGTCAAAGAGAATTATTGCGTCGTCTCCACTTTGCTTCTCCTGTTCGACGCTAGTTCCAGTGAACCCGCCGAGTGAAACGAAGTAGCCTGCAACAGGCTTTGGATGATGCTTTTTGCGCTCACGCGTTAGCACGCCCAAGAACTTGTTCAATTCCCCTCCGCCCATAGCAGCAGCATGCGCCTTGCACTCAGCAGTAACACGCCTTGGCTCAAAGCGGTGCTCTCCCTGGATATCCAACTCGCGTCCAGATGTCGCAACATCCAATTCGAGATTGTCATAGCCAAGGCTAAAGAAAAGGTCTCGGGCAAGCCGGGTAAACAAATCCCCACGCTCGTTGTTTGTTGTTCCGAGTAGCCGGATTGAAGAGGGATTACTCATAGCGGTTCTGTCAATTTGTATAGAAAGGAATGCTGCGAATAGCGAGGACCACCATCAGGTTCGGTCAGCTCGGAGAAGCCGGGTTTGGCGGCGTGGGGGGGGGGGGGCGGAGGATGCTTGGCGGGCCATAAGAGCGATCCCAGTCAGGACGGACGGCATCTTAGGCGAGGGATGGAAGGGTGCTCAAGCTCTCAAAGCAGCAAAGTACGGAAAGTCAGGCCGATGGTGAGGAAACCAGCGGGCTCGGCCACAGCATCCCTTGCCTCATCCCCTCTCCGCGCCTCCGCGTCTCTGCGTGAGCCCCACCCTTCCGCATTCCGAACGCCACCTTCCGCATTCCAATCATGTTCGATCCCAATCTTCCCCAAGCCGGCACGGAAATCGATGCCGACCAAATGCGTTCCCAACTCAACGGTCTCAAGGACCTCATCGATGCCGTCCCTGCCGGGCCTCAAGGACCGGAAGGACCTGCCGGACCCGAAGGACCGGAAGGTCCCCAAGGTCCGGAGGGTCCCGAGGGCGCGCCCGGAGAGGTCAGCCAGCAGGACCTCGACGACGCCATCAACGGCACGGCCAACAATTGCGACCAAGTCAGCACCCTCAGCATGTCCGTCGAAGATCCCCCGACCCAAAACGACGTCCAAACCATCGCCGACAAGGTGGATGAGCTGCTTTTGGCGCTGCGGAGGAATTAAGAAAAACACCTTGTAATAAACTGTGAGTTAGGGCAGAATCGGAAAGATGAAATTCGGCCGAGCTTCCACGTCCGGCCAGATGACACCCTTCTGCATCTCCAACGAACCGGATTTCACGATCCGCCCAACTCTCACCCACCACGGCCATGCCCTTTTATAAATCGCTCAAAAACGCCACCAAAAGGGACCGCGATCGCACCATTCTGGGCATCGAACGCATCCGGGAACAATTGACCCAGTCCAACTTTCCACGGAAGACCTCGTCCGAGACGCTGATCCTCGGTACATGGAACATCCGAAACTTTGACGATGACCGCTTCAACTATGGTCCGAGGCTGAATGAATCCCTCTACTACATCGCGGAGATCATCTCCCGATTCGACGTGATTGCAGTTCAAGAAGTCTGCGCCGATCTCGGGCCGTTGAACCGCCTGATGTCGATCCTCGGCTACAAGTACGATTTCATCCTGACCGATGTGACGCACAGCAGTTTGGGGGGCAACCAGGAGCGGCTTGGCTTCATCTACGACCGGGACAAAGTGAAGTTTCGTGGGGTGGCGGGGGAAATAGTTTTGCCAGCCAGATTGCTCGTGGAAGACGGGTCAGCGCTGAAACGACAGTTTTCGAGGACGCCGTTCGGGGTCGAGTTCCAGTCCAACTGGTTCAAGTTTCTGTTTTCAACGGTCCACATCTACTACGGCAACAACTCTGTGAACTCTCCCGAGTACGCACGCCGGGTGGATGAGATCAACAAGGTGGCCAAGTATCTGGCCAAGGAAGCCAAGGCCAGCGAAGCCAACCACATTTTGGTGGGTGACTTCAACATCATCAAACCCGGCAGCCAAGGCTACGACGCGCTTGCTAAGAATGGCTTTCAAATGGTTCGCAACAAGGAGGGGAGCAACCGTGACAAGACCAAGTTCTACGATCAGATCTCCTTCCTCTCCCGCAAGAACGAACTTCAGTTCGTGGATCCAGACCGGGACGACCGGGTGATTCACTTCTTCGAGAGCGTGTTTCGGGACGAAGACTTCGGGGTTTACGAACCCATCATGCTCAAGATGATCGAGAAGAAACTCGCAAAGGCCCAAAAGGACCTGGATGCCGCCACCTCCAAAACAGCCAAGAAGAAACTGAACGGCCAAATCCAGAGTCTCGAGGACGCGCGGGCCACGACCGCCTCCCTTCGGGAATACTACGACGAGTGGCGGACGTTTCAGATGAGCGATCACATGCCGCTGTGGGTGGAAATCAAAGTCGACTTTTCAGGGGCCTATCTCGAATACCTGAAGACCTACAAACCGTGAGCCTTGCTTGGGGAGTCACGCAGCCAAGCAGACTCAAAAATCCGTCGCGGCCACGACGCTCTCCCAAGCCTCCACCTCCCGCACGCTGGCCGCCGCGCGATCCTTCACCTTCTTCACGGCGTACTTGCCCAGCGGCAGGCGCAACGGGGCCTTGCCCTCGGTCACCATCGTCACGATCACCTCGGCCGCCTTGTCGGGATCGCCGACCTGCTTGCCGTTCATCCCTTCGAGCAACTTCGCAAAGCGTCCCGAGGTCCCGGCATAGGCCTCGACACTCCCTGACGCACGCGCCATGGACCTGCCAATGAAGTCCGTCCGGAACGGACCCGGCTCCACCAGCGTCACCTTCACGCCATGGGGTCCGACCTCGGCCTTCACCGCCTCGCTGGCATATTCCAGCGCTGCCTTGGCCGCCCCGTAAATGGCGAAGCCGGGGTAATTGGAAATGGCGGCCGCCGCACTGAGGTTCACGATGTGGCCCGCGCCCTGCTGCCGCATCAGGGGCAGGACCGCCCGCATCAGGTGCAGGGGTCCGAAAAAATTCACCGCCATGTTCGCGGCGATGTCCGCGTCCGAACACTCCTCCAACGCTCCAATCAACCCCTGCCCCGCATTGTTCACCAGCACGTCGATCCGGCCAAACGCGTCCCGCGCTTCAGCCACCCTGCCGGGCAAGGCCGCAAGATCGGTCACGTCGAGCGCAATGGTCCGGCACGTTTCCGGGAACTCCGATTGCAACTCGGCCAGATTTTCGACGTTTCTTGCCGTCGCCAGCACGCGATGCCCTGCCTCCAGCGCTCTGCGCACAATCGCACGCCCAAACCCGCTCGAACAACCGGTCACCAACCACACCTTGCTTTCAGAATCGCTTGCCATGTCCCCATCTTACGAGTCGCGAAGCCCGGCAGAAGCAACCTTCCTCGCGCCTCGGGCGGAGCGCCGCTGACGCGCTCCGACGAAAAAATACTTCATCATTGCGAAATACTTAGTTTGTATCACAATTCTGACTCATGCTGGTTCATCAACCCTCGCCCGCCACTCTCAAGCCGCGCTCCCGGCCGATGAACCACGCCCTCCGCCTGCTCGGCTGTGCTCTGGCGGGGGTTTGCCTCAGCCACTGCAGCAGCACCAGCGATGAGATCTTCGTCAGCGTGAAGGACCAGAGGATGGGAGTCTACAGCGAGGGCAAGCTTCAAAAGCAGTACGCCATTTCCACCTCCAAATTCGGAGTCGGTGACCAACCGGGCACCTATCGCACGCCACTGGGCAAGCTGGAGATCGTGGCCAAGATCGGGCACGGCCTTCCCACCGGAGCCGTCCTGAAAAGCCGCAGTTGGAACGGCGAGGTCCTCAAACCCAATGCTCCGGGGCGCGATCCCATCGTCTCCCGCATCCTCTGGCTGCGCGGGATGGAGCGGAGCAATCGGAATGCCTACGGCCGGTACATCTACATTCACGGAACCACGGAAGAGAACCGCCTGGGAACACCCGCCAGCTACGGCTGCATCCGGATGGGCATGAAGGATGTGGTGGATCTTTTCAACGAGCTCCCCATCGGCGCGAAGGTCAACATCATCACAGACGCCTTGCCGAAGGGCAAGAAGGTGAAGGTCGACAAGCCCGCCGACGACGAGGCCGAACCGGCCGAAGCCACAGAAGATGAGGCCGCGACCGCCACCGCCAAGTCCAAGGAGACGGACGCCAAACCCGCCGAGGCACCCAGCACCGGTCCCGTCAATGCGGTTCCCATTGCGGTCACCACCACCGCCGGAGAGAACCTACCGGACGCTCCGGCTGGAGCGGATCCGGCTGAGCCCAAGAAAAAGCGCGGGATCTGGCCTTTCCGACGCTCCGAAAAGACGGAGGAAGCACCAACTGCCCCCACCACCGACGAGCGCACCGTTCCTGCGGATCAGGATGCGACACCGCAGCGGAGTTGAGGGCGGGGCACACCGGGTAGTAGGGACCGTTGTCCTCAACGAGCCGTCGTTGCTGGCCATTCGGCTTCGACAACTCGCTGGACTCTTCGACTTCCCCGGGACTCACGCGGCTGGCTGACGACAGCCAGCCCTACCCCTCCCTCGTACGTGTCGTGGCTGCATCCTCGAGCACACGGAACGACGACGGCGCCTACGCGACCACCATCGGGGTGCTCGCCGCATTCGCTTCCAAGCTGGGCGGAATGACCCGGCGGAAGTCATCGAGACTCACAGGCTTGGTGAGGAAGGCATTCATCCCGACGGCCCGGCACTCCTCCTTCACGCCCGTCAAGGCGTGACCGGTCATGGCGATGATCGCCGGTTGATGACGAAGCTGGAAATTCGCCCGAATGTTCTGGGTGGCGTCAATACCGCCCATGACCGGCATTTGAAGATCCATGAAGATGATGTCATAGGCCCCCGCCGAAACCATCGTCACCGCTTCCTGGCCGTGGTTGGCGATGTCGATCTGCTCAGAGCCCAGCCGCTGAAGCAGCATCGATGAGATCTTTTGATTCAAAGGCTGGTCCTCGACCAAGAGAATGCGCGCCGGGTGTTGAGAAGCGAAGGACGCGCCATTCGCGTTGGCTGCCTTGGAAATGGCCCGGTTGGTGGAATCGGAAACCTCCACATCGTGATAGCCCGAGGCGGCGCGCGACCCTGGAGCCGATGGTGGGGCCTCTTCCCGCTTCGATGGGATTGGCGCAGGTGGCAACTCACCCGCGACCGCGGTCGCCACAGGGGGAGCCGATGGAACCGGCTCAGGCACGGGCATGGCCATCGACGGAGCAGCATCCGGTGAAACGGTGAATGTTGGCGTGGGAGCATGCTCAACAGGCGCGGGGGGAGCCATCGCCATGGTTGGCTGCGGCGGAAAACTCGGCTCGGCAGGAGGTGCCCCGACCGGACTGGGCGCGACCATCATCGGCTGTGCCACCGACATTGGAGGCCCACCGGGAGCGGACATCATGGACGGCATGGCATTCGGGGATTGAGCCCCCATCGAAGTCTCGGCAACGGCTGGCTGCTGCAGGGTCGGCGGCGGTTGCATCGAAGCGGTGGGAAACGCCGCCCCCGAAGACGCCCGTGCCGACGATCCACCTCCCGCAGGCTTCTTGAGCAATGCCGCCAGCCCGCGAAGGAGTTCCTGAGGCTTCATCGGTTTCAGCAATTTCAAATGGACGGCTCCCTCAGGAGGCAAGAACTGATCACGACTCTTCGCGCCCGTCAGAGGAAGGAGCGTCACAATCGGAATGCGGTGCCCGGCAGCCGTCCGCAGCAGCGGCTGTGCCTGGCTGGACTCCAGCCCAGAGATGTCGAGGAGCACGGCGGCCGGGTTGGCGTCCGACAGGGTCTCCGCCAGATCGACCGAAGACACCAACGTTGCCGGCTTGATCGCCACCGGTCGCATCTTCCACTGCAGCGCCGTTTGATGCAGGATCTGCGCCGTCGTGGGATGCACGCTGAAGTAGTGCAGGACTCTTCCACCGACAAGGTCGAGCGCCTCCATCTCGGCTTCTCTCGCGGAGTCGTCTGGCGAGACTTGGAGTGGAATCTCAAAGTAAAAATCGGAACCCTTCCCCTCTTCGCTGACACAGCCCACATCGCCACCCATCATCCGGCAGAGTCGGCGCGAGATGGCCAGGCCCAACCCTGTGCCGCCGTATTTTCGAGTCGTCGACACGTCCACTTGGGTGAACGCCTCGAAAATTTGCGTCAATTTATCGTTGGGGATACCGATCCCCGTATCTCGAACCGACAGATGGAGAAAGGTACTTTCTCCACGCTCAGTCTTTCGGGAAACTTGACTGGCCAACACCAGGATCTCGCCCTTCTCTGTAAACTTCACGGCATTCCCGATGAGATTGACCAGGATCTGCTTGATGCGCTGGAAGTCGCCGACCAATTTCTTCGGGAGCTGACTGTCGATGGAGAAATTGAGTTCGAGACCTTTCTCTGCCGCCCGGTAACCGAGCACATCCACCGTCTCTCCAAGCAACGTCTCAATGTCCACAGGGAGTTCTTCCAACTCCATCTTGGCCGACTCGATCTTCGAGAAGTCGAGGATGTCATTGATCATGTGCAGGAGAGACTCACCGCTGGAGCGGATCATCTTGACCAACTCCTCCTGCTCAGGCTCAAGCCCGAGTTCAATGAGCAGGCTGGTCGTCCCGATGATGCCGTTCATCGGCGTGCGGATCTCATGACTCATGTTGGCCAGGAAGTCACCCTTGGCAGCGGTGGCGACTTGCACCCCTTTCTTGGTCTCCTCAAAATCAGCGATGAGATCATTCTTCCGCTTGTCCTCTGTCTGGATGAAGGTGGCCGTGGCATTGAAATCCCGCTGCAGAACCGCGAAGTCATCAAATCCTTTGCCAGGCAGTCGCATCGCGTAATTGCCCGAACGGAGCGCCTTGAATCCCTGCTCCATCTCCTTCCGCCGCCGGGACATGCCGCGACCCAGCAGGAAGAATCCAATGACGCCGGGAACCAGTCCGATGCAGGCACCCAAGACGGGGACCATCATGCGATTGGCCGCAATCAAGTGGCGGGGCATCACCAAGGGTTGGCGTGCCACAAAGACCCCGGTGGCCATTCCAGTCTGATTGTAAAGGGGTGCCGCAGTGATCAACCAGTCCCCTGTTCCGAACAGTCCCTCAAACGACAAGACCGTTTCCGGCTCGGAGAAAACGAGCGACGTGCCAGCCATCGCCCGATAGATCAGGTCTTGCACCTGGCCATATTCCGGCTCCGTCAGCAGCCAATCTTCATCCGTTTCGAAAACCATGATGAAGGGAGATTTCTGCATCGCCTCTCCCCCTTCGGTTTGCCGAGGCCCGGCAATCTCCACCCGCAGTCCAAGCTGACGAATGACAGGCGGCACGTCGACAGCTTGAAGCCGCATCCGGAGCATGAGGCTGGACTCGGGAGGCAACTCGGACTTCCCACTCAGCACCTCATTTTCCAGCATCTGCTTCTGAAGCTCCATCTGCCCCGCCACCGTCGCTGCTCCCACAAACGAGGACTGAACGGTTCGAAGCGTCAGGAACTCCTGCCACATGAACCCGACGCCCGTAGCCGCCGCCGTGAGCGATACAGCAACGAGCCCGAGGAGGCAGTAGCGGTTGGCGATGCTGAATGAAAGTTTCATCCGATTGCGGAAACGACCTCGGGCTTGTTGGCGGTGAGATGCACTCGGCGGACGCAGTTGACGAGCCGGTCAGCCGTATAGGGTTTTTGAAGAATCTCGGCAAATCCGAGGCCGAGGCAAAGCTCCCGGGCATCCTCTTGGAAGTAGCCGCTGCATGCAATGACCTTGAGTTGAGGGTGACGCATCTGAATGGCTTCCAGAACTTCAAACCCTGATGCGCCGCCCGGCAGGGTCATGTCCAGCACGACGACCTCCACAGGATCCCCGTACTCCAGCGATTGAGCGATGGCGTCGAGAGCCTCGGCCCCATCTGTCACGCCAGTGACCGGATAACCGTTGGACTCGAGAATGACGGTTCCCAATGCAAGCACACTGGGCTCGTCATCGACGAGAAGCACACGCGGCAACTGCCGCGGGGGCGACGACAAGGACTCTGGGGTGGCGGGAGGGTTCATGGCTTGTGACGGGTTGGAATTACATCGCGGTGTAGCTAAGGCAGCGGATCTCATCCATGGTCGTGTGACCGCCGATGACCTGCGTGAGTCCCTCTTGATAAAGGGAGAAGAATCCGTTCTTAAAGGCGCTGGCACGAAGGGCGCTCATCGGCGCACCATCTTCAATGAGATCCCGAATCTCGGTCGTGATCTCGCACAACTCCATGAGCGCCACACGCCCGGAGTATCCCGTGCCGTGACATTCGTCACATCCGGCAGCTTCATAGATCGGCGTCGTCAATGGCTGCGAGATGACGGCTTGTTTCGCCATCAAGTCCTGGAGCTTTGCATCGGCTTGAACAGGCCGTTTGCAGTAGCCGCAGAGCCTGCGAACCAGTCGCTGCGCCTGGCTGAGCGCCAGGGAATCGGCCATCAAGTACTTCTCCACCCCCATGGACATGAGGCGCGACACGGCACGAAGAGAGTCGTTGGCGTGAAGGGTCGTGAGCACAAGGTGGCCGGTAAGAGACGCGTTGACCGCCGCCGAGGCAGTCTCGGAGTCCCGCGATTCCCCAATCAGAATGATGTCGGGATCCGCACGTAGCAGGGCTCGGAGACCGTTGGCAAAGGTGAGCCCGCGTGCCGCATTGGTCTGGGTCTGGTTGATTCCCTCGATCTCGTACTCAATCGGGTCCTCAATGGTCTGAATATTGACGCTCTCGTCATTCACGCTGTTGAGCAGTGCGTAGAGCGTGGTGGTCTTACCCGAACCCGTCGGACCTGTGACCAAAACAAGCCCTTGGTCTCGCTGCATCGTGCGTGTGAGGATGTCCACCTGACGCTCTGAGAGATTGAAATCGGAGAGCCTGCGGACCCCATCCTGCTTGTCGAGAAAGCGTAAAATGATCTTCTGAAACTCCCGCCTCGTTGGGACGGCGGCCACCCGAGCGTCCATGCGGCGACGGCCCAACGACATCGAAAAACGACCGTCCTGGCATTCCTGCCGGTTCTGCGACATGCCCGCGTAGTTCTTGATCAACGCCACCATCCGATTCAGCATTGTATCCGGTGCGGTGAGGATGGTTTTCATGTTTCCATCCATCCGCGCCCGGAATCGGGTGAGGTTGTAGAATTTCTCCAGGTGAAGGTCACTGGCCCGACAACGGATGGCGGTGAACAATGCCCACTGGACGAGTTCCTCAGCGGTGTGGTTGGGACTGCTCGGATTGATCCGCGCGATGTCCTGCGCGACGAGTTCGACCACGTTTTCGTCATCGGTCACCGTGAGCTTGCCGTCATCCACATCGGCAACCGCACTGGGATCAAAGGTGGCACCGGCACGGGCAATGGCGTCCTTGATGGACGACAGATCCGCCAGCACCGGAACGATCTTCAACGACGAAGTACCCGTGGAGAGCCATTCGTCCTCAAAGGCATTGCAATCATCCTGCTCGGTGAGCATGAAGACCACATGCTTCCCGATAAATAGAGGATATACGTTATGCCGCTCCAGCAATGGCAAGGGAAAGAAATTCTGCCGCTGTGCCTCCTGCGCGCTAAAACAGAGCCGCCGTCCGTGCGTGACCAGATGAGTGAGGACCACTCCGTAGTGCCGCTCAATCCCGTTGAAGGCAGTCGCGGTCAGCCGTTCTCCTTTGGCGATCTCCTTGTCATAAAAGCCGCGGAGCTTTGTGGCCATCGCGGGCTCGTACGGGTAGTTGTCGAGCAACCATTCGAATGCGCCATCCAATCCCATCTCTGGAAACGGAGGTGTCGGCACATGCTCCATGCTGTTTTGGTGATCGATGGGCATCTGCCCAAAGCGCTGGACCAAGTCCTTCCTCGTCTTCTGGTACTGATCCGCCGTGATCAGAACCCGCACGGTGAGGAAGGGCGGAACACCCCACAGATCCGTGGCCCGCGGATTGTGATGGGCCATGATGATGAGGGGCCCAAGCGTGGAAACTGGCAGCCATGGATCGGCCACATAGGGCACCCGTCCAATCCGACGAATCAGCCGCTCGGCATCCGGCGAACAGCTTTCCCGCAAAAGATCCAACGGCAAGAGTCCATACTGCAACGCCAACCCCTCTGTCGAGATGATGGCCGCTCGTTTGGTATCGATAGTCTCCTCTGTCGGACTACTCGGATTACTAAACGAATCGGGAGCTTGTTGGACGATGACAGACATGGGCAGGTCGCTTTCGGTATTCTCGGGTTTGGGGTTTCGAGGGCCTATCTGCCCGCCATCTGAAAGTTCGGCGGAAAATTAAAGGCTTCAGTCAGGTCGGAGCCGTCAAAGACCATTTTCAGGCCCACTCCGACGTCGCCTGGGCGCAATAGCTCGTAGAGTCGACCATTCCACATCAGGCGATAGTCGCCGGGATCACTGGAGATCACCGGATTGTATTGGGGCACCACGTACGGAGACCCCACCTTCGCGTAGGTCTCATTGGCATTGCGATATTGAAGCGTCCGAAGGATCAGCATCTCATCCCCCGCCGACGCCTTTTGGGGACTGAACACCAACTCGTAGTTGTACTGGGCGAAACGATGGACCCCCGCGTTGAGCATCTCACGCCGCTCCTCGGCCAGCGCCCCTTTGGCCGCTCCAGTCATCCCTCCAAAAGTGGAGACCGCGATGCCCGCGAGCGTGCCGACGATGGAGATCGTGACCACCATCTCCGTCAACGAAAAACCGCCCATCCAGCGACGCCGGGTGGGGGGTGGATTCTCGACCGAGATGGGTGGTTTCCAAAGCATGCGGATGGCGCGGATCAAGGCGGATCAGTAGTAGATGGTCCCGTTCGGTCCGATGAGAGAGGCCTTGGTCATCGTCGTGATGGAGGCGGGGAAATTGACGGAGTAGCCCGATGGCAGGTAGGCGGAGAGCGTCGTCTCCGCAAAACTCAGGTAAGGGCGAAGCAAGGTGTATTTGGACTCGCGATTGTTGCCTGCATTGACCCACTCCAGGGAGGCCTGGGTGCGGCCCTTCACCTGAATGAGACTGGCTTGCGCAAGGTTCAATGCCTCCGCACGAGCGATTGCCAGATTGCGCTCGCTGTCTTCCCGCATTCGGGAGACCGATGGAATGGCCATGAAGGCAATGACGCCGATGATCGCCACGCAGGCCATCATCTCGACGAGCGAAAAACCGAACACCCGCAGGGCGTTTCGGCACTTGGATCGTTGTTGTGAAGCATTCATGATTGTGGGTCGGCTTGGGAGGTCACTCGTTCACCATCTCGACCCGGGGAAAGTCGCCGGACTGCCAATTGGGGAGCCGAAGGTAGGCTTTGGAGGTCTCCAACGCAGAGGTCATGAGACGATCTGTATTGGTTGTGTAGGCCAGAAAGTGATCGCCGGTGGTCTGATCCAAATAGCCTGCCCTGGCATTCGGGTCCGACGAAGAAGGATTGGGAAGCAGAAGCGCGAAACGCGCGGAGGTCGTGCTCAGTGAATTGTAATAGGAGCGGACACTCTCCAAGCTCTGCACTTGAGCGCTACCTGGAACTCTGGACTGCGCCAAGACCCAGGCCGTCAGCGCATTTTGGACCGTACCTTGTTGCTGCCTCGCCACCACGCGGTGGGCATCCCGTGAAGCATTCGAAATGGCGCTCACCGCCAATGCCGACATGATCCCAATGATTGCGATCGTGAAGATCGCCTCCGTAAACGTGAACCCCCCGATCCGTGATCGACGGACTTGCAGAGTCTTTTGAAACGGGAAGAACATACGGGCAGCAGAAATTTGGAGGCAGTTCGATTTGAGGGATTTCTGAAAAACTAAATCCGCCGGGGAGAAATCTCCCCGGCGGATCAAAGCATGCCCGGTGCTGACTCAGGTCAGATGTGGATTAGCACATGGCCTGCCGGAGATGAGCCGGGCAAGGAAGGCTGAATCAATCAGGCTTCGAGTAGGAGACCTGTTGGTTGGTCGCGTCCCATGTGAGGTAGGTGGCAGCACCGGCTTCTTCGCTGTCTTCGATTTCGCCCGAAGAGAAGGTCTTTCCTTCGAAAGGACCGTCTGTAGGAGAAACACCAGCTTCAGCGGCGTCGATCAGAGCACCAGGAGTAGCGGTGTCCGAAGCGGCGAGCGTCACACCAGCTGCGATAGCGGCGTTGAGCACGGAAGCGACCGACTGAGCGTTACGCATGTTGGTGGCCTCTTTGGCAGCGGCGTTGACCGTACCGATGTTCGGGATAGCGATAGCAGCGATGATGCCGATGATGGCGATCACGACGAGCATTTCAACGAGGCTGAAGCCAGCCTTGAGGGATTTAGCAACTTTAACGTTTTTCATTGTGTTTAGTTTGGCTGTTGGTTTTGGGTGATGTCCGCCTCAGATTCCATAATGGTTTCTGCTGTGAACATGGTATTTATAATTCAACGCCCCAGTTGCTGCAAGTATAATTATTGAAATTATCACAATTTTATTACATCTCCCCTTTGGATGCCGTCTGTCGATTGTCCTCCAAGGTGCCTGCGCAGCCCGATTTACGGACTTCTAGACCAAACCAGCGTGCGGATTGCCTGCCGCAAGGTCGCTTACCTTTTTCTCACTCTTGGGCACCAGCGTTGATGATCGCCGCCGTTGTTTTGAGGCTTTTAGGCTTCATTGGCCGCCACCCTGCTCGAGAGCCTGCTTTATAGAGAGGCAATATGTCCTCGTCGTAGTTCACGACCTTGCCTGACACATCCGACAGCATCCTCGGCCCAGGCTTGAAATCCTTTGAGGCAATGCTTTGGGTGGGCTTGGAAAACGGGGTCGACAAGCCCCCCATATCTGTCAGCGAGTGGAACAAGCAGGATGCGCTGAAAGGCGTTTCCCGGTGCGCTTCCAATGACGCACTCTTTCCAGGGAAGGCCGAGCGGTAGCCGTCAGACAACCAAATCAGCATGGGAATCTCCACCACATCCGGCGTGAGAACCCCGTGCATGAAACGCCCCATGACCGCATCCCCACCATTCTCTCCGTGATCGGAGACGTAGCAGAGCCAGCTCGCGCACGCCTCCTGCCGGACGAGGTGGACCAGGTTGGCCAAAAGACAATCCGTCGCGAAGATGGAATTGTCGTAGGCGTCGGTCACTCTCTGAATATCAGCCGGATCTGTGGAGGATTGAATGACGACCTTGGCGAGAGACCGATTGGCTTCGTTCGGATCGACGTTGAAGTGATTGAGTTCCTTCGAGTAACGTGAGCCGTATGGCCCGTGGCTCCCGATCGTGTGCAGAAGGATCAGAACCTTTTCCTCACCCCGTTTCAAAACGCTCCGCACCTTCGGCAGCAACTCCATGTCCGTCGCTCCGGCGTAGGTGCCACGCCCTGCGACATCGAGTTTGCCCCCCAGAAACACGGCCTCGTGAGCGTCCTCGGAAAAGGCAGAGGTCAGCGTGTCATAGGTCCCGTGCTTTCTCTGGGCGGACAGCCAATACACGCGGAAGCCCGCCGCGCGGTAGGCAGACAGCACGCTTGGAAGCGTCGTGGCCTCGCGGATTTCCCCGGTCCGGGTCGGTGTCAGCATCTGTGGCACCGCTGCAAGTGTGATCGGCGCGGTGGCGATCACATCGTCAAAAACCAAAAGACCCGGAGTCCGATCCAGCATCGGAGTGGTCTCGCGTCCATACCCGTAGAGGCCAAAGCTACCACGCCTGGCGCTTTCCCCGATCACCAGCAAATGCACCTGCCGCTCCAATCCTGCCGCCTCTGGAGAAAGGTCCACCTGCAGCCTCTCTGCCATTTCCGACCGCCCCGTCATCTTCTGCCGAAACTGCCACGCCTCGACAGCAGCGAAGATCGTTCCCGTCGGAAAGGTCGTCATCAACCGCTGTTCAATTCGGGCAATGGCCGAGACACGCCCGTGAAAACCCAAGTCCACAATTACCGGCAACAGCAACAGCACAGCCAGAGTCAGCCGAATCGCGACGCCCAGACGAAATCCCTTGGGAACTCCCCGATGAACGACCCATCCGTAGAGGGCAACCAAGGCCAGCGTTGTGATGCCCGCAATCCAAGCATGGCCTCGGTAAACAGACAACTCGCCCACGTTTGTCTCCAATAGGGCCAAGAACAAAAAGGTGCTCGGGAACGAGTGCGTGCTGATCAGCACTCCGCAGGTTACGGGCACGAAGACGACCACCATCAGCCACGCCCACAAAACCGGGCGTGCGGGAAGTCCGATCACCATCAGTGCCAAGGGAAGACCCAACCCAAACAGAAACAGATTGAATCCCAGCCAAGTCGGCTGCGGAAACGAGATCGCCAGGAAATTTGGAAGCGTGCCAAGGACCAAAGCCAGAAGAATGGAGCCCAAGCGACCCCGATGAGCTCGACACTCATCCAGCAACCGCCGCACGCACTTATTTATATTTCCATACATTTCATATTTATAATACCAATGATGGCGTTTGCAAGCCGACTCCTCCAGTCTCCCTGCCGGAAATTGCGCCCCCACTCCTGAGGTGCCTCGGGTGCACTCAGCTCCCCTGGGTCAAATGACCGTCACCGCCTGAAGCAGCGCCTCGCGAGCCACCGGGCCATCGCTCAAAGCACATGCTGGGGGGCTGCGATGCCTGGCGAGTCGCTCGCCAAAATCGTCGCCAGCTTCCACCAGGCGTCCCAACGCGGCTTCAAAATGAGACACCGTCGCCATCTCATCCTCGCGATCAAACTCCAGTCCATTGATCAAGGCGACATGCTCATAACGGTCCAACCACTCAAGACAGCAGGCACGGTACCTCTCCACGACTACCCGAATCAGCGAACTGGCGGCCTTTTCCTCCGCCTCCCGAAAAACGTGATCAAAGAGACAGCAAGCGACTTCCTCTGCGGCGACGACCAGGCCGGCCTCCTGAATATCTCCGGTCGTTCGGGGAGTGATGGGGCGATGACGGTGCTCGTAGTGAAACCCCATATCCACCTGGCATTGATGCTGGATCGGCAAGAGCCGCTGGCATTCACAGAGCATCGCGACTTCCAGTCCCCACCCCGACGGCAGTCGCAATTGCGACAACAATTCCATGTCGGCGGCGAACTCACCCGACAATGGATAGCGATAGCTCTCCAGATGTTGCAGGAGCGGCTTTTCGCCCAAAACCTCGCTCAGCGCCCGCAGCAGAGGGAAAATCAGCAGCCTGGTAACGCGGCCATAGAGGCGTCCCGCCACCCGGCTGTAGTAACCTTTGGCGAATCGATACGGCATCTGGGGATGAGCGAGCGGATAAGCCAGCTTTCGAGGCAAATCAGCCGTGTAGCCCATGATGTCTGTATCGTGACTGATCACGATGCCCTTGTGTCCTCGAGCCTGAAGATAGGCCAAGCCGCTCCAGATATTGGAACCCTTCCCTGCCTCGTAGACGCCACTTCCTGAACGCTCGAGTTCCTGGTGGACCTGAACCATCGCGGGTCCATCGTTCCACAATAGGTGCAGCGGCTTTCCGCGAAGTTTGGCCCGACATATCTTGAGAGCATGCGCATGCTCCTCCTCCTGCATCCCGTTCGCCGACAGAACCACCTCTGCAATCCACGGGATGAGCGAGATCTGCTCAAGGATGATTGGCAGCGCTGGACGCTGGAACTCGGCATAGAGCGCTGGAAGCAACAGCACGATTGGATTCTGATCCGTCCAACGGATGAGCTCCGCGTCCTGCCGATGGGGTTCCGTGACCGCGAGTTGGTGGAGCGTCGGAAGTCGAGCGTGTTGATAAAAGTCTGCCATCCAGTGGGAGATCGTAAAAAAGGAAACGTGGAGTGGATCGATTCAGCTCAAATCTGCGAGGCTGGATCCTTATCACCTTCTGACGCCCTTCGGGAAGGCTCGTCAGCCATGTGCTCTGAAGAGGACGGTTCCAGCGTATCCTCGCGCTCGATCTCGATCTGCTGCCTCCACTTCCGTGAGATCCATGGGCGAAAAAGCCCGTACAAAAGGTAGGACACGAAAAGGACCGCCGGCATCCACTGCCAGTTCTTCACCGAGAAAGCCGCGACCAAAATCGAGACAATCATCCACTGGAACGAACGGCGTGTGCGCCAGTTGACCGATTTGAAACTCGGGTACTCCAGATTGCTAACCATGAGGTAGGACAGCAAGACCATGAGCAACGCCAATCCATACCGCCAAGGACCGCCGATCTCTTTGTCCGTGCCATCCAACCAGAGAAGGAGCAAGGTCAGGGAGGAAATCACGCCTGCAGCAGCAGGAATCGGACAGCCCCGAAAACTCTTCGACGCCGGACTGTCATCGGTTTCCGCCGCCGCAATGCAGTTGAATCGGGCGAGACGCATCGCCCCGCAGACGAGATAGGCCGAGGCGATCAATGACCCCAGGCCCGCCGGTTTTTCGATGCTCTGCAGGACGATGTCGTGAACCAACAAGGCCGGAGCGATTCCGAAAGACACGATGTCCGCCAAAGAATCCAATTCCCGACCGAATGGCGATTCCTGCCCTCCGAGTCTCGCAAGCCGCCCGTCCAGCACGTCGAAGAGACAGGCTGCCAGAATGGCCAGGATGGCATAATAGTAATGCTCCGTGACTTCCCCGGCCCGGCCTTGGAAGATCTGGAGGATGGCAACGAAGCCGGCCAGAATGTTTCCGGCCGTCATCATCGTCGGAAGCACGTAGATGCGAGGTTCTCGTTCGGTCATGAATTCGGGAAATCGCAGTTTACCGCCTTTCAGGGCCTTGCACAGACGAACTTTACAGTTTCGCCCCCTTCCACAAACGTTACTCTCCTCCCATGACTGTGTCAGAACCCCTTCCAGAACTCGAACCAGACACCCCGATGGCCCAAGTGCTGAAGCGCTATCCGGGAGCTCAGCGCGCCCTCTTTGCCCGCTATCACATCGGCGGATGCAGCAGTTGCGGCTTCCGTCCCGACGAGACCTTGGCCGAAGTCTGCGCCCGGAACGAGGATGTCTCCGTAACGGAAGCCATTGGATTCATTCAGGAGAGCCATGAAAAGGATGCCAGCTTGATGGTCTCTCCCCAAGATCTTCAAGCTCTCATGAAGGATTCCGCAAATCTTCGGCTGATTGACCTTCGCACCCGCGAAGAGCACGAAGCCGTGAAGATTCCCGGGTCCATCCTTCTCTCCCAAGAACTGATGAACGAGGCCTTTCAATCCTGGGACAAGTCGCAACCCGTCGTCCTCTACGATCACACCGGCAGTCGCAGCCTCGACGCAACCGCTTACTTCATCGGGCACGGATTTTCCGAAGCACGCGCCCTCGAAGGTGGTATCGATGGATTTAGCCAGATGATCGATCCATCCCTACCCCGCTACCGCATCGAGATTGACGACTAACCAATCCCCATGAACGAAAACTCACTCAACGAAGCCATTGCCGACCCCAAGAATTTGGGAGAGATGACAGACGCCGACGCGGTCGGAACGGTGGGCAGTCCCGACTGTGGGGACATGGTCCGAATGTGGCTCAAATACCGGGAAGACGGCGGCCGCAAGGTCATCGACAAAGCCAGCTTTCAGAGCTTTGGTTGCCAGACAGCCATCGCCGTCGCCAGTCTGGCAACCGAAATGATTCGGGGTAAAACGCCGGAAGAAGCCATGGCCATGTCCGCGGAAGAACTGTCCCAACCTCTCGGCCCCTTGCCACCCATGAAGGTGCATTGTGGTCAGATGGTGGAGGGTGCTTTACGTGCCGCCCTGGAAGCCGAATCATCGGAGTCTCCCACTCCGGCGCCTCCGCAAGGGACGCCCCAAGGGCCCACCCTCGCCGACAGCCTGCGCGATGCCGGGAAAAAAGCCGGAAAAGTCCGCATCGTTTTTGACTCTGCTCCCTGAAGCTGTCTGATAGCCCTGCGCGTTCAGCTCCTCACATTTCACCCATTTTCTAAAAGACCATGCACTCTTCAATCGAACTCAAACGCGAAGTCGATGCCATCCAGATCCCCAGCGGCGACGACGTCAAGCTGCCTGTGGGAATGAAAGTCATCATCACCCAGGCCCTCGGCGGCACATACACAGTGGCCACCGACTTCGGGCTCGCCCGGATTGCGACGAAAGACGCAGACGCCCTCGGCATTGATCCCGACGCCGATAAAAAGGACAACAAGGACTCGTCGTCCAACATTCCGGAGAATGCGTCGGATCTTGAGCAAGAGGTGTGGGCGCAGCTCCGAAATGTCTATGACCCAGAGATTCCGGTGAACATCGTGGATCTCGGCTTGGTGTATGACTGCAAAGTTGTCCCGACCGAATCCGAGGGGATGCGGGCGGAAGTCAAAATGACCCTGACCGCGCCCGGTTGCGGGATGGGACCCACCATTGCTGCCGATGCTCAAGGGCGCATCATGACGATTGAGGACATGGACGATGCATCCGTGGAGGTCGTGTGGGATCCACCCTGGAATCAGGACATGATCAGCATTGAAGGAAAGATGAAGCTCGGCATGATCTGAATTCTCAATCGACCCACCATGGAACTCATTCAAGAAGCCAGCAACGTCCCCGCCGCCGTCGGTCCCTACAGCATCGCCGCCAAATCCGGCGGGTTCATGTTTTGTTCCGGCCAGATCCCGATCGATCCCTCCACCGGGAAAATCGATGCCGCCGACGTCGAGGGACAGGCCAGTCAAGTTCTTGCCAACATTCAGGCATTGCTCACCAGCCAGCATCTGAAATGGACCGATGTGGTCAAGTCCACCATGTTTCTGACTGACATGGCTGATTTTCCGAAAGTGAACGCTCTCTATGCGGCGGCCTTCGGCGACCACAAACCCGCTCGCTCAACCATTCAAGTCGCCGCGCTTCCCCTCGGTGCGCTGGTGGAGATCGAGGTCATTGTGGCCTGCTAGCTCCTCCTGGAATCAGTCCGTGAACCTGCGGTAGCCTTGGATCACTGAGGATCCCTTGTACATGTAGAGCTGCACAACGTCCGAAAGTTTCGCCAAAATCCATGGTGAGAGGATGTTTCGACCGTTCTTCGTGTAGACAATATCATCCGCCAAGTGCACGCAGGAGTGAAAGGCTCGCCCTGACTTTTGGTCAACAAACATCAGAATATCGCCGTAGCGGTACGGGCGATCCACTTTTTCGCATCCTTCGACGACCGCAAGCGCGGCCAGATCCGCATCCAACAAGTAATCATGGGCCTCGTAGTTAAGGAAATTTAGCGAAGTCCAGTGGCAGTCAGGGAAAGCGCCATGCTTCGCGAGTTCAATCCCTGGATACGTATAAATCAGCTTCCGCGGCAGCGGCGGCAGCACTTGGGCCAAAGGCAGGGTTTCCAACCCACGGGTCTCAATGATGGATCGAATGATCGGCTCAATGTCCTTTTTTCTCACACCGTCTCCCAGCGTCCAATAGTCCACGATTTCCTCCACATTCGAATCCACGTCGAGTTCGAGACGGATCATCAAACTTCGCGTTCGGGTCATCGCCTTCATGATCTGATGCACCTCGTTCTCATCCTCACAGTAGTGGATCAGCACTGAGGGATCGCTGAACGCCAACGTTCCTCCACGCTTGTAGCACATGCGCTCGATTCGTCTCACCATCTCCGCACTGAGATCGCTCGTCGCAAAAAACTCCTCCACCGTCTCTCCGACAATCAATACCGGATCCGAGTGATACGAGTTGATCGGGTGATTGGCCAATTTCGTATACACAATGAGCCGGGTTTCCGGTGCCATGCTCTCCAAAAGCGAAACGGGAGGAAAGAGGTGAACATAGCCCCCCTCTCTGACAATCCGGTCCAAGCTCATCAACTGGGCAACCGAATCCTCCGACAACCCGGCCCGCCGAAACATCGCCCCCAACGAGTCCAGTTCAGAACTGGGAAAGGACCATCGTGGAATGGGACCCGGGATGGCGAACCGAGACACCATGTTCGAAGGAGCCTCCAAATGGATGTCCGTGCAACGCAAGCGACCCCATGGCCCGCCCGAAGCGTAAAAAATCGTTTTTGCTTCAGTTGAAGGGGAGGTGGCGTCCTCAGCAACCGCGTGACTTCCACCCCAGGCGGCAAGAACCAATCCAAGTGCCGCGATTTGAAAACCTGAGATCTTCGGCGGGCAAATCAGTAACTTCAAAACGGAGGGGATCATCTTGCAAGGGTTGGAGGGCAGGATCGATTGGATTGCGCAGCGTATCGTTATGGAGAGTCGCACCCACTGTGCAACGATAGAAATAGAAATACCTTGGGAAAAACGGGCACTTCTGCTACAACATAGCGCTTCATTTGCGATTTTCTTGATGTCCCCCCAGCCACCTGCTTTTCATGTCTCCGTCTCCGCGACCCGTTCACACGTCGCGGGCATCATTCTCTTGATGGGATGCTTGGGAGTAAATGATCTCTGCGCCCAGTCCGTGGCGTCCCTCGCTGAAGCCGAAGTGGCCCGCCGCAGCCGCCTTGTTGCGGAGGCATCGCTCCAACTTCAGGAAGCCTCGGTCCTGTTTGACGCGGGGAAAACCAAGGAATCGCTTCAGATCTATCAAGCCACATTTGAGGCCCTGCCAAACGTCCACATGGCTTCTGGAGTCCGTGCCCAAGCCAAGGATGGCTACGCTATTGTCGGCGTCCAGCGTGCACGTGAATTGGCCAAGGAGGGACGTTTCGAGGAGGCGAAGGCACTCCTTACCGCCATTTTGGATCCTGACGTGGCCCCGAAACACCCGGACGCCCTTCGATTTCAACGAGAACTCGCCGATCCGGATCGCTGGCCCCCGGCTCTCTCGGCCGAGCACATCGAAAAGGTCGGGAATGTTCAGGACTTGCTCTTGAAAGGGAACTCCGCCCATGAAATCGGCGATTTCAACCTGTCTGACGAGTTTTACAAAGACGCTCTCCGAGTGGATCCTTACAATAGCGCTGCGCGCCGGGGCATGGAACGGAATGAGATGCGTCGAAGCGAATATTTCGACTCAGCAAGGGACCAGACGAGAGCCAAGAGACTGAACGAAGTCAATCAAACCTGGGAGGATTCCGTCCCCCCACCATCGGGCTTCGCGGATCGCTTTGGCACCGTGGACTACGGAGCGACCAGCAAGAGGCGCGGCCGAGAGGAACTCACACGACGCATGCGGGATCTCGTGCTCAATCAGGTCGCCTTCTCTGGTGCATCCCTCGATGAAACGATCGAATACTTGCGCGTCCGCAGTCGTGATCTGGACCCCACGGGAAAAGGAATCGACTTTGTCGTGGACGTATCAACTGAGGTGAGAGCTCGTCCCATCACGCTCAGCCTCACGGATGTCCCTTTCGATGAGGTGCTTCGTTACATCACTGAGATGGCAGGAGCCTCATACCGCGTGGAAGAGCAGGCCGTTCGCGTCATTTCGCTGAGTTCGGATACCGCCACCATCATCAGCAAGACCTATCGTGTTCCGCCTAGCTTCATCGAGACATCAGCCATTGGAACCAACTCAGCTACGACCAACGATCCCTTCGGAGCCGGAGCCAACGCCACCGGAACCGGGTTGAACATCCGTCGCATGAGCGCTCAGGAATTCCTGGAAAGCCGGGGCGTTGTCTTTGCTCCGGGTACGGGCGCTTCCTACAACGCGTCCTCCAATTTGTTGATCGTTCGAAATTCGGCGGCCCAGCTCAATGTGGTCGACATGCTGGTGGAGCAATCCGCAACGGCATCCCCCAAACAAGTCCAGATCGACGTCAGGGTGATGGAAGCCTCAGAAGCCAAGCTCAAGGAGTTGGGGTTCGATTGGATCTTGGGACCATTCAACGTCAACAGCGCCAAAGGCGTCGGCAACGGCGGCACGATTGGAAACCAAAATCTTGCACCCAATTTTCTGGCGACTCAGTTTCCAACCCCATTCGCTCCGGTTCTTGGCAACCCAATCACTGCAGGGCTGCGGAGTTCAAACGACATTACCAGCAGTAATCGCAGCATTGATGCGGTTCTCGCCGGCGGTCCCGTACCGACCACGAACCGGTCTCCGGGCGTATTTTCGGTCGCAGGCGTCTTCACTCAACCACAGTTCCAAATGGTGGTGCGTGCTCTGGACCAGCAGAAGGGAGTCGACCTACTGTCGAAGCCATCCGTGATCGCCAAGAGCGGTCAAGCCGTCAGCGTGAGGGTGGTTCGAGAGATGCTCTATCCCACCGAATTCGATCCACCTCAAATTCCCCAAGTCACCTTTGGTGGGCGTCTTGTGTTGTTGCTCGGCATCCCCCTTGCACCACCCGCCATCCAACCTTGGCCAGGAGGATTGGGCCCTTTCGGCGTCAACTTGGCTGGACTCTTCCCCTTGTTCTTTAACCCCAATGCGCCGCTTCCAGTTCCAGTGGGAACCTACTCTGTCACAGGGGGCGGATTTAAGGCTGTTGTTCCCCCCGCCACACCCTCTGCCTTTGAATCGACCCAGGTCGGTACCATCTTGGAGGCTGAGCCCGTGATTTCAGCCGATGGAAAGTCCGTGGAACTCAACATTGCGCCGACTCATCGGGACCTCGACGGATTCATCGACTACGGGAACCCTTACTCGGTCCCGAACACCGTCTACAATGATGCAGTTGGCACCGGCCCAGGTTTCACTGGCCTCATCGCCAATTTTGCCGGTCCAAATACCGTAACCACATTCAGCAGCCAACCCAACACCATCGTTCAGCCCATTTTTAGCGTCCGGAAGACGAGCACGGCGGTCAAGGTATGGGATGGAGCGACGATTGTCCTCGCCGGCATGGTGAAAGACAGCACCACGGACATCGAGGACGGAGTTCCCATCCTTCAGGACATCCCCGGAGTCGGGCGGCTCTTTCAGACCAAGATTTCCGAGGTCCGTCGCTCGCATCTCCTGTTCTTTGTGACGGTCAACGTTCTGGATCCAGGCGGCCAGAAGATCAATCAGGTCTCTTCCGTGAGTCCATAGCAAAAAGTAGTGGCAATCAGCGCCACCTGACTTATTGAATGGGCTCGATTTTTCGCGCGGTTAGCTCAGTGGTAGAGCACTGCCTTCACACGGCAGGGGTCGCTGGTTCGAAACCAGCACCGCGTACCATCCATTCACCTTCCCGCAGCTAGCGGCAGGAAATCCACCCGGAATCCGTCACGATTTCCTGCACCCTCTGGTCGTGGGGCTCCATGGGAAGTGAGTCTCCCAGCAGTGAATCGATCGCGACTCCAATGATTCGGGCCTTTAAGCCTACTTCATGTAAAAGCCGATCATAGTAGCCACCGCCACGGCCCAAGCGCTCTCCTGATCTCGAAAATGCCATCCCCGGCACAAGCACCACGGTCAGCGCATTCGTACGGAGGGCCGGAGCCCGCGCTGGGACAGGCTCCCACACGCCTAGGGCCCCTCTCTGGACATCGGCCTCTGAAACCACTTTGCGGGGAATCATTCCGTCAGGGCCAAACGAAAAAACCGCCGTCGCCGCGCCGCGCCCCCGAAGCCAAGGTCCCAAATCCTTCACAAGGTCTGGCTCTCCCCGCAATCCCCCAAACAAACCCACACAATCCGCCTCTCCCAAGTCCGCCAATCCTTCTTTGAGGTGCTCGGTGACTAGGCTCAGGCTTTGGGCGAGCCGGGCGTCTGAGACTTCCCTCAACCGCCCCTTCATCTCACGTCGCAGAACCGCCTTGTTTCGACTTTGGTCGCCTATGATTGAGTCGTTTTCGTTCATCGGTGGTCTGACTCCTTCCTGTGGGCCAATCGCAATTCCTGCTTGTGAGTCCTCCACAGGGTTATACCTTTCCTTTCTTCAATGCCAGCTTCGGATGGACCATCGCCTATGATTTCGGACTCTTCCTCTGCGTTTGGCTCCGCCCCCGGCAATCCGCCAGGACGGAAACGCTTTGGTTCATCGAAAAGCGGTGCGGGCAGCGAGAACCGCATCGGCCTTCGCCCCGCTGAGGGTTGGCGAAAGCGCAACCTGCAGTTCCTCGGTGAAGTGTTGATTCCCACCCTCCTGGCACCTCGTAGGCCAGGATGCATGTTCGGAACACTCCCTGAAGCCAATCCAGGCCAAGTCGGCATTACGTGGCTGGGTCATGCCGGATTCTTCGTTCAAATCGGCGGCATGAACATTGTGATCGACCCCAACTGGGCACTCTGGATGGGACCGGTCAAACGCGTCCGCCATCCCAGCGTTTGGGCGAAGGACCTTCCCCCGGCCGATTTAGTGCTGATCACCCACGCCCACTTCGACCACCTCCATCTTCCCAGCCTCCACAAAATCGCCGCAGCTCAGCCGATCATTCTCCCCACCGGCGTCGGAAGCCTGGTTAAGCGATGCGGATTCGGAAAAATCATCGAACTGAACACCTGGCAATCCGCCCGGGTAGGGGACATCAAGATCACATTGACTCCGGCCCGCCATTGGGGAGCCCGAATGATCCACGACGTTCACCGCGGCTTCGGTGGTTACTTGATCGAAGGAAACGGAGAAACCGTTTTCCACTGTGGCGACAGCTCCCAGTTCGATGGATTCAAAGAGATCGGCCATCGCTCCGACATCGACGTGGCACTCATGCCAATCGGGGCCTACCAGGCTCCCAGTGGCCGCCCCGTTCACATGAATCCGGAAGAGGCGCTGGATGCCTTTGAGATGCTCGGTGCGAAGAGTCTGGTTCCCATGCACCACGATACCTTTCCTCTCGGGGCAGAGCCCATTCATGAGCCCGTCCAGAGGCTCGTCGACGGAGCCGCCAGCAGAGGACGCTCCGAGCGACTCCGAGTGCTGAATGAAGGAGAGTCCGCCATCTTTTGACGTGACGCTCGTCGCTGCCGTCTCGAGAGACGGCTTCATATCCACCGGGGCCGGGGTGCCCTGGGACCTCCCGGCGGATCGAAAGCACTTCCGGGCCATCACTTCAGACCAGTGGTTACTCGTCGGACGCCGGACGTTTGACGAGATGACCGGATGGTTCCAAAACCACACCGTCTTCGTGCTTTCAGGCAGCCCAACATTCACGCCGACCGTTGGTCGCCGCGTCGGAAATGCGTCAGAGGCGATCTTGCTCGCCCGGGAAGCGGCAAAAACCCTGTGGGTGATCGGCGGTGGAAAAACGTACGCGGAGGCCATGCCGTTCGCCTCTCGGCTCATCCTCACCCGTGTGGATGACGAACTGGACTCCGGCATCCCCTTCCCCATCATCGATCCAGAACGATGGGCCCTGAAGGAAAGTCTCCCACATCCTGCGGACGCCCGACACGCACACGCGTTTACGATCCAAGTCTGGGATCGCAAGCGGGTTCGCGTTTGAAGCTTGCCGCGCCTCCGCCCATACGCTTGCATCGCCAAGCATGAAAGCTCCTCTCCCCCTCGGCCTCGGCATTGCAACCCTCTCGCTGACTCTTCTATCCATAGGCATCGGTGCCGAGCTTCCGGAGCCCGTTCCCAACACGCCTGCCAACATTTCGCTGAGTCGCTACTTTGAGCGGCAGGTCCGCGAAATCGAACTCGAAACCGCTGAAGCTCTCGCAGGCATCGATTCCGCTGCCACATGGGACAAGACCGCCCCAGTCTGGAGAAAGCAGCTCGCGGAGATGCTGGGGCTCGAGCCCATGCCCGAGAAGACACCTTTGCATCCAACAAAGACCGGTGAAATCCAAGGCGACGGATACGTGGTTGAGAATCTGCACTATCAGAGCCTCCCCGGCCTCTACGTCACCGCGAATCTTTACCGGCCAGCCAAAATCGAAGCGGGTCAGAAACTTCCCGCAGTCCTCTACGTCTGCGGACACTCCAACCAGAAAGAGGGCGACATCAGCTTCGGCAACAAGACGGGCTATCATCACCACGGCGTCTGGTTTGCCCGGCATGGTTACGTTTGCCTCACCATCGACACCATTCAATTGGGTGAAATCGAAGGCATTCATCACGGCACGAATCGTTTGAACCGGTGGTGGTGGCTGTCTCGGGGCTACACCCCTGCGGGCGTCGAGGCATGGAATGGGATCCGGGGCATCGACTACCTGACCAGTCGCCCGGAAGTCGACGCAGAACGAATCGGCGTCACGGGCCGCAGTGGTGGAGGGGCCTACACGTGGTGGATCGCCGCTCTCGACACCCGCGTTCGCGCCGCTGCCCCCACGGCAGGCATTACCACCCTTCGCAATCATGTCCTTGATGGCGTCGTTGAAGGGCACTGCGACTGCATGTTTCATGTCAACACTCAGCGCTGGGACTTCGACCGGGTCGCGAGCCTCGTCGCTCCCCGGCCACTGCTGATCCTCAACTCGGACAAGGATCGCATTTTCCCCATCGACGGTGTCTTCTCAATCTATCAATCCGTCCGGGGTCTCTACGAAAGAATCGGCGCACTCGATCACATCGGTCTTCATGTGTCCGAAGGTCCGCACAAAGACACGCAGCCTCTCAATACAGGAGCGTTTCACTGGTTCGAGAGACATCTCAAAGGTGCCGATCTGATGGAAACCACCGACGAGCCTGCCGTGCCCTCCCTGGATCGCAAAGACCTTCGCGTCTTCGAAGAACTGCCCAAGGATGAACGAGTCACCCGCATTGATGAATCCTTCGTCCCACGGGCTCAGCCTTTCGATCTTCCAAAGTCCGCCGAAAGCTGGACGACCACGACTGACACTGCCTTGAAGCAACTTCGGAATCAGGTGTTTCATGGATGGCCCGCAGACGCACCCGTCGTTTCAATGGCGAAGCAGAACAGCATCGACCGTGATGGTCTTCAGATGACCATTTTTGAGATCGAGAGCCAACCGCACGTGGAACTCCGGCTCTACCTCGTTCACCGCCACGGCCTTCGTCCATCTGACCTCGACCTCGTGGTCCTCAATCCTCTCGACGATGAAGGATGGGACGCCTTTTGCCGTCGATTCAAATCAAGGTTCACAAAACTCATTCAAGGGTTTCCCAGCGTTGAGGCGGACGAGGAAGCCTTTCAACAAGAGCTGAAAATGCACGAAAACTTTGCGTGGGGGATGGCCTACGTTTGTCCACGAGGAGTTGGAGCGGATGCGTGGTCAGGCAGCGACCGGTCTGCCATTCATCGTGAGCGACGCTTCAACTTGTTGGGCCAAACCTCCGACGGCATGCGCGTTTGGGACATCCGGCGCGCCATTCAAGGAATGCGTCGCATCAGCGGTCTGGAAGAAAAACCACTGTGGCTTCAGGCAAGTGGCCCCATAGGGGTCAACGCACTGTACGCATCGCTGTTTGAAGAGCCCGTCACCCGGCTCGATCTGCATGATCTTCCCACAACCCACGAGTCGGGCCCAGCCTACTTGAATGTCCTTAAAGTCATGGATATCCCCGAGGCGGTTGCCTTGGCATCAGGGCGCTCCCGTTGTGTCTTGTATGCCAGCGACGAAGCAGCATGGACGTTCCCGAGCGCGGTTCGGGATGCCTTGGATTGGAAGAAACAATTCGAAATTAGGAAGCCACCGATCGAATCCGAAGAGTAAAAACGCCGATGAGTAGAGTTCTCATGAACAGTTATATTTTCTGCGAAATTAGTTAAGTTTACTTGAAATAACTGTCATATTGATCACTTACTATGGTTGAGAGCATTAAAGCCAGTCCAACCAGAAACTCTCTTAGCGCACCTCGATGCAAAAGCTGCACCTCAGAATCGAAAGCTCCCGTCCAAGCCGTTCACGGCTCGGAACCGGTTGGGGCTGGTCCTGTGCTGCGCTCATCGTCGCCTGTGTCGGGATTCACTTCTACGCTTTGGGCTCCTCCCGCAGTCCGGAAGTGCTTGCAATGATGACCCCTGAAGTGGTCACCCCTCCATCTGCCGTGTATTGGGCATCCGATACCATTCATGGAGCAGACTTTGATGCACTCGCACCGGACACAGATCATTTCACCCTGCGGTTGCCATCCTCGTTCCAACCTCCCAGCTCTCCTTTTGCAGGTCTGCCCGACTCGACCGAGGCAGACCTGACCGATACCTTGCTGGCCCTCAATTTTGGGCTGTAGAGATCTGACCGGCCGACGGAAATTCGCGTTTGGTGATCTCCGCAATAGTGTTGGACTTTCCCT
The DNA here is from genome assembly GCA_963976915.1 of uncultured Verrucomicrobiales bacterium. Lineage (GTDB taxonomy): Bacteria > Verrucomicrobiota > Verrucomicrobiia > Verrucomicrobiales > Verrucomicrobiaceae > CAXBNA01. The sequence continues at coordinate 29,269 of CAXBNA010000036.1, forward strand.
CCGTCGCTCGGCATCACTTTGGCCATGTCTCCTCTGGATTCGCGATGGGCCCGCCTGACTCTTGCCGTTGTCAGTGGTGTCGCGCTGTATTTCGCATTCGCCCCCTGGGATTTCGAGGTGGCGGCGTGGCTCTGGTCACTGCCCATCCTCACCGTTTTGTGGATCGGACGGCCCATGAGGCACTTGAAAACGCTGCTCCTTGGTTGGATAACGGGATTCGCCTTTTTCCTCCCGAATCTATCCTGGCTCCGACATTCCTCCCGCGTCATTGCGGGGGCGATCGATCACAGTTGGGCCGGTTGGGGTCCCGAACTGATGGGCTGGAGTGCGGCACTGGGGATGTCCGGATTCTTGTCGATCTACATCGCGCTTTGGGCCTGGTTCACCGCCAAGGTGGCACGGCCAGAAGCGAAACGAATCCGCTCGGAGGATTGGATGATCTGCAGCCTCGAGTCACTGAAAAGCGCCTTTCTGTCCGCTGCAGCGTGGGTCGGCCTGGAATGGCTGCGAGGCATCGTCTTCACGGGATTTGGATGGAATGGGCTCGCCGTCGGACTGCACAAAAACATCGTCCTGATCCAAGTCGCCGATCTCATCGGAGTCACGGGGGTCTCTTTTCTTCCGATCTTCATCGCGTGCATTGGATTCAACACGCTGGTCCGAATTCTGTGGACCTACCAAGGAGAATCCAAACGCACCTTTCGCGCCGATTTCTCCGTCGCCATGCTCCTCCTCTTGGGAGTGGTGAACTACGGTTGGCAGAAAATGAATGAGCCCTCTAGCGGAGATCAGGTCGAGGTGAAGACGGTTCTTGTTCAACAAAACGTCCCCCAGGCCGTCAAATGGTCCGGCGAAAACACCGTCGAGATTTACCACCGTTACGCCGAACTCACCTCGCTCTACGCCTCCCATGCGGACCTCATCGTTTGGCCGGAAAGCGCACTCCCCCTCCCTGTCTACAGCCATCCTGATCACCCGGCCTACTTCAACGAACTGCTCGCCAAAGGCCCCTTCAGCCTTCTCACGGGAGCGGACGTGATCGAACCCGACGCCCCCGCCTACACCAGCGCGATGCTGTTGCGAGACCGTTTCGAGGACGCGGCCTTTTATCACAAGATGCACCTCGTTCCTTTCGGTGAGTACCTCCCATTTCGGGAGGAAGTCCCCCTCATCGACACGCTCTTGGGCGGCATATTGCCAGGTGACTTCACTCCGGGCACCATCGCAGAGCCCCTGAAGCTCCAGTCGCCTGCCATCGACATCATTCCGTTGATCTGCTTTGAGGACACCGTTGGAAGACTCGCCCGAAAGTTTGTTCGCGACGGCCCCCAATTGATCGTCAATCTGACCAATGATGGCTGGTTCCTTCAGAGCGCCGAGATGGAGCAACACCTCGCCAATGCCGTCTTCCGGTCCATTGAACTCCGTCGCCCCATGTGCCGGGCCTCCAACACCGGCCCCAGTTGTTTCATCGATGTTCTGGGGAGAGTCACCCAGAAACTGGTCGACCCCAACACCGGATCCCAGTTCATTGAGGGCTGCCTTCCGGGAAAAGTGTCCCTCGCTAAGAATCCTCTCCTCACACTCTACGCACGCTGGGGCGACTGGTTCTCGGTGACCCTGCTTTTGACAGCGGTGATCGCTTTCGCGATCCGCCTCTTCAGGCAGCGATCAAACAAAGCGCGTCCCTCTTGACATTGTCCCGGTGACTGGCCTTCAATGCGTTAGGCCGCCCGAAAACCACGGGCGGTTTGAACCCAACCCACCATTCACCATCCATGATCACAGCTCCCGCGTGCCGGAGAATCGCAGTCGCAGCACTGCTCGCTCTAGGCATCCTCTCGCCCCTCTGCGCCCTCGCCCAACAAACCCCCATTGAGATTGCCACGCCCACCTTGGAACAACGCGTGGCCGATCTCGAAGCCTACGTCAACAACGGCGCTCGCACCGACGATGCCTCCTCCTTGATCCCCGGTCCGGGGCCCGGTCACAATGCTTGGCAGATGACCAGCACCGCCCTGGTGCTTTTTATGACGCTCCCTGGACTGGCCCTTTTTTATGGCGGCCTCGTCCGGCGCAAAAACGTGCTCTCGGTGCTGGCCCAGTGCATGGGCATTGCCGGGATGGTCACCATCCTTTGGTGGATCTGCGGCTACAGCCTTTCGTTTGGCGGCGAGAGCCCCTTCATTGGCAACATGGACTACTCCTTCTTTAAGGGCATTGATCCCGCCTCGGTGGGTCAGGGCGGACCTTGGATCTCGGATGGCATCTGGGTCATTTTCCAGCTGACGTTCGCCATCATCACGCCCGCGCTGATTGTGGGTGCCATTGCCGAGCGAATGAAATTTTCCGCCATCATGCTCTTCGTCTTCATCTGGATGTTCGTGGTGTATTTCCCAATGACGCACATGGTCTGGGGCGGCAGCGGCTTCATGGCGGGCCCACTCAATCCCGACGCTGGCATCAAGGCCCTCGACTTTGCCGGAGGCACCGTCGTCCACATGAGCTCCGGATGGAGCGCACTCGTACTCTGCATCCTCCTTGGAAAACGTGAGGGCTACGGCAAGGAATCACTCGCCCCGCACAGCATGGTCCTTTGTATGGTGGGCACGGGAATGCTTTGGGTGGGTTGGTACGGATTCAACGCTGGCTCCGCCCTCGCTGCCGATGGGATCGCCGTCACCGCGTTCATCACCACCACCCTTGCCGCAGCCGTGGGTGGGTTCACCTGGGGCATGCTTGAGTGGGTCGTCCGAGGCAAGCCCTCCGTCCTTGGATTCTGCTCCGGCATCGTCGCCGGTCTGGTCGTCATCACACCCGCCTGCGGATTTGTCGGCTACAATTCAGCCGTCATCATGGGCATCCTCGCTGGCATCATCCCATTCGTCGCCGTCCAGTACGGGAAGCGCATTTTTGGCTATGACGATGCGCTCGATACGTTCGGAGTTCACGGCGTTGGAGGAACCTTGGGTGCCATTCTCACCGGGATCTTTGCAGACGAAAAAGTGAATCCAGTGGTCGCCGACCTGAAGGACGGTCTCCTCATGGCGCAGTTCAAAGCCATCGCCGTGACCATCGTTCTCTCCGTCGTCGCGACGGTCGTCATCACCTTCATCGTCAAAATGGTCACCGGTCTCCGCCCCACCCGGGAGGTGGAAACCACAGGCCTCGATCTCGCTGAACATGGCGAGGCGGCCTACGAAGGCTGATTCGCCCAACTCATTCAATCCACACGGAGCGGGACGCCATTGGGCGTCCCGTTTTCGTTTCGGGTCCGCTATCTGGGCGGCACTTGGACGATGCCCGCGCCCACCTGACTGCTTGGCGCACCGGTCGGTTGGGCATTGTTGATCAGCAAGGTCGCAATGTTCTGCCCGGAATACCCCCACCCCACCAGCGTCGTCGCCACCCCGGAAACCAGAGCGGTCGCCTGCGAGGTGCCGCTGCCGATGACGACTTGATTGTCCGTGTACCCCGAGACAATGCCAACGCCGGGTGCCGACAACGTCAGTGATTCTCCAGAATTGGAAAAGTACGCCTGCTGACCGTTGGCATCCACCGCTCCCACGCTGATCACTCCGGGAAGCGCCGCCGGATACGCCAGCATGTTCATCTGCTCGTTTCCTCCCGCCGCCACGACAACGACGTTTCGCGACAACGCGTAGTTCACCGCGTTCTCGAGCGCCTGCGCATTCCCGAAGCTTCCGAGGCTGATGTTGATCACCCGGGCACCCATGTCCACCGCCTTGACAATGCCACTCGCCACCAGCGCCGTATTGCTCACTCCATCCGCATCCGCCACCCGCACATCCAGCAATCGCGCCGCCTGCGCCACCCCTTCTGCATTCGAGTCTTTCCCAGCAATCAACGAAGCCATCGCCGTTCCGTGCCCGTTGAAATCGCTCCCGTCATTCACCAAGTCCAAATGCGTGACCGTCACCCCCGACAGCGTGGAATGATCCACCATCCCGGTATCCAGAACAGCCACCGTCACGCCCCTGCCCCAGTCGGATCGATCCTTTGCCGCCCCGATCGCCTCCATGCCTTCGCTGGCAAAGCGAGCTTGGCCGCCCTCGTTCCCGTCATCTGTGGACGGAGGAGGCAGGCCGGGCACATGAGCAAGGTAGTTCGGCCCCACCGATTCATAGTCCTCTGAATGGGCCGCCAGTTCCTTCATCAAATCATCCAAGTCGGAGAACCGGACCCGAGCCAACCGCAGCTTCGGATCCAGACTGACAATCTCCAATCCGTTCAGCCCGGCACGCAATTGCAGAGCGTGGAGCAATGCGTCCGACTTGACGATGAGCAGCACTTCATTGGGCAAGGCAATCTCACTCTCCAGCGCTGCTGCCAACGCCTCACGAAAGCCTGCCATCTCTTGGGCCGCCAGATCGTCCGTCACCAACCGGGGAAGCGATTTCGAGGGTCCTTCACTCGCTCGGACCACCTTCCGCTCCTGGGGCATCCTCGTCTCCGGGGCTTCAGTCGCGCGATTCATCTCAAACGCCAGCCACCCCAACGCCAAAAACATCGTCACCACCGCAGTGATGAAGAGTACATAGGGCAACTTTTCCGACCGGATCACGCGAAAACCTAGCACACTTCCGCCGCGTTCCACAAACATCCTTCATCGCTCACGCTTCGTGGCAATTCTAAGCCCATCTTCGCCCCTTTGCGTAGCGGCTAACGGTCAGAACCCATCTGCGTGGACCGTTCCGCCAGCCCAGCGAAACTCTTCAACGCACTGTAAACTCCCGCCGAGGACTCCATTTCACCGAAGCACCGGCAACGGTAGTTGCGAAGCCGTTGCGGCTTCGTCCATTCTCTCTCAACGCTTGGACCCGCGTCTGAGTCGACTCAACTGGTCCTCATCCTTCTTTACCAAAGTCGTCAAATCATCCCCTGAATACAAGGTGAGCGCAGCATCGCGACACCATTGGCTCGCTTCGTGTGCCCACCAGGACGAATGCCACCGACTCAAATCATAGAAGCCATAAGCAGCCGCCCGCTGCTGTTCCTGCGGCAGACTCTTGAACCACTCAACGCTGTCCGGGGAGTCCCCCAACGCAAAGGCAAACCACCTCACATTGGCGCCGACGACCTCCGGCAGCTTGTCCTTCAAGCGCTGTTTGAACCGCTTCCGAGTCTCCCCCGACTCAGGGCTGAAGATCAGCATCGCCCGCAAAATCGCCCCCTCCGGCTCGCCCCTGAAAGGCCGGTCACTTGCCAGCGCCTCATCCGGCCCCTCTGCCGCAATTCTGTCGATCAAACCTTCGAGGGCTGGAAACACCGCAGGATCGCCCTTCAAAAGCAGCGCTCTCACAAGTTGCTCAAGCCGATGTTCGACGAACTCATCCCAATTTGGATCGCGACGGCTTGCATAGCCCTGGTTGAGCGCGGCAATCAAATGGGGCCTGCAGGCGTCGAAATTCGCCATCACATAACCTTCAGCCGCATCCCTCACCTCCTGACTGATTCCTTGAATGAACTCAACCGCAGTTCGAGTGTCGATGATAGGTAGATTGAAGGCGAGCCTCCGGACCTCTCGTTCCCACGCGGCCGGGACGATTGGGAAATTGGGCGGCAGGCTCGTTGGATTGCTCCAAATGAGCGCATCACCGACCGCCGCGTTGAGGGAATAGTAGTTTGCTTCGAATTGATGCCCCGCCTCGGCCGAACCACGGATGACTCCCGTCACTTCAAGTTTTGCAATGTAGTCCGCTTTCAGTTCCACAATCTTGACCATCCAAATCTCTGTCGAACTCTTTATCGAACTCCCAAGGTAATTGAAGATATTGCAGGACGGACACGCGATCAGCGGGAAGGACGCCCACGACAGCATTCCTAGCAAAAGCATGAGGCGTTTCATCACGAATCCTTTTCTCCCATGACAATCGGAATCCCGCTCGACGTCAATCTCATAGATGACCAGTGGCCCATTTCACGTTGTTCACCACTCGCACTCCATTCACAAAGAGCATCCATCGATCCGATTCCTCTCCTTTCCCACTATGCGTGTTCTCGCGGCCATTCATCCCTCTTCAGATCTGCATCCACTGCTTTTTGTTCGCCATCATCCCAAACTCCTTGTGCTCCTTGGCGACCATCCTCAGACGAGCCATCTGCATCTTTTGCGTTTTCTTGCGGCCAATCAACCCGGTTCCCACCAACCTTCCCCTTGGCATGCTCATGATCTTCCTCTACCCTCCCGCCCATGGCATCTCGACAAAGCAAGGAAGCATGGGGATCTCGCATCGGCGTCATCGCAGCCGTCGCCGGCAGTGCCGTCGGTCTTGGAAACTTCCTCCGCTTCCCCGGTCAGGCGGCCCAGTTTGGCGGGGGCGCCTTCATGCTGGCCTATGCGATTTCATTCCTCATCATTGGCCTCCCCATTGGCTGGGCCGAGTGGGCCATGGGCCGCTTCGCCGGTCAGCGTGGCTACAATTCCGCGGCGGGCATCTTCCACTGCCTCGTCAAACAACGCTGGAGCAAGTACGTCGGTGTCCTCGGCGTCATCATCCCGGTCGTCATCTTCATGTACTACGTCGTCATCGAGGCTTGGACCCTGGGCTACACCGTCCGCTTCATTCGTGGCATGTTCGATCCCGCCCTCCGTTTCGATTCCGTTCAAGCCTCGGGCGATTTCTTCAACACCTTCGTCGGGGCCAATGCGGATGGATCGGCGCTCAAAATGACCTTCGACA
>CAXBNA010000037.1:0-35068 GCA_963976915.1 uncultured Verrucomicrobiales bacterium
GACCGGCACGATTCGCGTTAGCAGCACCAACACCGGAGATCCTGCTCAATTTTTCAGCTTCTCCACCACCACCGGAACCGGCAGCCTCGACAACCAAGGAACGGTCGAAGTTCTGGGCGGCTACTTCCGCGTTTCATCAGGTGTCACCAACGGAACTCAGTTCGAGGACCTCACCTTCGCTCAAGATGGTGGGTCCGGCACCCTCAGTGGCGGGACATGGATCGCCGATTCCACTGCGACGGGCACCGCTCGGATTGATCTCGACAATTTCGGGTCTTCCAGCGGGATCACGACCATCGGACAAGACGCTGTGGTGGAACTCACAGGCAGTGGAGCCACTTTTGATCAACTCTCCTCCCTCGCCACCGTTCACGGTGGATTGTACGTCAACGGCGCCCAGAGTTTCAATCCACCCGGCTTCCTCAATATTTCTTCCACCGGAACGGTGGGAGGTGACGGCTCGTTCGCAGACACGCTCACCGTCAACGGAACGGTACTGCCTGGAACTTCACGGGGAGCGGACGTGGGTATCCTTGGGTTCGCCAATGACCTCGTGCTCAATTCTGGCTCCAGCGTGACCTTGGGAATCCTCGCACCAACAGGGACTGTCGATGGCTCCTTGGGCTCCTCGGCAATGGCAGCGGCGATCCTTGGTCTGGCAGACATGGATCCCACCAGTGCGATGCACGACGCATTCGAGGTGGGAGGCAGCATCACGCTCAACCCGGCGATGACCTTCAATGTCACTGACTTGGGTGCCACTTTCCAATCGGGTCAATACTTCGACCTCCTGGACTTCACGACGCTTTCAGGAGTCACCGATGGGGATCTTGCCACCCTCCTGAATCTGCCAAGTGCAGGCGCGTTGACTTGGGAAACGTCCCTCTTCCGCTCCGATGGCATCCTCTTTCTCTCGGGTGCCGCCATTCCTGAGCCGTCCCGCGCACTGTTTCTCTCCCTTGGATTCGGATTCCTGATCACTCGTCGGCGGCGGTAAGCAGACCACCGGAAAAACGTCGCGGCTCCTGCCGCCCCATAAACGCAATCGAAGCGGCTAGGGGCCTACTCAACGATCACGCCACCACCCTCGCTCTGCTTGAGCGCATAGACCGTCACAGGCTCGGGTTGCCCCTTCACTTCATGCGTTCCCGCAGGCGCATAAAACTCCTCTGCACCATCCCAACCATCCAGGAAGGCCTCACTGACCAAAACGGGCTGCTTCAACTTCCGCGTCAAGCTCTCGATCCGGAACGTCACGTTCACGGCCTCTCCGACGGCCGTGTTCACACCCCGCCCCATGGCCCCGAGTGCCACCTCTCCGATGTTTAGGCCCACGTGGCAGTAGACTTCCAAATTCTTTTCGTCGCGCAGCATCTTTCGCGTTGGAGAGTTGCTTGCTTCGGGGCTGCTCAGCAGCATTGCCGCTTCGGTCGCCCGCCGATGCGTCTCGGCATCCGTGGTGCCCCAGTAAGCGAACACACCGTCTCCAATGAACTTGTCAATGATCGCTCCCCGCGACTTGAGGATTCGTTCACAATCGGCATACCATTCCCTCAGCATGTCAGCCACCTGATCTGCCGAGAGCTGGGCCGAAATGCTCGTAAAGTTCCTCAAATCGCCCACCAGAAGCGTCGCCCGCAGCTTTTTCACCGGCAGCGCGATGGTGTTGAAGACTTGGGTGGATGAGGCGGACTTGGCCCCCTCGCCATCGCTTTCATCGTGATCGAACAGGAAATTGAGGGTGCCTAGCTGAATTCGGTCCCCGTGCCGCAAGGCCCGGGCCGTGGAAATCGCCACATCATTCACGTAACTGCCGTTGGCACTCCCAAGGTCGGCCAACCAGTAAAGATTGCCATCCCGGCGAATCGTCGCGTGCTGACGTGACACCCCGCCATCGGTCACCCGGATCGTCGCATCATTGCTGCGACCGATCAGGTTGAAATCCTCGAGGACAAATTCGAGTTCCTTTTCGAGGGCTTTGAGACGTGCAGGCATGAGATGGTCGGACTCTTGTTCAAGCAACTACTGCGCCCGAAGTCAAGGGGTCTTGAGCAATCTTCCTCAAAACCTGATCTTTCGTCACCCAATAGTGGAATGAAATCCGTCCATCCATGCCACGGATCATCCTTGTCAGCAACTTTGGACCCAACCTCATCCCGGCGGATTGAAAACCTCCACAGCCACGATCTCGACAGGTTCATCACCCTTGGTCCTCAGTTCCAGCACATGCTCCCCATCCGAAAGGGCGTTCGCCAGCCGAATGCGCCGCAATCCGTCCCCAGTCGCACCCAGATCCACGGAACCCAAGGTCGAACGGTTGACTTCAAATGTGAACCGGTCGCCCGTCTTGTTCCTTTCCCCCCGCCTCCACAGCTCGGGCGGCACACCGATCTGCCCGGAGTTGCTCGTAAATGGCTGAAACGCATTCCCATTCCCGTCCGGCCCGGTAACGCTGCCGGTCAGTTCGTAGTCCCCAGCGTCACTCGTCATCACAATGGTCCACGCCTGAGGAGTCTGCACCGGTCCCAGAGTCACCCCATGGGGTGCCAAATCGCGAGGATTGTCACCTTTTTGGCTCTTCGCATTCTTCGCATCGCCCTGAATGTAGGTCGGGAGAAAGGCCGGATACTCGGCGCCAAGTTTACCGTCAATCATGACCTCCAACTCCCCCATGCCATCCGCGATCACTTCGACGCGATTGCCCCGAAACGACACCTTGAGCCGTGCACCCACCTTTGAGGCCTCCAACGCACCCTCCTTGAGTTCAAATCCCTCCGCGCCTTCCGATAAAGCAGCTGCAGCCAACCTTTGCTCTCGGGTCCTTGGGTCGTAGGCAAAGGTGTCCGGCACGCGCAAATGACTCAGGATGTTCAGGTTCACCATCCGCGCCCCATACCCGTTCTGGTGAACCGGGTCCTTCAGCAAATCCGTGAACTTCAGGTCGTTCTCCTGCAGATAACGTCCCCACGCCTTGCGACTCTCGACAAACTCCGCGCCGTATTTCGCGCACACCTGACGCACCGCTTCCACATCCTGATCCATGGCATCCTCAGAAACACCCCAGTTTGGCAGGTCCCGGATCCGCCAATGCAGGCTCGGCACAATGACGTCCGCCGTCGTCGTCCGCCGAATTTCCGCCAGAAGAAGATCCAAGTCTGCAGGATCACCATTGGTGTAGGTAATCACCAAGTCCGGCGGATCGGGCACCACCAAATGCTTGACCCATCCACGGAGATACTGCCAGGGGCACGAGTTCCCAACCATCTTCTGATACGCCACCTCTCTCACCCTTGGAAACCGCTTTGGGATCTCCTCCTGCCAGATCTCGCCACTCCCAAGCATGTTCGTGTAGCTCGATCCCAACGCCCAGATTCGAAAAGGGCGATCCGGTTCCCCAAATCCGTTCTGCAGTTTGTGCATCGTCAGCGCCAGATGCGTGCCCGCATCTGCCGGTGGCTGGGGGACATACTCAGCGGCACCCGCCGGACGCTCGTCCGAATTCCGAAAGGCCGGGTCTCCGGCCTCTTGCGCCCAACCCGCCGTCACCAGACCCAACGTTACCGTCCAAAAAAATCGCATCATCACGTCCCATTGAACGCACTGACCAACCGAATTCCATCACCACTCGCCCCCAAGGGAACCTCCACCTCAAAACAAGTCCATCTGCCCGCCCATCTCCCTGGGCCTTCGAAATGCCGCCGCCGACACCTGCGGCCTTCGATTCGCCAATCCATATCGACGTTTCGACACTTTGAAGAGCATTTGGATCTGTTCCGACCACACGCCCACCCCTTTGAGCCGTTTCCCAAATTCTCTGTGCGACAAGGTCCCACCCTGAGTATCCTCGATCCGAGAGAGAATTTTTTCCTTCGAGCCCGGTCGGTGTTCTTCCAGCCAGCCTGAGAACACCTCCTTCACGGAATGAGGCAGCCGCACCACTGTGTAGGCCGCAAAGATCGCTCCGGCCTCGGACGCCGCCTCAAGGATCGCAGGGATCTCGGATTCATTCAGCCCTGGAATGATCGGTGCCACCGCGACTCCGACCGGAATGCCCCGTGCCGTCAACTCCCTGATCGCCTCCAACCGCTGCCTCGGTGCCGAAGCGCGGGGTTCCAATTCACGGGCCAGTTTCGCGTCCAGCGAGGTGATGGAGATGTAGGCCGCCGTTGCTCCATGCTGCGCCAGTTCCTCCAAATAGTCGCCATCTCGCGTGATCAGGTGGTTCTTCGTGATCAACACCACCGGATGCCTGCATTCCGCCAACACCTCCAGACATCCGCGCGTCACTTTCAGCCGACGCTCCACCGGTTGGTAAGGATCCGTGACACCGCTCAGGGACAAGGTCACCGGTTTGTAGTTCGGCTTTGAGAACGCTTCACGCAGCAATCTGGGAGCTTCCTCCTTCACCATGATTCTCGATTCAAAATCCAACCCCGCCGAGAAACCCAGATACTCATGCGTCGGCCGCGCATAGCAATACGCGCACCCGTGCTCACATCCCCGATACGGATTCAAGCTCGCCTCGAAGGGCAAATCGGGGCTGCTGTTCCGGCTGATGATCGTCGAGGAATGATCGCGAAAAAACTTCGTCGTCACCTTCTCGGGGGCTTCCCCATCATCGTAGGCTACATGCAGCTCTCGAAATCGTTGATCGGGGTTCTCGCCTGAGCCACGACCTTTGGGGCGAGCTGGTCGACTCCCGGCTTCGCTCATGACTCACCGTCGGTCCGTCGACGCAGGGTCACACGGTGAATCCCCTTTCGCAAGACCGGCACATTGAAGTTCACCAGCAATCCCGTCCGGGCACCGCTGAGTCGGAGCAGCGTATCCATCCTCAATTTGTCCGAGTCAGACACCTCCGAATCCGACATCACCTGAACGAGCAGTTCCCCGCCAACGATGAAATCCAGGCGCATGACCGACTTCACCCGCTTGCCCCGATAGTCAAACGACAGCGGCGTCCCCCGTTCGAATGGCATCTCCAACTCGCGAAACTCGACTGCGAGACACTCTTCGTACACCTCACGGTCCAAACCGGCGCCCAGAAAGTGATGCACATTCATGCAGGCTCCAATCACTTGATGTGGAAGGTCTGGATCCATCGTCACTTCGTTGCCTCCACTTCCCACTCGTCGCCATCAGGAAAGATCTCCGAAATCCGGCGCTCCTGATGGTCCTTCACCCACGACTCCAGCGCTTCACGCATCCGGGTGGCCACCTCTGGAAATGCCGCCTTCACATCCCGCTCGCAGTGCGGATCGTCCTTCAGATCAAAGAGCCGCTCAATCGGTCGGATCACCCCCGGCGTTTGCACAAATTTGAATCGATTCGTCCGCAACGCATGTTCCTTCGTATCGAGCACCGCCTGCCGATACTTGGGCTTGAGCACGAAGTGGTAGTCAAAGTCCGGATCGATGTACGTGGTCTCGTCCATTGGCGGAATGTGCAGCGTCTTCTCACCCGGAATGGTCCGCTGGTAGAAGAGGTAACTGGTCTCACCATAGTAGGCGACGTCAGGCATCGGCTCGCGGCCTCTCACGACGGGAGCCAGACTCACGCCCTCAAACTGCGGATCCACCGGCATCCCCGCCAGCTCCAGCAAGGTCGGCGCGAAATCCAGCGAACGAATCACCTCCTTCACCTTCCGGCCAGGCTCGGGAATCCCCGGCACATGAAACACGGCGGGGATGTGATTGGATTGATCGCCGCCATTGAAAGTCAGCCCATGACCAAAGGTGACATTCGGCTCAAACAGGTCGTCCCCATGGTCCGACGTGATGAGAATGATCGTGTCCTCCATCAGCCCCTCCTGCTTCAACACCTCGACGACGCGACCGACGCAGTCGTCAAACATTCGCACACACCCATCGTAGAGGCCCTTCACCTGCTCCACCTCCTCGGGCGGCAACCGGCTCCACTTCTCATTGATGTCCGTCTTCCCGATGAACTCATCCACGTTCAACTGCAGCTCATGTTGGTGCGGCCCGGCATACGCTGGGTCCGTCCACAGCTTCGCATACGAGCTCGGTGTCTTGTAGGGCAGATGCGTGCACGAATAAAAACCCAGCATGACAAAGGGCCGACCATCGTCTGCCCGGGCCTTCAACCGCTCGGCGATCTGGTCGGTCACCACGTCTGGCGTCATGTAGCTCGCGAACGACCGCAACATCGGAAAAATAGAGTAGCCCGTCGGGTTGTCGAAGAACAGCGGCAGAATCTGATGTCGCAAAAAGACCGCCTCCGTCATGTACACGCGGAAGTTGTCAAAGTCAGACACGATCACATCCTCAAATCCCATCGGCAGTTCCTTGAACCCGCAGGCACACCAGTCGCCGATGACCGCCGAGTCATAGCCATGCTCCCGCAGGATCTTCACCATCGAAGGAGCCTCATTCCCCCGCTCCACCATCTCCCGGTCCGGGAACATGTGAAACACCCCGTGCGTGTGCGGATACTGCGACGAGAAAATCGATGTCATCGACTCCAGCGTTGAGGCAATCGGCGTCAGGCAGCGCTCAAACTGGATTCCCTCCGCCGCCAGGGCATCAATGCTGGGCGACGTGTCCCGGGCATACCCGCTGCAGCCCAAGTGATCCGAACGCAATGAGTCCGAAGCGAGGATCAAAATGTTTTTCGGGCGATGGCCCAGCTCCGTCACCGCGACGCCATGCTTCAATCCGGAACTTCCATAGCCAGTCATCGTCACCGCCACGACCGCACCACAGATCACAAGGAGGGTGAAAAGTATTGGCCGCGCCTGCCTATTGAAAAGTCGACGCAGTTGGACCAAGTAGAATCCCACGGCGACCAGCACAATCAGGCCAGGCAGCAACTGCGCCACCACCAACCGCACGGCCGTCTGAACCCCGCTTCCGAACAAGGTGCCGAGCGCTTCATACCATCCCATCAGGTAGCCGTAGTCGCCGAAATACGGTTTCTCCAAAAGTAAGCGCAGCGTGAAAAACCCGTAAAATACCCCCGTCACCACCAGTGCTCGCCACACGACGCCCCACTTGCCAAAAGGTCGCCACATCGCCCACAACCGGACGACGGGATACGTCAGCAGCACGAACGCCACCGCCACCAAGAAGTAACCCTTCAACACCACCAGATTGCTCCAGATCAAATGCGTCAGGTGATGCTCCAGCGCCACGTCTGCAAAGCGATTGCTGAACCCGTGTGGGTCAAAGAGAAAGCTGCTCAGCGCCATCGCATACCAACCCATCAGAGTCGCAAGCACGACCCCCACCACCAGCCGCAGGATCGCGCGGCTGGACAAAGGCGTGGAACGCACATCAGAACTCATGCTGCAAGCCTACGCCAAGCCAGCCTGCACGCAACCGGCTCACCAAAATCCCCATTGCTCCGTTTTGAGTACATACAGCCCCAACGCCAGATTTCCCACCGCGTGCATCACCACACACGCTCCCAGGCTCCGCGTTCTGACCGCCACGAGGTACATCAAACTGCCCCACACAAAGGCGGCCAGCATGTCTGGAGGATTGTGAATCACCGTCACACCCAGCGTCACAATCCAAAACGCCTTCCACGCATGCGTCCCGAAGGCCACGTCCGTAAAAGGTCGGTCCCCGGCCACCACAAAGCGCATCAAAAAGCCGCGCCAAAAAAGCTCCTCCACCAGAGGCACCACGATCACCATCCTGACAAACCGCATCGCCAGACCGACAGCCTCCCAGAATGGCCACGGAGCCAGCACCGAGGGATCATAGCCCTCACGTCGCTCGACCAACCCCAGCCACTCCCACCAAGCAGGGGCAGACTCGTGACCGGCCAACCGATTCTCATACACCCAAGCCGGCAGGACCCAAACCCCAATTCCAATCAGGCCCAATGCGAACGCCAACGCCACCCCTCGAACAGTCCATGGACTGAATCGGTAGTGCCCGCGAAACCACCACAGCATCCACCCACAGATCAGGGTCTGCAGCGGATAGACCCAGTGCTCTGGCGCCCGCTCGTACCATGGCAAGGCCGAATTTTCGATTCGGACCCACCCCGCCAGCGTGCCCACCAGCATGAACCCCATCAACGGACCCACAAAGGCCGCAGTCGACGATGCTCGGAGTCGGGCCAGCGAATCCATGACCTACGGTGCTTCGGTTCCACGCACGTCGTTCAGATACTCGCGGACTGCCCGCAAGGTCTCTCCCGCCACATCGGCCCGAGTCTTCGCAAACGGTGGCACAAACCACGGAAAACTCCCCAGCACATCGTGCGTCACCAAAACCTGACCATCGACGGCATCACCGGATCCAATCCCGATGGTGGGAATCTTCACGGCGGCAGTCATTTCTGCCGCAACGGCTGGGACGATGCTCTCCAAAACCACCGCACAGGCACCGGCACGCTCCAGCGCCTGCACTTCGGAAACCAATCGCACCGCATCCTCCTCGGTTTTTCCCTTCTTCTTGTACCCGCCTTCTTCCTTCACGTGCTGCGGCAGCATTCCCAAATGACCGACAAAGGCGATCCCTTCTGCCGTGATGGCTTCGACCATCGGGATCATCTCCCCCGCTCCCTCCAGTTTTACCGCCGAAGCCCCGACTTCAATCAATCGCCGCGCATTGGCCAGCGCCTCCTCCGGCGTCCGATAGGATTCAAACGGCAGATCCCCGATCACCGGAGCGCGCTTCACTCCTCGACAAACCGCCGCGGTGTGATGGATCATCGCCTCCATCGTTACGCCTGTCGTGTCGGGCAAGCCCAGCACCACCATTCCGAGAGAATCCCCCACGAGGATCAGGTCCACACCCGCCTCATCCAGAAGCCTCCCCGTCGGATAATCAGCGGCGGTCAGCACGGCGACCGGCGGTCCGCAGCGCTTGCGTTCGGAGAGTTGATCAAGACTGGAAAGCATAGGGGAGGAGAGCTCCCACCATGCCCACGCGCTGACACTCCGCATCCCTTTTCCGATTCAAAACAGGCCCACGCAACGGCAAACCCGCCCTCAACCGTCCACCTTCCTCACCGCCGCAGGATCATCCTTGAGTTCCGCCAGCAGAGTTCCAACCGGTTGCTCAAAGCCCGGCAACTTCAGTTGCGCCCGAATCTCCGCCAAAGGCGCGAGTACAAATCTCCGTTCGTGCATGCGCGGGTGAGGCACCGTCAGAGCCGGATCGCCACTGACCCAGTCGCCCGCATAGAGAATGTCCAAATCCAGTGTCCGTGGCGCATTCTTCTCCCGGTCTGCCGGACGTCCCAATGCCTCTTCGATCCCCACCAGCACGGCGTGCACCGCTCGCGGCTCCATCGCGGTTTCCACCTCGATCACACTGTTCAAAAACGCCTGCGTCCCCGGCGCACAATCCACGGGTTCGGTCTCGTAGAAACTCGCCTCCGCCGTCAGGCACGCATCTGGAATCGCATCGAGGACGCGCCGCACGCCCTCTCGGAGATTCGCCGCACGATCCCCGAGGTTGGACCCAAGCGCGATGCCGTAAGCGATCATGGCACCACCGGCGTTGGCCTACTTCAGCCCCAGTACGTCCTGCATGTGGTACAATCCCGGGCCCTTGCCGACCAGCCAGCGCGCCGCCCGCACCGCCCCACCCGCAAAGGTGTCACGGCTCGATGCCTTGTGCGTCAATTCCACCCGCTCGCCCGTGTTCGCAAAAATCACCGTGTGATCCCCCACCACATCACCGCCGCGCAGCGCATGCACCCCGATCTCTTTCGGAGTCCTCGCGCCCACATCGCCAAAGCGACCATGGCGGCAGTCCGAGTCATACGAAAGCCCACGCACATCGGCGAGGATTTCCACCAGCGTCCGGGCCGTCCCACTCGGAGCGTCCTTCTTCATCCGGTGATGCATCTCCACCACCTCCAGATCAAAATCCTCTCCCAGGAGTTCGGCCGCCTTGCGGGTCAACCAAAACAGGGTGTTCACGCCGACACTGTAATTCGAGGCAAACACGATGGGTAGCTTTTCGGAGGCCGACCGGATCGCCGCCAATTGCTCATCCGTATGCCCCGTCGTCCCGATCACCATGGACTTTCCCTGGGCCAGACACTCCGCAAGCAACTCATCCGAAAAGTGGTGCGAGGTAAAATCGATCACCGTGTCGCACTTGGCCAGCGCCTCGGGAAGCGAATCGCCCATATCAATGCAGGCCCCCACGCCAACGCCCTGCGCCTCAGCCGCACTGATCACCGCCTGACCCATCCGGCCCTTGCAGCCCGTCACCAAAATGTTCACTTCACTCATATCGCCGGGGAAATACGCAAGCTTCCCCCCCGAAGCAACCCCGATTCATTTCACCGGATCAACGGTGCCACCGACGCCGCCTCCGCATCTCCGAGCAGAATCTCCTCGAAGTCGTCATACGTCACCTTGGCCGGTGGCCAGAAAACGCCGTCCCGGATGCGCTTCACCACCTCGGCAGCACAGCCAACGGCAGCGTCGATCCACTCCGCACCAAACCCCTCCCAGATCTGGAGAACCGTTCCCTGGACGTTCTTGGGCAGGGAGAAATACGCCACTTCATCCACCCGCCAGCCCGACTGATTCAGCGCCGCTGCGTAGAGCGGAAGCTGCAGGTCCGACCACAAAAACGGCTCCCCCCCGATCTCGGAAGCCTTCCACTCATCTTCCACCGCCAACTTGCGTCGCTTCAACGACTGGACGTGCGCCTCCTGCGGCTTCTTCGCCTTGTCCGAGGTCTTGAAGTCCACAATGCGAACACGTCCATCCGCATGGCGCTCGATTCGATCCACGAGTCCCGTCAATGGCACGCCCTCAATCATCAGCGGCTTCTTCAGGTCCTTGAGCGCAAACTCCGCCTCCACGATCTGCCAGCCCTCCGCACGCAGCAATGCCTCCTGCTCCGCCGCATGACGCAGGCGCTGGCAGGCACTGTCAATTTGAAGCGACACCAAAGGCGCGGGTCTCACCCCAAACCGCCCCCTCGCCAAGGCGCGCAATTGGTCTTCGAGAAACGTCGCAATCTCTTCGGCATCCTCACTTACCGCCACGCGTTGGTCGATCGCCATCCGTTGAAGCGAGGAATGAATCAACTGGCCAAAGACATTGGCACCCAGCTCCCGGCTCGATGGATCGACCGCACTCATTTGAAGCACATTCTGGAGAAAGTAGCGGTACGGGCAACGCAGGTATGAACTCAAGCGGGTTGGCGAAATGTTCTCCAAAGGCTTCGACTCCGCCTGGGGGCGCAGTTGCCAGGCCAGCGTCCGCACCGGCACGGGATCTGACACCGCGTCTTCACCCGAGGGGAACAGATGCGCCACCCGTGCGGGCAGCACGTCATCGGGACAAAGCATCAGCAACCGGGAGGGCCTCATCGCATCGCCACGCTCCGACCATTGGCCACAACAAACCGTTAGGCCACCGGATTCGGCCCGCTGCTCCGCCATCGCCCGCAGCAGGTAGTGATCCCGCGCAAACCGAGTTGCCTGACAAGGCAGGCCCAGTTCGTCGCGCAGGCGATCCGGCAAGAAAGGATGCCCCGTTAAAATTCCCGGGACATGCTCTTCATTGAGACCGCAGATCACCAGATTCGGTGCGCCCTCCCACAGCAGTTCCAACCAGCCCTGAAGCACCAGATCCACCTCCCCCCGGGGTTCGGGCAGTGAGGTGCGTGACAGCCATTGGAGGGACATGGCCAAGGCCTCCTCCGACTTGGGTTTCAATCCGAACCGCTGGGCGCTTTTCTCCAGCGTTTCCGCCAAACGCAGCCACTCCGCCGCCAACTCGGTCCGCTCCCGATCTCCCGGTGAGTCCGGCACAAAGATCCGCTCACCATACAACGCCAGGAGCCAGGTTCTCGCAGCCTTGGGAAGGGACTCCTTTTCAAACGTCGTCACCCATTTCCTCGCGGACTCAATCGCGCGTCTCAGCGCATTCCTTGCGAAGACAATGGACTTCGATTCTTCGCCCTCCGCTTCCGCCTCACCCATCAACTCGGCCGCATGTGCCAGGGTGACCGGCACCCGCTCGGACGACAATTCATCCGCCGCCATCAAGAGGCCTGTTTGAGAGGCGCCGGGACCTGCCAGCATCCGCGCCACGTCAGGATTCCGCAGCAGCACTCCCAGCGCCCTCCACGATCCGCTCCCGACCATCTCGCTCAAGGTCGTGAGCACATGCCACAGGCCGTCGGAGGTCGCCGCAGCACCGCCGGGCTCCAACACCCTCACGCCTTCCAGCGTCAGTTTTTCCCGCAAAACCGGACCCAGCTCGGGATCACAGAGCCCCACGGCCACGCGACCGGATTTGACCGAACGCTTGAGCTCACTCAAGACCCAGGCCGCCTGCCGGGTCGGATTCTCCGCGAGCTTGATCGATGCATTTTCCAGCGGCACCACCTCGGTCGTCGCCTCTCCCCAATCGCTCGTCTGAGGACGGCCGATCCCATCAAAGGCCGGAGCCATCGCCGTTGGGGCATGAATCGCCACCACGACATCCCTCCCCTGCTCCGCACAGGCTCCGAGCCAGGCCTTCAGCAGGGGAGGAAGATCGGGAGCCGGCAGCACCACCACGCGCTTCACCTCTTCCGGAAGCGCCGGAGCGGAGGCCAACTCGCGCTTCGCCAACTGCCCATGACGAAGTCCACACTCTGTCAGGACCTTCTTGAATCGTTCCTCCAGCAGCGCCAATTCCCGCCAGCGACCAGCATCCGGCTTCGCCGCATCATCGGTGGCCACGCTCTGGAAATCATGGCCCGCCACACCGAGCTGCGATTGCAGGTCCAGCAGCATTCGCGCGGTCTCAGCATGCCAAGCCCAACCCGCTGCCGTTGGGGGCACCGGAAACAGCGCTGGGAAGTCCTCCGTCTTCACGTTGTGAAGCACGCGCATCCACGCCATCTGACATTCCTGGGCATTCCCCACATCCCGCCGCTCGTCCTCCGGCAGCAGCGCCTGTTCGGGATGCCATACCCAGGGAGCCATCACCCCGCCACCCTGAGACTCCACATGCCGCGCCAGTCCCTCCCGCAATCGCCGCCCAGCCTCCGCCGTGGGCACCAAAATCAGGGTCGCACTCAGATCCAGCGCCGCCGCACCGTCCCAATCCGCCGCCAGCCACTCGACCGCCTGCTCCAACACAGGCCGGTCCCATCCCCAAAACTCCCGCCGAATCTTCTCACTCATGGCGTCCGCAATTGCTCAAGTGCCGCCTCCACAATCTCCTCCGGCGTCGCATCAATGGACACCCGTTTCAAATCCGGCGTCGGCTCCAAAATGGCAAACTGGCTGTCCAGCAGTCCAACCGGCATGTAATGCCCTGCTCTGGCCGACATCCGGGATTCAATGAGTTCGCGGGAACCGTCGAGCCAGACAAACACTGTCTGCGTCCCGGCATCCCCGTTTCTCAACCGATCCCGATAGACGGCCTTAAGCGCCGAGCAAGCCAGCACGTAGCGCCTGCCCACCGCCCGATGGTGCTCGATCCTCCCCCGCAAGGTCTCCAGCCAAGGCCAGCGATCCTCATCCGTGAGCGGGATCTTGGCGCTCATTTTCGTTTTGTTCGCCGCGCTGTGAAAATCATCCGCATCCTCAAAGATGCCGCCAATCCTCTCCGCCAGTCCGCGACCAACCGACGTCTTCCCGCAGCCGCAAACGCCCATCACGATCACGACCGACGGCAGTTCAACCACACTCATCCTTCCGCCTCCTCTTCGCCCACCATCTCCAGAAAAATGTCCTCCAGCCGTTTCCCCGCCCGCTCATGCGTCGCCCGCAGTTCGTCCATCGTTCCCAGCGCCACCAGCTTTCCCCGGTGCAGGATGCCAATCCGATCCGCCAGTTCCTCCGCCACATTGAGGAGGTGGGTGGACATCAAGACCGTCGTCCCGGACTTGCTGCGCTCCTTGATTTCCCGCTTCACCGTCCGCGCATGCACTGGGTCCAGCCCCACCATCGGCTCATCGATCACGAACACCTTCGGATCATGCAGCAGCGCCGAAGCAATCGCCAGCCGCTGCCGCGTCCCATGGCTCAGGTTCTCAATCCGGTTCGTTGCGTGCTCATGCAGCGCAAATTTTCGGAACAAGCTCTCCGTCTGCTCCGCCGCCCGGTCTGGCGCCATGTCGAACAGCTCCGCAATGAACTCCATGAACTCCGCCGCCGTCAGCTTCTCATAAAACACCGCCACATCCGGCACATACCCGAGGATCGACTTCGCCTCGATTGGCTTTTCATACACATCCAGACCGCACAGCCGCACCCGCCCCGTCATTGGCTTCATCAGCCCTGTGAGCAGCTTGATCGCCGTCGTCTTCCCCGCCCCATTCGGTCCCAAAAACGCAAATAGCTCCCCCGGCTCGATCTTGAGATTCAAGTCATCCAGAGCCCGAAGCTCCCCATAATCCATCGTGAGATTTTCCAGTTCGATCATCGCCGCCCGCACCCTAGCGAGGGATCTTCCGAAAGGGAATCATTTTGAACTGGGAATCACTCGGCCTGGTCCGGTGACAAACCGTATGCCCTGAATATGAGGTCCGATACCCGTGGATTCGTGATCCATCCAAGCACTGTGTCATACCCAGGCTCTCCCGCGTCCCAAAAAGCGTTATTGAGTCGCTGCTTCATCAACGAGCCCGAGTTCGCCTCGTAATAGGCCAGCAAGTGCTTTGGTATCGACTCCAAGCGGTGGAGAAACGGTTCAATCTCGAACCCCATTTTCGCGATGGCACAGATCCAATCATCGATAACTCCCCCACCTTCCCAATCGGGATCTACCCCTTCAATCGTGGCATGCAGTACTTCAAGCAACGCCTCGCGCCGCTGAGCCGGCCACTTCAGCGGCATCGTTTCGGCAATCGCCCGTCCGATGATCGGCGCATCTGGCCACCACCCCTTTTGGGTGACGGAAATCTCTATGATTCGAGGCAAGAAGTAGAGGTAGTCTGGCAGGTCTCCAACGGTGAGAAACGCTGAACGGGCATAAGACGAGAGATCCTCCATCGAGAGGTCCCGTAGAGGAGTCGCTAGTAGCGCACAGACATTCTTGTTCTCTATGCAACAAGGGCAGCCGTCAATCGTCGTCGGCTTGGGGGCATCGCCAAACGTTGCGTACAGCCTCTCTAACTTGTCGAAAAGACTCGTCATATTGAGTTCAACCTATGCGCCGTCTCCAATGAATTCTGCGTTGTCTGCGGCAATTGATTCCTGGCTCCCATTCAAGCCTTCTTCCCCGTCTGCAACTTCCGCTTCACCTCGCGCTTCACGAGGCTGGATAGCCCCTCCTCGTGCTCCACCAAGAAAGCCTCCACCGCCTCCCGATCCCAGGGAACCAACTGCCTTAACGCCCAACTCAGCGCCTTCTGGACCGTGATCTCCTTGTCTCGAACCACCGCCCGACATATCCCCAGCGTGCGTTTGGCGTCTCCCCGGCCACCTCTCGCCTTCGTATTCAGAGGCACCGTGGACACCACCGCCGCCCGTCTCCACCACAGGTCCCGCGACTTTGCCCAACGCTCAATGACCGCGTCTCCAATCCGACCGTCACGCCAGGCAGGTCCGGAGATGCAGTAGCAGAAATTGTCCACGCAGCACCAGTTGTCCAACCCCCGTCCCAACGTCTCCACCCGCGCTTGATCCAGCAACTCCCGAGCCCCCGGATGCCCCGCGATGAGTTCATAGGCCACCTGACGACACTCCGTCACCTTCTCTGCCAGCAGATGACGTCCGACCTCCTGCACCGTCTCGCCATCCTCCTCCTTCAACCGAGCCTTGAAGTCCCGCACCACCGCCCTCAGATCCGCCGTATAAACCCCAAAGTCCGCCTGCGCACTCGGTCGATGCCCCTGCCTGGAACCACGACCGAGCGCTCGCAGCGCGGACGTGATCTCATCGGCAAGAGCACGGCATTTTTTCTTCATCGCTGGCATCATACCAAAGTCCCTCTCACGACAGAATCTCAACTCACTCCAAAGCAAACGTCAACACCGCGAGCGAAGTCCGACAGTCGCACCATCCCGCACGATTCGCGACCTCTCCATGATCCAACGCGGTGATGCTCACCGCACTCCAGAAAACGGCACGTCCCCGGCCTACCTCTTCTTGTAGCGCTCAACGATCTTGGCATCGAGCGATGGCAGGATCACCTCCAGGGGCGTTCGGCCACGCCGGACAACGATCACGATCATCCAAATCAGGAAAAAGGTGCCCACGACAAAGTTCTGCCATGATGTCAGCGACCAAGCGTTCGCGTATTCGAGCTCGATGTCGGAGAATGGCCAAAGATAAGAGATCGTCCATCCCGGCCCCGAGCCGAAGTAGTCGAGTACGAGGTGCAGGTGAAACAGCCCCAGGTAGAGAAGCCCTGCCCGAAGCCGATGAGTGGAAAAGGCCGTCAAAATCCCTGTAAGAGCGACGCCCACCAGCAGATTGTGCCCAATGACATGGTGATACCGTTCATAATAGTCCCGACCAACCAAGAGCCCCAATCCATCCAAATCTGCCGCCGATGATGCGACCATGGCGAGGAACCGCTCCCGAGGCGTCAGTTCCAGGGTATCAGCAACGCACCAACCGGACATGATGTGAGTTTGGATGTGCATCGGCCGAGCAGGAAAAGCCCGATCAGACGCGATTCCTCTTTCCTCGTCAATCTCTCAGTCTCCCCATTGCCCGGTCGTCCACCCACCGAAAAGAGCGCATGACGACCTGCGCCATCTCTAACTGCCGCAAGAGCCCTCGTCTGGTTGCGGCACCAAGAGGTCCTGAGGAAGAAGCCCGTGCAACGGTTCGTTTCCTCCCCTCCATGAAATCCTTCCTCACTGCGGCCATTCTGGCGGCGACGGCGCTTTCGGCAATCGCCAAGTCACCAAACTTTGTTTTCTTCCTGGTCGATGATTTGGGCAAGGAGGATCTGGGGATCGAAGGCAGCACGTTTTACGAAACGCCGAACATCGATGCGCTGGCGGAACGGAGCCTGCGCTTTGATCGCGGCTACTCCGCCTGCCAGGTGTGCAGCCCTTCGCGAGCGGCCATTCAGACGGGAAAGACACCCGCGCGGGTCGGCATCACGGACTACATCGCCCCCAACGGCAACACCCAGCCGGAGAAGTGGAGTCGCAACACGCCGTTGCTCCCAGCACCGTACCGCCTCGAAATGCCACTGGAGGAAGTGACGATTGCCGAGGCGCTGAAGGATCAGGGATACCGCACCTTTTTCGCCGGAAAATGGCACCTCGGAGGCGATGGATTCACGCCCTCGGAACAGGGCTACGATGTGAATGTGGGCGGCTACCACTACGGCACCCCTCCCGGCGGCTACCATCCGCCCTACAACAACCCCAAGCTGCCGGATGGCCCTCCGGGGGAAGAGTTGCCCGTGCGGCTGGGCCAGGAAACGGCGAAGTTCATTCGCGAGCAATCGGCCAGGGAGGAGCCTTTCTTCGCCATGCTGTCTTTTTACTCCGTGCATGGCCCGATCCAATGCAGCAAGGCCCGCTGGGAGTACTTTCAGGCCAAGGCCGAGCGTCTGGGCCTGACGAAGCGCACCGAACCACGGTTCAAGCTGGATCGCGGCAAGGAAGTCCGGCAGGTGCAGGATCATCCAGTGTATGCCGGCATGATGGCGGCGCTGGACGATGCGGTGGGTGTGGTGCTCGATGAACTGAAGGCGCTGGGCATTGAGGACGAGACGGTGGTCATTTTCACTTCGGACAACGGCGGTGTCTCTTCCGGCGACGGCTTTGCCACCAGCGCGCTGCCGATGCGGGGCGGCAAAGGACGCCAGTGGGAGGGCGGCATCCGCCAGCCGTTTTACATTCACTGGCCGGGAGTGACGAAGGGTGGCGTAACTGAGGTGCCTGCCATCGGCATGGACTTTTACCCGACCGTGCTCGAGATCGCTGGAGCCCCCCTGCGCCCGCAGCAGCACCAGGACGGCGTCAGCCTGGCTCCGGTGCTCAAGGGAGAAAAGGATCTGGAACGCCCGCTCTTCTGGCACTACCCGCACTATGGCAACCAAGGCGGCGAACCCTCGGCCATCATGCTGCAGGGCGAGTGGAAACTGATCCACTACTTCGAGGACGGTCGCGACGAACTGTATCACCTGCCCACCGATGCCGGTGAGGAAACGAACGTGGCCGCTGAAAATCGTGACCGGGTGGCGTCGATGAAGTCCGCGCTGGAAGACTGGCAAAAAGAGGTGGCCGCGCAGCCCCCCACATCCAACCCCAACTACAAAGAAGATCCGAATGCCCAAGCGAAGGCCGAGCAAGCCATGGCCCGCCGGGAGAACGAGCACGCCGACTTCCTGAAACCTGACTATGAGCCAAAAGGCGGCTGGTGGGATCTGCGGAGGAAGTGAGCCGTTCTTCCCATGATTCTTCTTGTCCCGCCGCGCACAGGAGGAATAGAGTCGCCTCATGAACGATGCTCCCTTTCAGCCGTCGCCCACCTCGCGCCGCCAATTCCTCACCCGCGGCGCGGCGGCCTTGGGTTTTCCATTGATCATTCCCGCCTCGGCACTGGGTCGTGACGGGCGTCCGGCTCCGTCGGAGCGAATCACGCTGGGCTGCATCGGCTGGGGAACGATTGCGGGCGATTGGACGCCATCGTTCTTGAACAACGACAAGTGTCAGGTCATCGCCGTCGCCGATCCCATGAAGGAGGGCTCGCACTACGGCTACAAGGGCGAAGAGACCGGTGGCCGCGAAGCCGGGAAGAAGATCATCGATGCGCACTACAGCCAAGCGGCGAACAAGCCGGTCAAGGCCTGCACCACCTACGCCGACTTTCGCGAGATGATCGAGAAGGAGGATCTGGACGCGATCCAGATCTCCACACCGGACCACTGGCACGCCTACATGGCCGTCTATGGAGCGCGCAAAGGGCTGCACATTTACGGTCAAAAGCCGTTGGCCCTCACCATCGCCGAAGGACGTCTCATGTCGGATGAGGTCGCGAAGGCAGGCATCACCTGGCAAACCGGTTCCCAGCAGCGGAGCGACATCTACTTCCGGATGGCCTGCGAGTTCGTGCGCAACGAGCGCATCGGCAAGATCCAACGGGTCCTCGTCGGCCTCCCAGGCGATCACAAGAACTGGAACCAAATGGCGGACCAGACGGAGCCAGCCCCACTGCCCGCCGATTTCGACTACGAGATGTGGCTCGGACCCGCGGAGCACATGGACTACCGCCCCGCCCTCCTCCC
Source organism: uncultured Verrucomicrobiales bacterium (assembly GCA_963976915.1). Lineage (GTDB taxonomy): Bacteria > Verrucomicrobiota > Verrucomicrobiia > Verrucomicrobiales > Verrucomicrobiaceae > CAXBNA01. The sequence continues at coordinate 19,148 of CAXBNA010000037.1, forward strand.
TCTGCAGTGGCGCCACAACTACAACTTCAGCGGCGGCATGATCACTGACTTTGGCGCGCACCACATCGACATCGCCCAGTGGGCACTCGACACGCAACTCACCGGACCAACCGCGATCAAGAACATCCACGGAACGATGCCTGCCGCAGATGCCCTCTACAACACGGCCACCGCCTTTCATTTTGAGTGCGAGTACCCGGACGGCCTGCCAATGATCGTTGGAGACGCCTCAGAGAAACTCATGCCGCAAGTGGAGGCCGCGCAAAAGGATCCCAAGAAGCCCTTCGACCACACGGGCATCCTTTTCGAAGGCGAGGGCGGCCAATGGATCTACGTGAACCGGGGCAAGCTCCAAGCCAGCGATCCCGCCATCTTGCGGGAGAAGATTCAGGACGACGAGATTCATCTCTACGAAAGCAAGGATCACTCGGACAACTTCCTCTCCTGCATCCACGACGGCAAGCCGACCGCCGCGCCCGTGGAGGTGGCCCACCGCACGATCACGATTTCCCACCTGGCCAACATCGCCCTGCGAACCGGATCGGAATCGCTGAAATGGAACCCCGAGACCGAGGAGATCGCGGACAACGCGGCCGCCTCCAAGCTACTCAGCAAGGAGTGGCGCAAACCATGGCAGATCTGATGCGGAGTCGAACATGCTTGCGACTTTGCGCGGCCAGTCTCATCTGGCTCGTGGGATTGCCCATGGCCAGGAGTCAAAGCAACGAGGGAGGCACTTCAACGGCCAAAGAGGAGTCCGTCAGCGCTTCTGCAAATGCTGAAGACGTCCGCCAGGGGTATCTCTACATCGAACCCTACCAAACCCGTTTTGAGGTTCTCTTCGCCGTTCCCTTGGCGCTGAAGTGGCTGAAATTGGAAGGATTGGCGTTTTCACCCCTGGACGAGTCAGAGAGGAAACGCATCACCGACAGAGCCCGGATACTCGCGACGGACTGGGCTGAGTTGCATGCCGGATCAAGTTTGGTCAAAGGCCGTCTGATCGATGCGCTCATCGTCAAGGGTCGCCCCGGAGCGACGCTCCCGCTGGTCGACGGCGAAGCGCTCTCGCCCGACGAAGCGATGCTCGGGTTCATCTGGGAGTTTCCGACACCACCCGCTCCGGAGTTTGTCAGCCTGCAATGGAAAGGCTTCATCCCCGGGGCAGATGATCTGCCCGTGACGGTTCACTTCGGCCCGAAGACGGAAAAGATGTTTCTGACCCGGAGTGTCCCGATGGGCCAATGGAACAACAATGGACGCCTGCCCCGCCCGGAGCGGCTGGCCCCCGTTCCGACGTTTCCCAGCACGGAACCGACCCGGGTTCCCTTGGGGTTCATCCTGTCTGTCATGGGGGGACTCGTTTTCTACACGTGGATCAAGCTGAAAGACTATCGGCTACCCGGGGGTGCCTCTGCCCATTTTTTCGTGTGGATTCTCGGCACGGCCATGATGAGCATGATGCTCGTCGTCGAGGTGGGAGGCGGAAGCAGCACCCCAAAGATCGAATCGCCCGAGGATGCCCAGGCCATTCTGGAGCCCTTGCTGCGCAACACCTACCGAGCCTTTGATCATCGGGCGGAATCCGACATCTATGACGTGCTGGCCCGCAGTGTGGATGGCGAGCTTCTACGGGAACTCTATCTGGAGACAATCCGTGCGCTCACCCTCGAAGGAAGGGAGGGAACCCGGACTCAAGTCATCGACTTCGATGCCCGAGTGGAAAAGGTTTCACCCAACCCCGATGGTCCGGGATTCCTTGCGGATTGCGAATGGACGGCCCTCGGCACGATTTCCCACTGGGGGCATCCTCACACGCGAGTGAACCGCTACACCGCCAAGGTGCTCGTCGAGCCCATTGACGGCGAATGGAAAATCAGTGCGATTGAGGTCACGGAAGCGCGCCGGATATAACCCCGTCGCGACCTTCCCAACCGACCTCAGGAAACCAGTGCTGGCTGATGCTGGGGAGGCACCATCGGCGAAGCCGGTGCCACCTTGTCGCCTGTGGCCTTGGCCAGTGCCCGGCCCAACGCATCGAGAGAATAGGGTTTCAGCAGGATGTCCACCGGAGGCGTCCGTCCCTCACCAAGAATGACAAACTCATCCGGATCGATGACGAAGCCGCTGCACACGACCACGGGGAGATCGCAACCGGCGGCACGCATTTGCTTGAAGGTTTCACGGCCTGAGAGACGAGGCATGTAGATATCGAGCATCATCGCATCGATCTCGTCACGGCCGCCCAGAACGATCTCCAGCGCCTGCTGGCCATCGGAGGCTTCCACTACGCCGTATCCCATGAAGTTCAGCATGTTGACGGCGATCGACCGCACGGCCGCCTCGTCGTCGACCACGAGGATCGTTCCACGACGTCCCGGCGTTGGGGGCGCAACACTGACCACACTTTGGCTTGGGGGTGGTGCCTCCGGCCCCTCTTCAAGGTCATCGGCCGCCATCTCTGCCGTTCTCGGCAGATAAATACGGAATTCCGTTCCGCGACCGACCTCGCTTTCAAACTCGATCCAGCCGCCATGCTCACGGACAATGTCCTGCGCCATCGACAATCCCAGACCCGTTCCTTTGCCGGAGTTCTTGGTGGTGAAAAACGGCTCAAAAACGCGCAGCTTGTCTTCCTCCGGAATGCCGTGACCATTGTCACGCACGCAAACTACCGCATAGTCGCCGAGATCCGAGTTCGTGGAGCCCGGACCTGCAGGCTGGGTCACATTCTCAATGCCAATCTCGATGATGCCATTGTCAGCGGGAAGCGCATCCCGCGCATTGAGGCAGAGGTTCAAAAGAACCTGCTCCAGTTGGGCTCCATCAGCGATCACATTGGATGCCTCCATGCCTGCACGGACACGAATGGTGACCTTGGGATCGATGCTGTGCTTCAACATTCCTTCGACCTCCCCAAGCACTCGTTTGAGATTGGTCGGGACGCGTTGTCCCTTGCCGTCTCCGCGGCGAGAGTAGCTGAGAAGGCTCTTCACCAACTGAGCCGCCCTTGTGGTGGCTTGGCTGGCACCCTGGAGCCGGTCGCGCACGTCGGAGGATTTCGCCCCAGGCGTCATCTCAGCCATGGTGATGTTTCCGCGGATCGCCGTGAGCATGTTGTTGAAATCATGCGCAATTCCACCCGCCAGTTGGCCCAAGTTTCCAAGCTTCTGTGCTTCACGGAGGCGGCCTTCGAGTGCCCGGATGTTGGTCTGGTCACGAACGATCCACAGGCGCCCAATATTCTCGCCCGTCTCAGTCACTAGGGGTGAGGTGCGGAGCGAGAAAACGCGAAACTCCTCATGGGCAATCCGCCCTTCGAACTGGATCTTCGGATCATCACTCTCAATGGCCTGACTCAGCCACGTCGATGCATCTTCCGCTTTCTCGAATCGGGACGCCATGGCAGGAAGCAGATGCTTCGTATCCCGGCCCTCGAGTTCCTCGACCGCGGTCCCCAAGAATTCGTCCATGCGCGCATTGGAGGCCACGATGTTTCCCTCCACATCAATCACCGCGACCCCTTCATCGCTGGCGGAAAAAATCCCCTGCAGGGCGGTGAATGCCTCTCTCAGCAACCGTTCCGCATTCAAAAGACGTTGGCCGGTCTGACAGGCATGCGTTTCTGCCGCGTTGAGCGCCTGACGTTGCTTGGCAAAGATCATGTTGATGTCGCAACGCAGCTTCCAGAAGTCCGACGGCAGCCACTCGGATGTCTTCGCCTCGGGAGGGACACCGCGCAGCACCGAGGTGGTGGCTTTCATCACCGCTGTCGTGGGTTTCAGCACCCAGCCGCTGAGAAGGTAGGCGGCCAAAAAGACGCCACCACCGAGCAGCACGCCAATGTTGCCAAAAAACCAGTCCAGTGGGAGGCCCTGCAATCGGGCAGCACCCATCGCCGGCAAAAAGCCGAACAGGCAGAGGGGTAGGAGGATGCGGAGACGTAGTCCGTTCATGTTCGTTTATGGGTTGTTCAGGAGGAATGTGGCTCCGAGTCGGAGTCGGGGGATTCTTGAGCGGTCTTTTCTGGGAAGGGTGCGGCGTGCGACATGGAAACCAACGGCTGCTGCCGGAACCAAGGCTCCGGTACTTCTTCAAGGGCTTCTCCGTCCTCCGTGCGGCGGAACAACTGGCGAACCGACTGTTCCACGACCGAATCTAAATGCACGCTCATCCACTGCTCCAGCATGACGGTCACCTTACGGTGATCTGGAGCTGGAGGATCGCTGCGCAGATCGTCCATCTGACGCCTTAGCGCGTTCATTTGCTCTTCCATCTGCTGGGACTTGAGCTTGAGTCGGGCGATCTCACGCCTCGCCACAGCCAGTTCAGCCGCGCGCCAACCCTCTTCCGCCGTGGCGGGAAGCTTCTGTTCTCGAAGACTCGGAACTAGAGTCGGGGTGGCGGCGGCTTTGGCTGTTGGAGGGGAGAATGGAGATGAGACCGCGGCAGTCGGGTCGGATTTGGCCGCTGGCTTCTCGTTTTTGGGTCCCGATGCTGGCAGCGTGAGCTCCGATGGCGCAGTGATGGACGCCTTCGGCAACGCCTGATCTTGGACCGATTCAGGCATTCGTTCAGCCTTGAAAGGAGAGAGACCCACCTTTCGCTCAGCAGTGAACGCTGCAGGAGGAGGATTGATCGACGGCAGGCTGGCCATCCGGGGTTTTGGCGGGATGGTCCGTGGTTCGGGTTGGGCCTTCTCACCCACGTTCGTCGTTGGTGAACTATTCACACCGGAACGAAACAACGCTTCCGCAGGCAGGCTCGCGGGAGAATCGGAAGGTTCATCACCGCCATTGGCCCAGCTCAGAGTGGACGAAAAGGCTCCTCCCGCAGGCTTTGCGGGCTGCTTCAAGAACGAAGCAGATTCCGAAAACTCGGGGGATGACGACCTTTTTTGGGCCTGAAATGTGAAGGGAACTGGCATGATGTGACCAATATTGCTCCCATTTTATTCACAAAATCTATAAAAGCCAGATAATTTATTCGCTAATCTTGATCTTTTTGCCTCATGAGCAGCTAAGACCCCTCGCTGAATCACGGGATTATCAGCACTTGGCTAATCAAAATACGCAGCCCCCAAGCCAACATCCCATACGACCCGTCCTGTCGACACTGCACTTCAACCCCCGACATTTCAGACCGCCCGGTATCACCAATCTACGGGTCTGAATCCTGGAACTGTAACTGATACAGCTTCTGATAGAGATCGCTCGACTTCAGCAACTCCTGATGCGTGCCCCGTGCGGCCACCTCCCCTTCCCGCATCACAAGGATCTGATCCGCCTCCAGAACCGTCGAAAGCCTGTGGGCGATGGCGATCACCGTCTTTCCAGCGGACAGCGCTTCGATTGCTTCCTGAATGATCTTCTCGCTCTCCGTATCTAGCGCCGACATCGCCTCATCCAGCAAAAGGATCGGTGCATCTTTGAGAATCGCCCTGGCAATGGAGAGGCGTTGCTTCTGCCCGCCAGATAGGTTGGCACCGGAATCCCCCACCACGGCATCGTAGCCATCTTGGATCTGGGTGATGAATTCGTGCGCGTGGGCTTTCTTCGCCGCGTCAATGATCTCCTCGTCGGTGGCATCCAGCCGTCCATACCGGATATTCTCGCGGATCGAGTCATGGAACAAAAAGGTGTCCTGACTGACGATGCCAATGTGATTCCGCAGAGACAACTGGGTTAACTTGCGGATGTCATGGCCTTCGACCATGACGGCACCTTGATCCACATCGTAAAACCGCAGCAATAGCGAGAAGAGCGTGCTCTTTCCTGATCCGCTCGGTCCCACCAAGGCATAGAACTTTCCGGGCTCCAATTCCAAATCAATGCCCCTCACGGCAGCTCGCTCCAGCGGCGTACCATCCGATTCTTTGTAGTGGAAGGTGACGCCCCGGAACGAAACGGCGCCTTCAGCACCCGCCAACTCCGTCGCATCAGGAGCGTCCTTGATTTCGGGCTCGCGGTCGAGCACTGCTAGAACAGTCCGGGTGGCCAAGGACGCGCGCTGGAGATTCAAATGCACCTTGCTCAATTCTTTGGCGGGTGGGTAAATCTGCGTCAGCGCCATGACCAAAATGAGGAAGTCTTCCAGCTTCAGGTCGGAATACCACGCGTAAACCAGTCCCGCAGCCAGTCCGATTGAAGCCACCGACTCGACAATGGGACTGACGAGTTCCATCGCCCGATTCCACTTCAGCATGTTGCGCATCATTTCCCAACTGCTGCGATTGAAGCGATCCGTCTCGTGCTTCTCCCTCCCGTAGGCCTTCACCAAGCGAATCCCCGCGAAGGCCTCCTGCATCTTCACCAGCATGGATCCCGTCTCGGCCTGCTCTCTCGCCCCGGCTTTTCGCACCCTCCTCCCGATAATCAGCACTGGAGCGACGCAGAGTGGAAACACCACCAGCGACATCGTCGTGAAAAACCAGTTCTTCGAGAACAAAACGGCCAGTGTGAAGATGATGGCCAGAGGCCGGTTGGCCAGCGTTTGAATCGCCGAGACAGCATTGATCTGCGCCACTGCCGACTGATTGAAAACGGTCTGGATGAGATGCCCGGACTTGGACTGATTGAAAAATCCGAGCGACTGGGACATCACCCGGGTAAACAAGTCACTCCTGACCTGATAGAGGACTCTGCGGCCCACCCAAAAAATACAGTAGTTGCTCAGGTAAGTGATGAACCGGCTAATGAACATCAGAATGGGAATCGCCGAACAGGCCAGCAGCACGGTCACCAGCCCCACAGCACGATCCTCATCCAAGTGGAACATCTCGGCCAAATTGATCACTCCAATGACCGGAAGGTCGATGTCTTCGCCCAGCGTCTGGGACTTCCCATCGAGCACCAGCGAGAAAATAAGATCCAATGCGATGATCAGAACGCCATTGAAGGCAGCAGCAAGGACGCCCAGCCCCAGACCCCACAGGAAACGTCCGGTGACAGGCCTCAGATAGGGCCAAAACCGCCTCGACATCTGCCAAAGGTCCGCCTTCGAGTCATCTTCCAGCAGGGAAGACAGAGACGTGGGGCTGAGAGGCTTGGGGGGCATGCGAGACGAAGCTCCTGGAAAAGTTCTAGAAGGAGAGGCGCGTTGGTTATCACCGATTGGGCAGGCCGTCCACTCCAGAAGACGGATCTAAACCCAGTCGAAACTCACCTCTTCCCCTGGACGCCATCAATCTCACTCCGGGTCAAATCGATCTCGCGCTCAAACCGGGTCTTCACCCTCCCTCGGTGCCGAATTTGGTCCACCGTCCAATAGGCCGAGCTCAGAGACGTCGCCAGCGTCAGCACAAAAAGCATCACGGCCATCGCGACCACTTGGGATTCCTGCGACTTTCGCCGCTCACGATTGGCATCCATGTCCATCACTCCCAGCAGATCCATCCAGCGCAGGCGCCACGTTTTTGGATCCCGGGTCACATTCAGAAAAAACAGGCTCGCGGCGAGAGAAAGGATGGCAATGACGGAAAAGGGAACTTCCATGGTTGGGTTGTCCTCATTAATTATCAGATGCCGCTTCCAATTCCAAGGAAGCAATTCCGGCCAGCGGCGATTTCGTCACACGCCCACGCCCCTTTCTCTCTGAATTCCACCTTGACCCCCTCCCCGAGGACGCGAGACTTTTCGTTTCGTGCTTGGTTGAAGAAGTTTTCCTCCGGGTGCCGCCTGCCTCGTCATGTCTTTGCTCGCCCACGGGCTCATCTACGGATCGCTCCTCATCCTCCTCGCCCTCATCTCCGCGACGGAGACTGCGATCCACAGCCTCAAGGACGTTTCCGATGTCGACGCCTCGGAGATGGCCAGCCGCTCAGCCCGGCGCTTCCGCAGCATCATCTCGAACCCCTTCGAGCACCTTCACCGGGCCCTCCTGATCAGTGCCACCCTGAACCTTGCCCTCGCCGCCCTCGGTCTGCACTTGGTCACCGGGCCCTTGAAAATCTTGGGCTGGAATCCATGGATCTGCGGCATGGGCCTATTCTTGGCCACGGTCTTGCTAGGCGATGTCATACCGAAACTTATGGCCGCACGTTCTCCCCGAGCCGTTCTGGAAAGCAGCTTACTCTGGCTGGCCCCATTTCGTGCCGTGCTGGATCCGATCACCAAACTCGCCGATTTCACCGCCGACTCGATCCTCCGGAAACTCGTTCCCAGCGATCTGAAAATGCGCATGCCAATCACCCGCGATGAATTTGATACGCTCGTCGAGATGCGGGAGGAGCAGGGGCAGCTCGATGCCGATGAGGCATCCATGATCCGTGAAGTGCTCGACATTGAAGACTTCGACGTCCGCGATTGCATGATCCCCCGCACCGACCTCCCTCTCATGAGCGTCGAAGAAACCGATGCCGATGCCCACGCGATCCTCAACCGTCCGGCGGGCCGCTACGTGGTGGTCCATGGAGAAACACCCGATGTCGTCGAGGGCGTGATCGACACCTCCATCTGGCGCTTGAGCGGACGCCCCGACTGGAAGTCCTTCATGAAACCTCCGATCTTTGTGCCGGAGACGATGCCGGTCTTGGATGCTCTCGAAAACCATCTCGTCGGACCGGACACTCCCATCCTCATCGTCGACGAGTATGGGGGGCTCGAAGGCCTGATCACTCAGGCACAAATTGCCGATTGGGTGCTGCACGAAGCCGCCCCCTGGCTGGGCGAGGAAAGTGAGATGATCGACCTCGGGGAGGGCCGCTATCTCCTCGATGGAGGCACCCGTCTGGAGGACGTTGCTGAAAAATTGTCCCTGTCGTTCGAAGCAGAGGGAGTCGACACCATCGGCGGCTACGTCTTCACCCTGATGGGGCATGTACCCAAGGCTGGCGAACGGTTGACCTTGGAAAACGGTGCTGAACTCAAAGTGCGCCGCGTGGTGAAGGCGCGCATTCAGCAGATCGAGATCCGCCTGCTCAGCCCCACCCGTGAGGAGGTCCCGGCATGATGATCCTGGCTGTGCTCCTTTTCCTCACCGTCTCCTTCCTTCTCTCCGGGGTCGAGAGCGCCATTCTTTCCGTCAGCCGCGTCCGAGTTCGGCACGCCGCCAACGAAGGCGACTCCCGCGCCCAGAAACTCCTGCCGCTTTTGGAAGACCGCGATGCCCTCTTGGGATGCGTCACCGTCGCCAACCACGTCACCAATCTTGCGTCCTTTCTGATCCTGGCTTGGTATGTCCTCGGCGTGTCGGACTTTTGGAGCTACGTCATGGCCTTTGTCCTCTCGCTTCCCGTTTTCCTTGTGGGCATTGAGGTCATTCCCAAGAAACTCTTCCGCCGCTTTCCCTTTCGGTCCCTTCGCCACCTGACGCCCCTCGTGCGCTTCGTCGGGCTTTTCCGCCCGGTCTTCCGCGCCATCACCCTCCCCGTCCTCGGTGACCGCCAGGAAGCCCCTTCCCAATCGGTCAGCCGCGACGACCTCGCCAATCTCGCCTCCATTCTGTGCGCTCGCGATCAGCTCTCGCCCAGCGCGACGGGGCTCATCCATCGCATCATTAAGTACAAGAGCCTCACCACGGCCGATTTGATGCTCCCCCTCAATCACAGCATCGCCGTCGCCAGCGATGTGCCCTTGGCCACCGCCCTCATCCTCGCTCGCGAGAACCATGTCTCCACCCTCCCGGTCCTCAGCGACTCCGGAGACTTCGTTGGCCTGCTCGAGTTGGACAGCCTTCCGGCCAACATCCCCAATGATCGCCAAGTACGGCAGCACATGCGCGTGCTGGAGCATGTGAAGGCCAGCGCCTCCGCCCTCCGTTCCGTTCAGTCTCTGCGTCGAAAGGGCCGCGAAGTCGCCGTCGTGCTGAATGCGGATCGGCAACCCGTCGGGCTCGCTTCCACCCACGATCTGATCGCCCCCCTGCTGCGGCAACGCGACGCCGCATGATTGATAGTCCGGAGGGGCTCCGGTCGTTGATCAGCCTATGTTTCCAGTTCCCGCGCGATTTCTCGCCCTCCTTGTCCTGAGTCTTCTCGCCGCTCAGCCGTTGTTTGCCCAAACCCAGTCGAAAGACTCGAAGCCATCCGCGAACGCTCCTGCCAAAAAAGCGCCTGCCAAAAAAGCGCCTGCCAAAGCCAAGGCCGCGAAGAAAGCGAAAGCTGGCCCCGCCGAACCCGGCCTCCTCGTCCCGACGTTCGCGCATCTCACCTTCGGCGCCGATGACGTCCAGCGCGACTTCCCCGTCCACGCCCTCGATGCCAATGGCCGCGTCTGGGTCGCCTACATCGAGCACGATGGAAAGGCCGATACCCTCCGGATGGCCACTCAGGGTGCCGAAGGCCTGGAACCCATCACCTCTCCCATCTCCGAGCCCGGCGTCCTCCACCAGCCTGCCCTCGCCATCGACGGTTCCGGTGCCGTCTGGTGCTTCTGGGGGCAGGTCAATGACCAGGACGTCGTCACCCTCCGCGCCCGCCGCCTTCAGGGCGAGACCCTCTTCGACGAAGAACTCCTCGCCGATTCCAAGACTGCGGGGCAGTCCTTCGCCCACGCCGGTGCCGACTCGGAGGGACGCGTCTGGGTCACTTGGCAGCACATCACGCCCGGCGCTTCCCGCATCCAAACCCGCCACTGGGATCCCGCCACCCAAGCTTGGAGCAACGCGATCACCATTCCAGCCGAAACCGGCGGCTGCTGGGAACCCCGACTCGCCTTCGATTCCCAAACCGGTGCCTGGATCGTCTATGACAGCTCCGCCGGTGACGAGTTCAACCTCCGCCTCGCCCATGTCCATCCCGACGGCCTCGTCTCCGACACCGCCCTCACCACCTCGCCCGAATACGAGGGCCGCGCCTCCATCGCCTGGGACGGCAATGGCCGCCTCTGGATCGCCGCCGAGCGCGGCAAGCGCCAGTGGGGCCTCGACTCCCGCGGCCACGAAAACGACACCGGCCTCAACGCCCACAAACGCCTCCTCCTCGGCCACTACGACCTCGACTCAGGCACCTTCACTGAAGTCCCCGTCATCGAGAAAGGCCGCCCTACACCCGCGCCCGCCCCCAGCCCCGGTTACGCGCTGAACGTCCCCACCGTCGCCGCCATTGGCGACACCGTCTGGATCGCCTACCGCTACTACACCGGTCCCTACTGGCGCTCCGCCCTCCTCAGCTACGACCACGCCGCCGGGCAGTGGAGCGAGCCCCACGCCTTCCCCGACAGCACCATGGGTCAGGATCGCCGTGTCCAAATCACCACCACTCAACAAGGCCACCTCCTCTTCACCTGGCCCTCCGATTTGAGAAAAACCAAAGCCCCCGGCACCGCCGCCATCCACCTCGCCTCCGCCGCAGGTGCCGCCCCACTGCCACCCTTTGAAGGACCGAAGCCTGACGCCGTCACCACCCTTCCCGAACCCACCCCCTACCTCAACGAGCCCACCCCGCCCCGCGCTCTCGATGATCACGACACCTGGACGTTCGGCGGGAAAACCTACCACCTCGTCTGGGGTGATCTCCACCGCCACACCGACCAGTCCAACTGCCGCACCGGCTTCGACGGTTGCATCACCGAGCACTACCGCTACGCCTACGACCTCGCCGGGCTCGACTTCCTCGGCACCTCCGACCACACCGACATCGCCAAGCCCTACCACCCCTACGAGTGGTGGCACACTCAGCGCCACGTCGATGTCTTCCACGCACCGACGCACTTCGCCTCCCTCTACGCCTACGAGCGCGAGCAGGTGTTCCCCTGGGGTCACCGGAACATCGTCTTTGCCCAGCACGGCGGCCCCATGCTCTACATCAACCGCACCCTCTACCGCGAATCCCAGTGGCAGGCCGACCTGCCCATCAAGCCCGGCGTTGGCGAGATCACCCCCATGGAAGTCTGGGACGCACTCCGGCGTTATGGCCAGCCCGCCTCCGTCATCAGCCACACCGGCGCCACCGGCATGGGCACCGACTGGACCCGCTACCCCAACGGCATCGACAACACCCACGAAAACATCGTCGAGATCTTCCAGGGCGCCCGCGTCAGCTACGAAGGCCTCGGCCTCGCCCAGCCCACCGTCGGCTTGAGAAAGGGCGAGCCCTACACCCCACACCGGCTGGCCAAGGACGAGCACCCCATGCCTCCCGCGCCCATCACCGACTTCGAAGCTGGCTTCCCCTCCAAGCCCGCCTACAACAAGGGCACCTACCAGACCGCCCTCGCCACCAGGCACAAGCTCGGCGTCTTCGCCAGCAGCGACCACATCTCCACCCACACCTCCTTCGGCGGCGTCTATGTCGAGAAATTCGACCGCGAAGGCATCATCGACGGCTTCAACGCCAAACGAACCCTTGCCGCCACCGACAAAATCTTCGTCCACTTCCGCTCCGGCCAGCACATGATGGGAGAAGCCTTCACCACCACCGAGCCCCCCACCTTCCAGATCCACATCGCCGGCACCGCCCCCATCAAAAAAGTCACCCTCGTCCGCAACGAGCAGGATCACCAAATCCTCGAGCCCGGCACCCAAGACCTCGACACCACCCTCACCGACCCCTCACCCCTCGAAGGCGAAAACCGCTACTACCTCCGCATCGAACAAACCGACGGCAACATGGCCTGGACCTCCCCCCTGTGGATTGAGAAACGATAAGGTGATCGAGGGATCAGGGATCAGGGATGAGCGATCAGAGATGAGGGATTAGGGATGAAACGCGGAGACTGCCGCATTCGTCATTCGTCATTCGTCATTCGTCATTCGACATTCCCCTCCGTCTCCCCACGTCTCGCATGGCCCCCACCACTCCCGACCGCTTCGATTGGCCCAGCACCATCGGAAACTTCATCCTCAACTTCGGAGCATTGGAGTTGGCCGTTCTCGAAACACTCAAACGCGCGCTGCCAGAAGCCCGGTGGGGACGCTTGGCCAAACTCTCCTTTCATGAACGCGTTCATTGCCTCCGCAGGCTCATCGAGGATTCTCGCTTTGATGCCCACCGGGCCGACTTTCTCCGGTTCTTCGAACGACTCGAACCCATGCGTGATCTCAGGAACCACTTGGCGCACGCGGTCATGACAAACACCGTTTCCGAGGATCTCAATACCTGCACTCAAGCGCTTAAACTGCCACACCAGGTTTCTGGATTGAGCAACGAAGAATGCCGCGGAGTCTGCTTCGAGGAGCTGTTTCAGCAGCTTCAACCCCTTGCCGATCTCACCAGCGAATTGATCGCGCTTCAGAAACAATCTGGCCTAACGTAGCCAAGAATTCCCGACCCAGATCCAGAAACGCTCACCAAGGGGAGAAGCACACTCTGGGAGCGCCGTTTGGCTACCCGTCATCCATCCCAAGCACAAAAGACCCATGGTAGGGAACCGCTGCGCCGGGTCCCTGACTTTCCTCGTCGAATGCCGTTCCCATTGACCGCCCCATCTGCCACGTCATCCCAAAACAAATCGGACGCGGCACAGCGCGTCCCTACCGCTCAGCACCCCGCCTCCCCTTTTTTCACCCTCCTCGTCTCCACCACTCCTCTTCTCCAAGTCTCGCAAACTCCCCCCTCCACCCGCCACACCTCCTCCGTCCGTTCACCCCATCGTGGTCCGCACAGTCCCCTGTGCGGAAGGTTCGCCCCCCCAGCCTGCGATCTCGCACAGCGGACTGTGCGAACCACGTTCCTCCGCACCTCACCCAGTAAGTCGGACACTCCTGTCCGACGGCAGGCCCAACGACACCCTCCAGCCAACCGATACCGGAGAAGAGTGTCCGGCCTACTTCAGCTTCGTCCATCCCCTGCGGAAACCCCGTCTTCACAGACATGAATGGTAGGGAACCGCTGCGCGGGTCCCTAACTTTTCTCGACCGAATCTGGCCCAACGACATCCAATCCGCCCCATCGTGGTTCGCACAGTCCCCTGTGCGGAAGGTTCGTCCCCCGGCCTGCGATCTCGCACAGCAGACTGTGCGAACCACATTCCTCCGCCCCCATCCAGTAAGTCGGACACTCCTGTCCGACGCCAGGCCCAGCGACACCCTCCAGCCTGCCGAAGCCGGACAAGAGTGTCCGGCCTACTTCAGCTTCGTCCACCCCCCGCGGAAACCCTGTCTGCACAGACATGAATGGTAGGGAACAGCTGCGCGGGTCTCCCACTTTCCCCGACCGACTTTGACGCCACGATACCCAACCCGACCCGCACTCGCCCGAAAACCTCCACTCTCCATCTTCTGCGTTTTCTTGCCGCCATTCATTCCGCATTCGTCATTTCATCGTCTCCTCCCCGCGCCTTAGCGGCTCCGCGCGAGATCACTCCTTCCTCCCGCATTCACATCGCTCTCGCCACATCCGCCAGCGCACGCAAGTAATCATTGAAGGCCGCTTCCTCCCGCTCATACACCTTCGCCATCCCGCTAACCCGTACCGTCTCCTCCACCGCGCGTTCCCCGCGTGGAACTCGTCGTAGCCTGGCAGAATTTTGTACGGCGCGCCATTGTCGGGCTCCTCCTCGAAGAAATTAGATTACGTCTCAGCTATTTTAAGGAAGACCTCGGAATCCTTTTGGCTGCTTTCCTGGGCTTATCCCATTCGGATAAAACCTGCGCTCCCGGGCTTCCTAGATCAGCCAACATTTTCCGAGCGTTCGTAAAACAACCACTTCTATTGGCATAATCTTCAATCATCTTCGCCAACTCCCCATCTGACCAAGGACAGCGACGATACCACCCAACAATAATCGCTGCTTCACACCGCTCAGACAAGACTTGTTCCTCCCACTCGGATTCAAGCCAAAGTTCACAGTCACCCCAAGATTCCACCGGGATAGCGTCTCTTGGAAACAACGGTTGCGACGAGATAGCCCACGCCGACTTCCGAATCAGCTCAGAAGCAGTCCCTTCGCGCCAATATTTGAACAGCCGCATGATCGTCTCGATCGGTGTAGGTTCGGACCAGACTCCTGCATTCCCAAACCACGCAAGCGCCCACGCCGCCGCTTGCACGCTCGGGAGGTCCTCAGACAGAATCATCTCTGAAAAACCCTGACGAAACGTCTGCGAATATGGCCCGAGTATTTGACTGACCTTGGTTGGGTCGTCTTTGCATTCGAACGCCATTTGCATCGCGAGCAAGGCGGCGCGAGCCCTTCCTTCGCGTTCTCCATCCAACAGGCTGCGGGACAGTTCTTCAGCCAATCCCGCATCCAAGAGGTCCGCACGCGTTTTGCCGAGATCAATTCTCACTGCGTCGCTGAGTGCCGCATCAAAGTAAGTCCAATTCGTTCCCATCGAGAAATAGGTTTCTTTCAATACGTCACGAAATGTGTTTCCAAACTTTCCTTTCAGAATCGCTTCAACAAACGGGGTCGGACGATGATGTCCGTCCTTACGCCCGACTACCATCAATGCCGCACGCAATGTCGTGGGAGTCAGCGTGACTTCTTCCATCAAACACCGCCCCAATGTCAAAAAAGCCCGCGACGGCTCGTCTTCAACATCTTCGCTTTGCTCCATTTCAATCGTTGCGCATACAGAGGTAAGCCGTTTGATAACTGGGTCTGCCTTGCGGCCGGCCATGACGGCGGCCAAAGGAATTACTTCCTGCCAGCGCTCATCGCCAATATGAGGAGCAAGAACGTCCACGAGTGGTTGCTCTTCGTTCCGTCCAGGATATTGCTCCGAAACAAAGCCGCGAGCCGCCAAGTACTCCTGAAAGGTGAGATGGCGGAACTCGAAAACGGGTTGAAGTTCACCGTCAAGGCGTTGGTAGCCCGTCTGCATAAGAAGGCTGCTTCTGTATTCGATTCGTTGGATAAATTCGCTCGGCGAGACCCTCGCAAATTGGAGTTCCGGCTCCATTTCCGATGCTGCTTCATGAAGTAGTTTTACAAGTGCGGTGTTTCCGATCAGCTGGATTCCCCGCTGCATCATTGCACAAGCAACGTATGACAAACGCGCAAGAGTTTCCCGCTCATCAAGAGGAGCGTAGCCTTCGACATT